>NZ_JACKZK010000017.1:0-153604 GCF_014230245.1 Pseudomonas sp. MSSRFD41 | reverse complement strand
GACGCCAAAGATGTGATACGCACCGTCCCTGGTAGAGTTCATGTCTTGTTCTCCTGACAAGAATTGCCTTTCCCGCACGCAAAGCAGTCGCGGTTCCAGCGTCGCTGGTCGACGCCAGGTTCGAGCGGTGGGGCCTGTGCGTGGGCAGGCACCAGAAGTAGAAAAAAGCCTAGTCAGCTCATTGGATAGCGCCAATTGCGACTGTCGAAATCCGATGAACAGACATTCCAGGACCTGCGCCTGCGCTCGGCGCCCGAACTCCGACAGCCGGCTTGTCGCACCTGACCATGCCCCGGATTTCCGGGCCTTTGCTGGCCGGTACGGCAGCGGGTACCGGGGGGGCGGCGGCGGCAGTTTTCAGCGCCGGATAATCGCTTGACCTTAAAGATAACTTTAAACTTAAGGTTGCCCCGTGGCCGCGCAACCATGGCCTTTCGATTCGCCTGTCGACCTCGGCCAAGCCCCCGGGCCGGCAAGCGAACGCGGATTCGCTAAGCTCAATGGGCCAGACGAGGTTGGCCCGCGACTTCTTCAACGACTCAAGGACACAGCATGCAAACCATATTGGGAGCCAGTGGGCAGATCGCCGTGGAGCTGGCGCGAGAACTGTCCAGCAGCCATACCGATGAGCTGCGGCTGGTCAGTCGCAACCCGGCCAAGGTCAATCCGTCCGACACCTTGCTACCAGCCGACCTGCTGGATGCCGACCAGGCCGCCAAGGCCATCAAGGGCAGCAGCATCGTGTATTTCACCGCCGGCCTGCCGCCGGACACTCGCCTGTGGGAGCAGCAATTCCCACTGATGCTGAAAAATGCCCTCCAAGCGACGCGCGCGGCGAATGCCAAGTTCGTCTATTTCGACAACACCTACATGTACCCGCAGAACGACCGGCTGCTCACCGAGGACGCCCCCTTCCAGCCCGTCGGCCGCAAGGGCCAGGTGCGGGCGGCCATGGCCTCCATGGTGCTGCAGGAAATGGCCAGCGGCGACATTCCGGTGCTGATCGGCCGGGCGCCGGAGTTCTATGGCCCCGGCAAGACCCAGAGCATCACCAACAGCCTGGTGCTGGATAACCTCAAGGCGGGCAAGACGCCGCGGGTGCCGGTGCGCGACGACACCAGGCGCACGCTGATCTGGACCCCCGACGCCAGCCGCGCCCTGGGGCTGCTCGGCAATACCGCGGATGCCTATGGGCAGACCTGGCACCTGCCCTGCGACGATCAGCGCCTGACCTACAAGGAACTGGTTGGCCTGGCCGCGCAAGTGCTGGGCCAGGCGCCCTCCTACAAGGTTCTGGGCAAGTGGACCCTGCTGGCCGCCGGCCTGGTTTCCAGCCAAGTCCGCGAGCTGCGCGAACTGCTGCCGCGCTACGAATACGACAACCTGTTCGATTCGTCGAAATTCAAGCAGCGCTTCCCCGAGTTCCAGGTCACTACCTACCGCCGGGGACTGGAGCAGGTGCTGGGCCGACACGGCGCCCGCTAGCGGTGCCTGCCAGTGGGCGGCGGCCCCGGGTTCGCCAGCTCGGCCCAGCTCTTCACGCGAAGATTACGGTAGCCAACGCAGCTCGCACCGCCAACAGCCTAGCGCGGGCTCAACCTGGCTCGTACCAGGCCTGGTCATCGCCAGCCAGGCGCTCCAGCAGGCGACAGTAGTCGGCGAACATCGCCGTCACCCGTGCAGGATCCATGCGCCCGGGCGCCAGGTCCCAATGGATCAGCAAGCCTTGCGGCAACTCGCTGCTAAGGTTGTCCAGCGCCACCCCATGGGTGCGGCTGGCACTCTTCACGAGGGTCGCCCCTTCGGGGAGTCCGAGGGGACCTTGCGGATCCAGCCGGGTAAACACCACCGGGAACTCCAGCTTGCGCGCCGACTGGCGATTCGTCGCCATCTTGCGCAGGGCCTGCAAGCCACTGACGCAGGCATGCCGGCGATCCTCGGCGAAGATCCGCTCGCAACGCCGGGCCTCCTCAAGCAGCGTCGCCGGGCGATCGTCAAAGTCGACCCAGCTCAATGTGGTGAAGTCACCCACCAGGGCGTCCACCTGCGGGTGCGCCGCCGGTCTCTGCCAGCCCGGGGCCACCAGGGTGAATGGCGCGGGCCAACCGTGCCTGGCGATGCTTCGGGCATAGACGGCGATCAACAAGGCATCGGCCGAGATCCCTGCCCGGTGGATACGCGTGCGCAGGGCTGGCCAGCAGGCCAGGCAGTGTTCGTACTCCAGGTGCGCGACACCGCCGGCGCCGCCATCGTCGAGCGGCGGCCCGGACGGCAGGTGCCGGAACTTCTCCTGCCAGTAGGCCAAGGCCGGTCCTGCCGCCGGCGTGCGCTTGTAGCCTTCGAGCGCCGCGACATACCCGGCAAAATCGATGTTCAACGGCGCCAGAGGCTGGCCGTGGTAGAGCTGGAGCAACTGGCGCAGCAGCAGGTTGCGGCTGGGCAGGTCGATAAGCAGCAAGTCCACCGCCAGGTGCACCCCCTGGCAACCACCGTCCAGGGGGCTCACCCGCAGCCAGGCATGGGGCCAGTCGCCCAGCGCAGTCACTTGTCCCAGCAGCCGTTCGGCGATGCGTCGAGCGTCGCCCTCCGGGCCGTGCGGCTCCAGCTCCAGTTGCGCCGAAGGCGCCGGCTCCAGCACCTGCTGGGTGCCATTGGCCAGGACGCGCGTACGCAGCATCGGATGGTGGGCCACCAGTTGCTGCCAGGCACGGCCCAGCCGCGCAACGTCAAGGTCGTCGATCGCCAGAGCGCAATACAGCTGCGCGTTGCCTTGGCCCGGGTGCAAGGTGCGATTGAAGGCATAGGCCTGCTGCTGATCGGTCAAGGCGAAGGGGCGCCCGGACGCTGCGACTGGAAGCACTTGAAACGGCGTGACGGCAAGCAGTTCGCTCACCGGCAATGCCTTCCACCCGACATCGGTATCGGCCAGGCGGGCCAGCAGTTGGCAGTAATCCTCGCACAACTTCTCGAGCATTCCTTCGGGGTAGCAATCGATGGCCACATCCCAGCTGAACTCCAGCACCCCGGCACGCTCGCGCAGCTGGTGATCGAGGTTGATCTGTGGGGTCTGGGTCACGCAGTAGTGCTGGGCGTCGGCAAACCCCGGGGCTCCACCGATCGCCGGATTGTTGAGCATCGAGGTGAAGACCACCTCCGCTCCGTTGAATCGCGGCCCCTGGCCCTCGGCACGCCGAGCCTCGCGCAGCGCGGCAACGCTGCCCGCACAGCCGTGGTCAAGGTCCTCCAGCAACTGGCGCTGCGCTTGTTGCAGCCATTGCGCCAGGTCCTGTCCTTGCGCCGCGGCAAAGGAAAACAGCTGGGTCGAGATCAGTGGCCCCACCAGGCTATCGATATCCGGATGCAGGGGTAGCCGGCCGTAGCAGGTGCATATCAGGGAAAAGCCCTGCCCGGCATTGGCTTGCTGCAGGACCAGGCCGAACAGCCCAAGCAGCAACGCGCTGCCGGAAACCTGCAGCGCCGCGCCCTGCTCCTTCAAGCGCCGCCAGCGTTCGCGGTCCAGGGTTCGGACCAGGCGACGGCGATGACGACCGGCAGGCCCCGGAGCCTTGGGCAGGTACAGACCCGCCGGCAGTTGGGCCAGCTTGTCAACCCAGTACCGCAGGTCCCGCTGGTAGCGCGGCGATGTCTTGAAGGCGTCCAGGGCCAATTGATAATCACGGAACGTCAGGCCCTGCCCAGGCAGGACGGCCGCGGGCTCCCGGTAAACCAGCAGCCATTGCTGCAAGAGCACTTCGAGCGAGGTGGCATCGACGATCAACTCGTCGATGCTCAGGTGGACCCGGCTGGTCCCCTGGTCCAGCAGCGATACCGCGATAGTGAACAAACGCTCCTGGCCCACCTGGTAGAGCTGGTGCGACATCGATGCGCGCAAGGCCATCAGCGAGCGTTCGCGCTCGGCGCTGGCACTGCGGCGCAAGTCGCGGACCTTGAAGCGATATGGCAGTGCCGGACCGGCCTGCTGGCGGCCATCGTCCAGCATTTTCAAACGCAGTGCGTCATGCTGCGCCAGGAGTCGGTTCCACGCCTGCTCCAGGCGGTAGACGTCCAGTTCCGGCCAGTCGAACTCCAGGTAGATATGGCAACCGACCCGCTCGGCCTCGGCCAGGAGCATGCGCCCCGACAAGAACGATTGCTGGATATCGTTGAGGGCAAACGGCTGGCAGGCGGCTTCGGGCTCGGCCTGCAACACCGGCAGCAGTCCTTGCTCGCCATCGTGGTCCAGCGTCGCCAGGTAAGCCTCGACCTCGCCAAGGCTCAGGTACGGGCTGAGCTGGGCCAGGGGGACCGCTACCTGCAACTGCTGTTCGAGCCTGGCCTTGAGGCCCACCGCCCCCAGCGAGTCGAGCCCCAGGCTGGCCAGGCTGCGCGCCTCGCACCCGGCCAGCGCCTGCGGGTCGCAACCCAGCACCTGGGCGAGGATCTGGCGCAGGTCCCGGCCCGGCTGCCGGCAAGGGTCCGCGGGGCGCGTGGGCGCCGCCAGGCGCGGCGGCAGCCAATGGCGCTGCCGGGCGAAGGCATAGCCGGGCAGACCGACGCGCCGCGGCGGCTGTGGGCGCTGCAGTTGCTGCCAAGGCACGCTGCGCCCTTGCAACCAGGCAGCGGCCAGGGCGCCGAGGTCCGCCGTCGCCAGGGCCTGGTCGAGCGAGGCGTGGTTGCCTGGCGGCACCTCCTCGACCCGCACCGGAGAATCGCCCAGCCCCCGGGCCAGGGCGTCGAGCTGATGCCGCAAGACGCTGATGCTTTGCACCTGGCTGGCCCAGCGGCAAACCATCGCGGTGCGCCCCACTTGCAAGGTATAGGCGATGTCGGCCAGGTCCAGCTCCGGCTGGCGCTCGATGGCCTGCCCAAGCAAGGCGGCCTGTTCCCTGAGGCGTTGCCCATCCTGCGCCGACAGCAGGATCAATTGCGGGCCATGAGCCAGGCCAGGGGGGCGCGGCTGGACGTCAGGCTCCTCCACCACCAAGTGGGCGTTGACTCCGCCGAAACCGTAGCTGTTGATGCTTGCCCGACGAGGCAGCTCCTGCCCACGAGCATCGCGCATGGCCGGCCATGGCCGGTGCTGTGCACTGAGCGACAACAGTTGCGGATCGAGGCTGATCGCCGGGTTGGGTTGGCCATAGCCAGGAATTCCCGGTAACCGCCGCTGGCGCAACGCATCGATCACCTTGAACAGTGCCGCCATGCCCGAAGCCAGCTCGCAGTGCCCGATCAACGGCTTCAAACTGCTCAGATGCCAGGGCGCGACGACCGCTTGTCCGTCTCCCAGCTCTCGGTAGGCCGCCTGTAGCGCGTCGATCTCAATCGCATCGCCCAATGCCGAACCGGTGCCATGGGCTTCTACGTAGCCCAGGGTCTGGGGCTTGACCCCGGCGCGCCGATAGGCAGCGACCATCGCCGCTTGCATGCCGTCATGATCCGGTGCGGTCAGGGACATGCCGTGGCCACCATGGCTCACGCCGCTGCCCTTGATCTTCAGGTGAATCCGATCACCGTCGCGCAGCGCGTCGGCCAGTGGCTTGAGCAGCAGCACGCCGACCCCCTCGGCGCGCACGTAACCATCGGCCCCAGCCTGGAACGAGCGGGTCTGCGCCTGCTCGCTGAGCAAGCCCATTTGCCGGTAGCCCGCGGTTTCATCCGCGGACAACAGCAGGTTCACCGCGCCCACCAGCGCCTGCCGGCACTCGCCGCTGCGCATTGCCTGCATGGCCCGGTGCACGGCTACCAGCGCCGACGAGCAAGCGGTATTGCAGTATTCGCTGGGGCCACGCAGGTCGAGGAACCAGGAAATCCGGTTGGCGTACATGCACGGCGCAGAAGACGTCAGCAGGTACGGGCTGCTACGGGGCACCTCGACGACTTCAGGGTATTGGCTCGGGGCGGCGGTTATGAACACCCCTGTCGGCTGCCGGGCAAAATCCGCGGCACTGATCGCCGCATCGTCCAGGGCCAGCCAGGCATGTTGCAGCAGCAGACGCTGCTGCGGATCCATCAGCGCGGCTTCCGCCGCCGAGATAGAGAAAAACCCGGGGTCGAAATATTCGATACCGTCGATGTAGCCGGCCACAGGCCCGGCCATGCCGCGTTCGGGCGGTACTTCGCGAAGCTGGCTGGTGCCGTTGTGAATGGCGGCGTAAAAACCTTCCAGTCCGCCACCGGGAAAGGAACCGCTGATGCCCACCACGGCAAAGTCGTCCTCTGGGGTGGCGGACAGCGCTGGCGGTTGGGACGCCGGGGCGAGGTGGGCCGCCTGCACTTCGGCCCCTGGCGATGCAGGGCCGCCCAGGCGCTCCTGCACGGCGTCGAGAATTTTCCCGAGGTTGTTGTAGCGAAAGAAAAAGCTCGGCTCCAGGACCAGGCCGAAAGCCCTGCCCAGCGCTTCGCCGAGTCCTGGCAGGTCCGCCGAATCCAGCCCCAGCTCCATCAGGCTGTGCTGCGCCGATACGGGTCGCTCCGGTGCCTGCCCCAGACAACGGTTGAGCGCCTGGCGCACGGCGACTTCGGGCGTGATACCCGGTTGTTCGAGCCGTGGCGTCACGGGTTGCGGTTGCTGGCGTTGGCGGCCAGCCAGGTGATAGCGCACCAGGACGCCATGGCCGGCGTTGTCGGCATCGGCGGGCCGGTAGCCAGCAACCAGTTTCTCGATCCGCGCACCGTGCTGTTCATGGAAGCGCAATATCGGATCCAGCAGCCCTCCTCGCTCGTCACGTGCCTGGATATAGTCGGCCAGGGCCAGGTGCCGGTGGCGGGGATAGTCCTTGCAACGGGTCACGCCGACCACCGTGTCCACGCCGTTTTGCAGCGTGCAGTATTGCAGCATGAACTCCAGCAACTGGTCGCCATAGCCGCTGTACTGGTGCGCCGGCAAGATATTCAGGCTCTGGATCTGCACGATGCTGCCCTTGCCGTGGAACAGCTGGTCGACGGTGGCGAAGTTGACCGTGGCCAAGTCCTCGATGCGCAAGAGGCGCTGGGAATAGATCACGCCCACCACCTGCCCGCCGAGCTCCAGGACCAATTGCCCCGCAGGATCCTGGCGCAAGCGACGCCGCAGGATCGCTTCATCGACTCGCCCGCCTGCTGGCCAGCAAGCCTGTTCGAGCTCCAGCAAGGCGCCCATGTCCCCCGGGGCGGCATGGCGGACACGATACTCGCGTCGCTTGTAGCAACCGCTGGTGGCGCAGCAACCGAGGCCACCCTGGGGGAGCTTGTGGAGCATGCCCGGCTCGGCGAACAGCCCGGCTCCGGCCAGCGCCATCAGGTAGTGCGCGGCCTCGACCGGATAGTGGCAGGCAAGGTTGCCGGCCCAGTGGTCGCCCGGGTACCAGTGGCTGTCACTGAGTACCAGCCACTGCTCGCCAGTCAGCATCGCCAGGCCTGCGGCCGAACGGTCGAGGCTGGCCAGCACCGCGGCGCCATCCACCGCCTGCCCGGCGAGGTCCAGGTAATGACGCCGTGGCACCAGGGACGGCGGGCGCGGCGTCGAGGCTTGGGGTGGCAGCAGGTTCTGCTGGCCGATACCCAGCCACAGAATCCGCGCATCACCCGGTACGCCTGCCTCTTGTAGTTGTTGGCGCACCGCCTGCGGTTCATCGGCCAAGGCGCGGTCCAGCTCCAGCCATCGCAGTGGGTGGTGCTCCAGGGCCCGGCCCCGAGCGGTATGCTGGCGTACCCAGTACTCCAGCTGGTCCAGGGTGCCTGCGGGGGAGCGACCCAGGCTGACGACCCACTGCGCCTGGGCAGACACTGGCTGGGCATCGAAAAGCGGGCCCAACAGCAGCTCCAGCGTCGATCGATCTCCCGGCCAGGCGTATTGCTCGCCTGCCTGCTGGAGCCATTGCAGCGCCTGTGCCCAGCGCTCCCCCTGGCCGAACAGGAGCTCTTCGACCATGGCGGGCAAGCTGGCGAAATAGGCCAGGAACGGTTGGCTCAATAGTTCGGCCAGCAGTGTTCGGCGCTCGGGGGCGAGCACCAGATGGCGTTCCTCCCGGCGAATCCAGCGCTGGCCCCGCAGGAAATCACTCAACCGGCGGCGGGCGTCGGGGTCCGTCGGCCCGGCCGCCAGGCGTCCAGGATCGACCCGGCCGCTGTCGACATCGATTCCTGCGTTGCATTGCAACCGCTGTAGCAGCCCCAGCGCCAGCAACTGGTCCAGGCCCTGGCGGAGTACCGGGCAATGCAGGTTCCAGTCCAGCGCCGCCAGTTCCAGCCAGGGGCCTGCCGGCGATAGCTCTGCGGCTAGCGGTAGCTCTGGCGCCAGCCAGGAGAACAGCTGGCTGGCCTGGCTGGGCAGCGAGGCGATGGCCGATGCCGGGGCCTTGAAAAAATACTGATCATCGCTCGCCTGGCTCAACCAGCCGCAACCTTCGAGGGCATCGAAGATCACTCGCAACGGACCGGCGTTGACCGAGGCCGCATCGGTGAATTCAGCAAAGCCGAACGTCTGGTTGATGCCCCTGGCGGAAATCAGCTGGCGGCTTTCCAGGGCCAGCACACTGGCGATGAACAACAGCTGGTCGGTCAGCGTGGCATTGGTCGTCGGTTCCATGACAAGGCATCCTGGGCTAGGTGCGATCACGATAAGGCGGTGTTGCGCGCGGCCTTGACCAGCTTGGTCAGAACCTCGCCCGGTCCCAGCTCCTCGAACTCCAGCGCCCCCTGGCGCATCAGGTATTGCATGCTCTCGAGCCAGCGCACCGAGCCGCAGATCTGCCGGGACAGGTTGTCCACCACTTCCCCATCGCGATAAGGCGCGGCGTTGACGTTGGCGATGACCGGGGTCTGCAGCGGCCGGTAATCGAAGGTCGCCAGGTAGTGACTGAAGGCGCGCATGGCACTGTCCATGTAGCGGGAATGGAAAGGCGCGCTGACCGGCAGTTCGACGAAGGTGATGCCCTGCGCCTGGAAGATCTCCTTGGCTTCGCTGAGCGCCACCACAGGACCGGCCAGCACCACTTGGGACGGTGAGTTGTAGTTGGCGATGTCCAGGGCCCCGAGGGCATGACGGTTCAACAACGCCTGGACCTCATCGGGGCTCGGGCCGATGACCGCCGCCATGCCGCCTCCGGTGGCGAGCGCCATCAGCTCGCCACGTTTTTTCACCAGTTTCAGGCCGGTCTCGAAGGAGAATGCCCCGGCGGCGAACAAGGCGCAGTATTCACCCAGGCTGTGGCCGGCCAGGAAGTCGGGCTTGCGCGGATCGGCCTGCTGCCTGGCCAGGAATGCCAGGGCGCTGACGGTATAGAGCGCCGGCTGGGTGAACCGGGTGTTGGACAGCTGGCGCTCGGGATCTTCCAGGCACAGGGTCTTGAGCGAATAACCGAGGACCTGGTCCGCTTGCGCCAGGTGGTCGGGGAACTGCTCGAACAGCTCCGCCCCCATGCCCAGGCGTTGCGAACCCTGCCCGGGAAACAGGTACACACGCTTGGGGCCGGATGGCAATGGCGTCGAGGGTCGTTGGACCAGCCGTGGTGGCGGGGACAGGACGGCCGCTTGCCGCGGGATGTCGAGCGGTGCCTGCACCGATGGTGCCGCCGCCATGCCCGGCTGGATGGCGGTCGGCAACGGCTGCAAGGCACGGCCCAGGGTCAGGGCCTCGTCGAACTTCTCCAGGTCACGGCCGAACGGGCTCAACACCGCGATCGTCCGCGGCAAGGAGCGCTCGCGCAGGTTCTGCTTGACCAGGTTGGCCAGGGTGCCGCTGGGCCCGAGGTCGAGGTAGATCATCGACTCGCCGCGCTCGGCGGCTTGCTGCTCGAGCTGTGCCAGGGTCTGGGAAAAGCGGATCGGCTGGCGAATGCTCTGCCAGTAGTGGTCGCCGTCCAGCCGCTCCAGGACCTGGCCGCTGTGGCAGGAAACCACCGGGGTCTGTGCCGGTTGCCAGGCCACCTGGCGAAACAGGGCGTCGACCTCGGGCTTGAGAAAGTCGATATGCCGCGAGTGAAAGGCCTGGTTCACCGGCAAGCGTTGGTAGACCACGTCCCGGGCATTGAGCTGGCGCTCGGCCTCGGCGATCGCACTGGCCGGACCCGCCACCACCATGACCGAGGGGGCGTTGTAGGCGGCGATATCGCAGTGCTCGTGCAACGCCGGCAGTTCCTGGAACAGCGACTGTGGAGCCAGGATCGCCAGCATCGCGCCAGTGCCCGTTGCGCCTTGCTGCTGGTGGAACAACTGCCCCTGGCGCACCACCAGGCGCACCGCCTCGGGCAGCGCGATGATCTCGGCCAGCGCGGCGCCGGCCAGTTCCCCGAGGCTGGCGCCCAGCAGCAGGTCAGGCTTGACGCCCTGCTCGGCCAGGGTCCGGCCCAACGCGTACTCGACCATGAAGATCGCCGGGTGGCTCAGGCGGATGTCATCGAACACCTGGGAGCGTGGATGGCTGTCGTGGTAGATCGTGGCGACCACCGACTGGCCCAGTTCGGCGCGCACCAGGCTATCGAGTTCGTTCATCCAGTGCTGGAACCGCAGGTTGTTCTGATAGAGCTCGCGACCCATCTGGTAGAACTGGCAGCCCTGGCCGGGAAACATGAACACCACGCAAGACTTCTGTCCCTGGAAAAGATAAGGCATGAATTTCATCCTGAAATGAATTGCGATAATGACGGCTCGCAGTATAGGAGCCGATCCGGAACGGCTCGGGGCCGTGAGAAAAAATCCTCGGCATCTTGGCTATCACCTCTATGCTGCTGTGGCGAAGCCCTTTGCAGCTTTCCCACATGGAGGTAGAAATGACGACCCAAGGACCAGTGACCGTATCGCCGATCAGCCAGTGGTACGACATGATGACCCGGATGTTCCCCGACCAGCGCCTGACGTTCCTCAACTACGGCTACCTGGCCAGGGACAGCAACTTCGACTGGATCGACGACCGGGACCTGGAGCAGAAATGCTCGGCGAACCTGATTCGCACCCTGCTGGGGAATATCGACCTGCGCGGCAAGAAGGTCCTGGAAGTCGGCTCTGGGCGTGGCGGCAACTGCTCCTACCTGGCCCGCTACACCGGGGCGGCGTCCGTCACCGGGATGGATTTCTGCCCGGCGCATATCGAGTTGTGCAACCGGGTGCATGCCCTGCCGGGGCTGACCTTCGTCGAGGGTGACGCCATGGCCCTGCCGTTTGCCGACAAGCAGTTCGACGTCGTGATCAATATCGAGTCGTCGCACTGCTATCCCGACCTCGATACCTTCGGCACGCAGGTGCGCCGGGTACTGAAGGACGATGGCTGGTTCCTGTACGCCGACACCATGAAGGGCGACAACCCCAGCACCTTGAACGAGCGTGACAGCATCGGCGTCGATTTCTTCGAGAACGTGCTGGAACAGCACGAAGCGATGATTCGCCATGCGCGCTTCGAGGTGCGCGATCACGCCGATATTTCCGAAGGCGTGCTCAGGGCCTTCGAAAGCGAGCAAGGTCACCTCAAGCACCTGCTCAAGAGCCTGGTGAACGAGAAGAAGCAACAAGGCACGGCGCTGCCGCCCGAGGTCTGGCACGCATTCGACACCATGTTCCACTTCTTCGATGACAGCGGCGTCAAGGCCTACAGGAACGGCCATCTGGCGTACAAGCTCTGGCGCCTGAAAAAAGCCGCCTGAAGCCCATCGACAACAGGTGCAGAGACCGCCTCGGGCCTCAGCCAATGGCACTCTCCACCGCCTCTGGGCAATACAGGGCCGCACACGACCGGGCGATCACCCGGAATACCTCCGGTTGGGTCAACAGGGTCATGTGGTTGGCCGAGGCCACGTCGGTCATTTCGAAATTCGGCAGCTGGCGTTGCCATTCCTGCCAATAGTCGGCGTGATTGAAAGCGGCGAACTCCTGGCTGTCGGTGGAAAAGAACGGTTCCAGCTCGCCCATCCACAAGCCACTGGCATTGCGAAAATAACGGCAGGCCACTTCCCCGGCCCTGGGCAGCGGCAGGATGCGGTAGTGCTCGACCTGGTAGGCCTGCTGGACCCGCGTGACTTGCTCCAGCCGCTCTTGCAGGCGTTGCTCGCTGATGGCCAGGCCACGCTGGCGAGCCAGCCCGATCAGTTGCTCGCGGTAATCCGCGATCGCCAGGGCCAGGTCCACTTCGTCGCGGTGGATCAGCACCTGGGCAAAACGCTCCGGCGTCTGGCCGATGGTCATTTGCAAGGACATGTTGACGGTCTGCAACAGGCGGGTCTTGTCACTCAGGCGCGCGGTGCGCTCGCCGGTCACGTCCGGCGAGTCGAGCATCACCAGGCTGTCGACGCTTTCCCCCAGTTCCTGCAACTGCCGGGTCACTTCATAAGCCAGCATGCCGCCCAGGGAATAGCCCCCCAGGTCATAGGGGCCCTGCGGCTGCACCGACTGGATGACCTGGATGTAATAGGCCGCCATGGCCTGGATGCCCTGTAACGGCGCGCGATCGGTCATCCAGCCCCTGGCCTGCAGGCCGAAGAACGGGCGTTGCACCTGCTGGGCCAGCCCCTGGTAGATCTCGCTGCCCCCCAGGGCGCCGTGGAACCAGAACACCGGACGACCGTGCTGCGCCTGGTTGAGCCGCTGCAATTCCGGGAAACGCACTGGCGATCCGCCGAGCAAGCCGATGATCTGCGCGGGCAGCGCCACCTCTCGCCGGTCATCCGGCGCCAGGGGCCGGTCGAGCAGTTCCAGGACATCGCCAAGGGTATTGCAGCGCTGGATATCCGCCAGCACCAATCGGGGATCGATCCGGGCCTGCACCTGCATCGCCCATTGCAACATCACGATCGAATCGGCGCCGTAGGCCGTGAGCGGCCTGGCCGGCGCCAGTTCCTCAGGCGCCATGCCCAACAGTTCCGCAAGCAGGTACAAGCCCTGCTCTGCGGCGGTACGCGGTGCTTTTCCGGATTCCAGGGGAGCGCTCGCGACAGCGGCGGGCAGCTCATCCGTCGAACTGGGCGCGGCGCCCTGCTCCAGCCAATAGCGCTGCCTGTCGAAGGCATAGGTCGGCAGGTCGATCAGTCGCGCACCGGCCTTCGGGGCCAGTTCATGCCAGGGAACCTCGCCCCCCTGGGTCCAGAGCAATGCCAACTGCTGCAGGTCGCCGGCACCGACCAGGCCCTGGCCGAAGGCCGCGGCCCCCGGCCCGGACAACAGACTGGCGAGCGCCGCCGGAACCGCCTCGACATCACCGAAGGCCAGCGGCAAGCCTCGGGCTTGTAACGCAACCAGGCTTTCGCCCTGGGCAAGCGCGGCCAGGATCTCGGCCAGCAGCGTGCGCAACTGGTCGATGCTGGCCACCCGCAACGCCAGGCGCAGCGGCATGGCCTCACGGCCAACCTGCAGGGTATGGGCCAGGTCTTGCAGGCGCACTGGCCGATGGCGATCCAGATGATGCGCCAACCTGGCCAGCGCCTGGTGCAGGGAGTGCCGGGTGCGCGCGGACAGCGGCACGATCTGTTCTTCGTCCGGTCCTGGCGGTGCCTCGCCCGCGTTCGTGCCTGGGTACTCCTCCAGGATCAGGTGGGCATTCGAGCCGCCAGCGCCGAAGGCACTGAGCGCGGCCCGACGCGGCACGGCCTGGGCCATGCCGTCGATCTCCAGCAGCGGCTGCGGCCAGTCGGCCAGCGTACGTTGCAACACGAATGGCGAGCTCTCGAAGTCCAACTGTGGATTCAACTGGCCGAGCAGCAACGATGGCGCCAATTGCCGGTGCTGCAATTGCAGTACCAGCTTGCTGAGGGCACACAGGCCCGAGGCGGCCTCGGCATGCCCGACATTGGATTTGACCGAACCGATGGCGCAAGACCGGGGCGCAACCCCGGCCTCGGCGAATACCCGGCTGAGGGCGCTCAACTCGATCGCGTCGCCCATGGCCGAACCGTTGGCCGCCGACTCGACATAGCTGATGGTGCGCGGGTCGATGCCGGCCCGCTTGAAGTTGCCCTCGATCAAGGCTGCCTGCAGCTTGGCGCTGGGCATCGAGAAACCATGGGTATGGCCGCCATGGTTGACCGCCGTCGACTTGATCACCGCCAGCACCGGATCGCCATCGCGCTCCGCGTCGGCCAGGGTCTTGAGCAATACCGCCCCGACGCCTTCGGCCGGCAGGTAGCCATCGCCGTCGGCGAAGCTGCGGCTGCCGGCATGGCTGCCCAGTACCTGGCCGATGCTCAGGCCGATGTACTTCTTCGGATGCAGGCTGAGATTGACGCCGCCGGCGATCGCCAACCGGCAATCGCCGTTGCGCAGCGCTTCGCCGGCGGCATGGATCGCCGAGATCGACGACGAGCACATGGTATCGATGGCCAGGCTCGGTCCCTGGAAATCGAAGAAATAGGACACCCGGTTGGCGATGGCGCTGTAGGACGTCACGGACACCAGGGACTCGCGGACCAGATCCGCTGCGAACGCCTGGTATTGCTGGTACATCACTCCGACGAAGACCCCCACCTGCTGCTGATAGCGTTGCTTGAGCTGTTGCCGGGTGATGCCGGCGCTTTCCAGCAGGTTCCAGCAGGTCTCCAGGAACAACCGGTCGTTGGGGTTGATGATCGGTGCCTCGCGGGGCGAGAGATTGAAGAACAGCGGATCGAAATCCTCGATGCCATCGAGAAAGCCGCCCCATTTGCAGTAGGTCTTGTCGAAGCGCCCGCGCTCCGGGTGGAAATAGGCCTGGTGGTCCCAGCGCGCGGCCGGTACCTCGCTGATCAGATCCTGGCCCGCGGCCAGCTTGCGCCACAAGGTCTCCAGGTCTTCGGCGCCCGGATAGCGCCCACTGATCCCGACGATCGCCAGGTCGCGACCGCCAGTGGTCGCTGGCTGTGCGGCCCGGGCCTGGCGCTGGCCCTGTCGCCGCGCGGCTGCCGGTGCCGCCCGGGGCGCGGCGTCGGCCTGACCGGGCGGCGCACGGCGCGCCTGTCCCGGCGCCAGTAACTGGCGCAGCCGCTCCGGTTGCTGGCGGCTGAAATACTGGCTCAACTCGCGCACCGTCTGGTGTTCGTACAGCAAGGTATTGGGCAGCGAGCCGAAGCTTCGCTCCAGCTGGCCGGTCAACTCGGTCAGCAGGATCGAATCGGCCCCATAGCGTTCGAACGACTCGTCGCTGTCGATCTTCTCCTGGGGACGCTTGAGGGTGTTCGCCAGCAGCTGCTTGAAATAGCGGATCGCCAGGTTCTCCAGCTCATCCTCCATGACCTGCGGCACGGGTGCGGCTTCTGGCTCGACCGTCGCTGGTCCAGGCGCCTGGCGCTGCCCGGCGATGAAGCTTCTGATCCTGGCGATATCTCCTTGCAGCACCAGCCAGCGCCCAGCGCCTTCGGCACTGGCCAGTAGCCGGCGCAACGTGTTCAGGCCGCCGGCATCGCTCAAGGGACGGATTCCGCTGTGCTCGAACATCTGGCGTTCGCGCATGGCATCGATCCCCATGCCGCCGTTGGCCCACAACGGCCAGTCAATCGCCAGGGTCCGTCCATGGCGCAGGCCTGCCTGGACCTGGGCGTTGCGCCAGCCGGCCCATTCATCCATGAAGCCATTGGCCAGGGCGTAGTCGCCCTGCCCTGGGTTACCGATTACCGCGCTCACCGACGAGTACAGCACGAAGCAGTCCAGCATCAGGTGCGCGCTGGCGCGGTCGAGGTTCAGCACCCCCGCCACCTTGGGCGCCAGTACCGCCGCCATGTCGCTTGCGCGCTTGTTGCATAGGCGACTGTCGCGAGTGATGCCCGCGCAATGGACAATCCCGTTTAGCGTGCCGAACAGGTGCTCGCAGCGCTCGACCAGTGTCCGTACCGCCTGCGGGTCGCTGATATCCAGGGCGTGCAGGTGCACCTCGGCGCCCAGCGCCCGCAGTGCCTCGATGCGCGCCTGCGCGTGCGCCGACAGTTGCTCGGCCCCGCGACTGGCCAACACCAGTCGCACGCCCCGGGCCTGGCGGGCAATGCTGTGTGCCAGCAGCAAGCCCAGGCCACCGGTACCACCGCTCAACAGATAGGCCCCGCCCGGTCGCCAAGGATCGGCAGGGTCGTCGGCCAGCGTGGTTTCCTCCCAGGCCAGCACCTGGCGCTGGCCTGCGAGGTAACGCACCTGCTCGGCATCCTGCCGGCCATTGTCCAGCAGCCGTTGGGGGTTCAGATCCCCGGGCAGTTCCAGAAGCTGGACGGCGGCCACCAGGCCTTCGTTCCTGGCCGTCTTGAGCAAGGCCAGCAAGGCTTTGAAAACGGCGGTGGCCGGCCCTGCTTCGCCCCATACCAGTTGCACCAGGCTGTCGGCGGGGCACGTCTGCAACCGCTGGATCAGGAAGCTGGCCAGCTCCGGCAGGGCAACGCCCGGATCGTCGGGCACCTGGGGCAAACGTTCGATAACGATCGATTGCTGCGCGCCGGCCAGGGCCTGGCAACTATCTTGCAGGGATTGCAGGTCCACGGTCGGGGCGGCGGCCACCAGCACCCACTGCCGGGCGACGGATCGCTGAGCGGGCTGTTCAAGGGTTTCGTCGCGCCACACTGGGCGCAGGACCAGCAGCGGCTCGGCGGCCGGCGCAAGCACCCGCGACGAAAAACCCTGCAGGCGCAGGGCTATGCGCCCCTGATCGTCGCAAAGGTCCACGTCCAGCTTGCTGATACGCCCGGGCTGGTGGCCGGCGCCATGGCGCACCCAGGCCTGGCACGGCTGCTTGAGCAAGCGCAGATCGCCAAGGATCACCCTGTCCAGGGCGAACGGCACCAAGGGCCGTGGCTCCTGACCGGTTGCTTGATGACCCGGCTCGGCCAGGCCCATCCCGGCCTGCAAAGCGGCATCGAGCAGGCCGCACGGCAAGTCAGTCGCGGTATCTGGCTCGCCCAGCAGCTTGGCCAATACCTGGTCGTGGCCGGCCTGCAGTGCCTGGATCCGGCGAAACCGTTCGCCATAGACCAGGCCCATTGCGGCGAACACGCCATAGCAATGTTCCGGCTCCAACGGCCGCTCGCCGGTGGCGTTGGCGATGGCCGCCAGGTCCAGCGGTGCCGGTTGCTCGCTGGAACCCAGCAGGGCCACCCCGGTGCAGTAACACGAGTCATCGCCCAGGGCATCGCGGATCTCGAAACGAATCTCACCGGCGCCCTGCTCCGCCAGTTCGATATCGATCAGCAACTCACCGCCCTCATGGCACATGGGGCGGCGCCAGGCGATGTTCTTCAGGCCTGCCAGGCGTTGCTCAGCGCCCAGGGACAACTCCAGGGCGGCCCTGGCCATCTCCAGGTAGGCCACGCCAGGCAGGGTCTTCCGGCCATTGACCCGATGCTCGGTGAAAAACCACTCGTTGCCGCTGAAGCGACTGCTAAAGCGTTGCCCCGAGAGATCCGAAGTATTGCGGTGTACCAGCGGATGCAGGGCGCCCGGCCCCGGTTGCACCGGCTC
The DNA here is from genome assembly GCF_014230245.1 of Pseudomonas sp. MSSRFD41. NCBI lineage: Bacteria > Pseudomonadati > Pseudomonadota > Gammaproteobacteria > Pseudomonadales > Pseudomonadaceae > Pseudomonas > Pseudomonas sp. MSSRFD41. The sequence goes on along the minus strand of NZ_JACKZK010000017.1, from coordinate 136,234 downwards.
GGCGCCGGCGCTGAGCCAGTAGCGTTCGCGGCTGAACGGATAGGTCGGCAAGGGAATGCGTGTCGGCCGGCAGTGCCGGTAGAGCTGGCGCCAGTCCACTTCGGCGCCCTGGACCCACAAGCCCAGCAAGGTGCTGCCATCGTGCTGCTGCAGAGCGCCAAGCACTTGCTCCGCGGCACTCGGGGCGCAGGCCCGGATGCCAGCGCCGCAGGCACGCAACTGCTCCACCAGGCTGGCGTGACTGTGGGCTACGAAGGCCAGCCGGTACTCCATCGCCTCGCGACCCAGTTGCAAGCTGGCGGCTAGTTCCGCCAAGGCCGGTTGTCGTTCGCCCTGCAGGAACTCGAGCAACTGCCGGACCCGCGCCTGCAGGGCGTCGGGGCTGCGGGCCGAGAGCGGGAACAAGGTCGCCGCCATGCCTGGTTGCGCCGTGCCCTCGACGGGGCCGACCGCTTCAAGCACCACATGGGCGTTGGCCCCGCCGAAGCCGAATGAACTGACGCCGGCCCGGCGCGGCAGCGGATTGCCCTGGCTGTCCTGGGCCGATGGCCATTCGCGCCCGGCCTGGAGGATCTCGAACGGGCTGTCGGCCAGTTCGATATAGGGATTGAGCCGTTCGCTGTGCAGGCTCCTGGGCAGATAACCGTTGTGCAGTACCAGCAGGGTCTTGATCAGCCCGGCGATCCCGGCTGCGGACTCGAGATGGCCGATGTTGGTTTTCACCGAGCCCAGGTAGCAACGCTGGCCGGGCTTGGCGCCCAGTTCGGCGAAGGCCTGCTTGAGCCCGCTGATCTCGATCGGGTCGCCCAGGCGCGTGCCCGTGCCGTGGACCTCTATGTAGCCGATGCTGGCGATGTCCAGGCCGCGGTACGCTTGCTTGAGCAATTCGGCCTGGGCCCTGGGATTGGGTGCGGTCAGGGAGTTGGCATGGCCGCCATGGTTTTCCGCCGAACCGATGACCGTCGCGACGATGTTGTCGCCATCGGCCAGGGCCTGCTGGTAGTCCTTGAGGATCACCACCCCGACGCCTTCGCCCCGCACATAGCCGTCGGCATCCTCGGCGAAGGCCTTGCAACGGCCGCTCGGACTGAGCATGCCGGCCTTCAGCGCACCGATGAACACCATGGGTTCCAGGCACAGGTTGACTCCGCCAGCCACCGCCACCGCGCAATCGCCGTTGCGGATCGCCTGCACGGCGCGATGGACCGCCACCAGCGAGCTGGAACAGGCGGTGTCGACGGGAGCGCTGGGGCCATGGAAGTCGAACAGGTAGGAAATGCGGTTGGCGATGATCGAGTGGGCATTGCCCGTGGCATCGTGGCTGCCGGCATCGGCGCGGGCCAGCAGGCCGTTGTAGTCGGCGGAAGAAATCCCGATGAAGACCCCCGTATCGCTGCCTCGCAGGTCGCCGGGGCGAATACCCGCATGCTCGAAGGCGGCCCAGGTCTGCTCCAGCACCAGCCGATGCTGCGGATCCATGGCCTCGGCCTCGCGAGCGCTGATCCTGAAGAAGTCGGCGTCGAACGCCAAGGGCTCGTCGATGAAGCCGCCCGGGCACGCGAAGGTATCCCGCAGGTGGGCACGCTCGGCGATGCCCGGCAGGTGCCAATAGGGCAACTCACTGATGTGCGAACGCTCCTGGCGCAACGCCTGCCAGAATTGCCCGGCGTCGGCGGCCCCCGGAAAACGTCCGGAAAAACCGACGATGGCCACCCGGGTATCCGCTGCTTGCGGCGCTGGCCGCGGGCGGGAAATCTCGCTGACCTGGCGCCTGTCCCGTGGCGCCGGCGCGCCGGCTTGGCGCGGCGACGGTCGCTGGTTGGGCAGACGGATGTCGGATGTATGGTTCGAGGTTGTATCGTTCATGCCCTTACCGTCCTGGTTTGCCCGGCAGCCTGGACGGCCGGGTCGCTTCTGCCGCTCAATGCAGCGCCTTGTGCTGTGCTTGCAGCCTTGCCGCCAATTCACCCAGTTGCTGCTTCTCATAGAACAGGTCGGGCATCAGCCGGGTGCCGAAGCGCTTGTTCAGGCTATCGGTCAGTTGCATCACCATGATCGAGTCCAGCCCCAGGTCATGCACCTGTGCCGACTGGCCGATCTCCTCGGGCGAGAACCCCAGCTTGTGCTGCAACTGTTCCTGGATGAACGCCAGTATCTGGTCCCCTGGATCGCCGGCACCGGTATCCGCCCTGGCGACCTGCGGCTTGGCCTCGCCGCCGGAGCTGGCCTGTAGCGACGACCGGGAAACATCGGCGACCTGCCCCGCAAGCCATGGGTGGTCGTGGTCGATAGCCGCCAGCTGGCGTTGATCGAGATGCAGGCTGACCCGATCGGCCTTGAGGCAGATCCGCGCCTGCTCATCGAGTACCAGTAAGCAACAAGCCAGGCCGTCGGCTCCCAGCCCGATACCGCTGAGCACCACCGTGAAGTCGCCGGCCGGTGACTGGTAGCAGCACAGTTGCTCGATATTGCCTATCACTACCTGGGCCTGGCCTAGCCCCAACTGGTCCAACAACAGGTAGAACGCCTTGTCGAGGGTGGTCGCCAGGTACGGCGTCAGGTGCAGGTTGGCGGCGTGGTGATTGTGCCGGTTGAGCGGTGGCCGGCCTCCGAGCAGCAAGCCACTGCCGCCGACGACCCACCCGCCGGTGTTCTCCAGGTAGGGAGCAAAATCGTAGCCGGCCCGGGCCAGGCGTTCGTTGGCATCGGTGGCCGGTTGGCGGCTCAACAGCTCGTCGGCGGCATCGAGCCAGGATTGCGCCACGACCGGTTGCCCGCCCGCCAGTGGGTTGATCAGGGCGAACCCCAGGTTGATCGACTGGCCATCCTGGCGTAGCGCATCGAACTCCAGCTCCAGTTGCCCGGCATCGATTTCCAACAGGCGATAACGCAGCCCGCCAACCGTCGCCCAATCGCCGATGAAATGCTCGAAAGCGCAGGATACCGCCAGCGTGCAGCCGTCGAATCGCTCCACCAGCGCCGGCATCGCCAGAGCCACATCGACGAAGTTGAAGGCACCGAGGCGCTGGCCGCCGGGTGCCCGGTACAGGTAGTCGAGCAACTGCGCCGGCACCAGTTCGCAGCGAAACAGCGCGCCCTCAGCGGTGCTGGGGCAACTCTCGCTCACCAGTGGATGCAGTTTGCGGGTGAACATCGACGGGTTGATGATCGCCGACTCGTAGCCCGGCTCGGTGTACCAGCAGCGGTTCCTCTCGAAGGCGTAGGCCGGCAGGCTGATGCGCTGTGGCTGGCGCTCGTACAGGCTGGTCCAGTCGACATCGTTGTCGCCCCCCAGCCAGCGCCCCAACAACGCCGCCAGCGGTTCGTCCGCCCGGGGCAAGCGACTCGCCGTGGTTTCCGCGAAGTGATAGAAGCTTGCGTTGTCGTAGCGGCCCTCGCTGCACTCCGCCAGGCCATCCAGCAGTGCCTGGCGGTTGGCGCAGCGGATCACCAGGCGGTTGCGCAGGTTGTTCTTGCCCACTTGCAGCGTGTAGGCGACCTGGGCCAGCGAAGCATCACTGCTGGCCAGCCAGGTACGAAACTTTCTGAGGTTCTCCGCCAGCAGCGCCAACTTGTGCACCGAGAACACGAACGCCAGGCACTCATCCGCAATCTGCCCGGCGGCGTCCGCTGGCGGCACGAACTCCTCGACGATCATGTGGGCGTTCATGCCCCCGGCAGCGATCGACGTCAGGCCGGCGCGCCGTGGCAAGCTCTGCAGCCGGCCGTCGACCAGGTGCTCCGGGCGGCGCCACTCGACCAATTGCTGCGGCACCTTGAAGGGCGAATCGGCGAAGTCGATGTCCTGGTTGAGCACCCCCGAGTGGATCGAGGGAGCGATCTGCCCGTGCTTGAGCTGCAACAGGGTCTTGGTCAGCCCGGCCACGCCCGAGGCGGCCAGCAGGTGGCCGATGTTGGATTTTATCGAGCCCAGGTAGCAGAACTGCTTGTCCTGGGTATGGGGCATGAACGCATTGCGCAACCCCAGGACCTCGATCGGATCGCCCAGGCGTGTGCCCGAACCATGGCCCTCGACATAGGAAATCGACGCCGGGTGCACCTTGGCCTGCTCCATGGCCTGGCGAATCGCCAGGGTCTGCAAGTCCGGGTTGGGCACGTTGAAGCCATTGCGCTCGCCGGCATTGGTGATCGCCGAGCCCTTGATCACCCCGTAGATCTGGTCGCGATCGGCGATGGCCCGATCCAGGCGCTTGAGCAGCACCGCCCCGACGCCTTCGCCGATCACCGTACCGTCGGCGCCCACTCCGTAGCTGTTGACCGACCGGGAAGTGATCGAGGTGAAGTTGCCCTGGGAGGTATTGACCACCGTATAGGGGTGGTACATCAGGTTCAGGCCGCCGGCCAGGACCATCATGGTTTCATCGTGGCGCAGCATCTGGAAGGCGGTATGGATGCAGGTCGAGGACGACGAACACATGGTATCGATGAACAGGCTCGGCCCGGTCAGGCCATAGAAGTACGACACCGTCATGGGAATGGTGGCCATGCCCGAGCCAGAAGCCATGGCGCCGCCGGACAGATTGTGTTCGAAACCGTAGTAGTGATAGTCGTTGCTCATGGCTCCCAGCAGCACACCGACGTTGCCGCCATAACGGCGTTGCAGGGTCTCGCGGGAATAGCCGGCGTCCTCGAAGGTATGCACCGCGGTTTGCAGGAACAGCCTGACTTCCGGCGACATGTGGTCGGCATAGACCTTGGGCATCTTGAAGTAGCTGTAGTCGAACTTGTCCACATCCTTGATGAATGAGCCGTTGATGCACGTGGTCTTGCCCAGCACGTCACGGTTCTTGTAGTAGAGCTTGGCATGGTCCCAGCGCTCGGCGGGAAACTCCTCCATGCAGTCGACGCCATTGGCCAGGTTGCGCCACAGCTGGTCGATGTCGTCGGCCCCCGGGTAATGGCCGCCCAGGCCGATCACCGCCACGTATTGCGCCAGGTCGCTGTCCGGCATCGGCTCCTCGGAAGCCGACGCCACGGCCGCTGCGGCACGGGCGAAGCGATCCACCGGCGATGGCTCCGGGGCGATGCCGGCCGCTGGCGCCAAGGCATCACCGGCGAACATAGCGGCGAAGTGCTGGCGATACTTCTGCGCGAAGTGCTCGACCATGCCGGCGATGTTGACGTGCTCGAACAGCAGGGTCTTGGGCAACGAGCCCAGGTGTTTTTCCAGTTCGTTGGTCACCCCGACCGCCATGATCGAATCGAACCCGTAGGCCTCGAACTTCTCCGCTGGGTGGATCTTCGCCGCATCGACCTGGGTCACCTTGGCCACGATCTGCACGATGAAGGCCTGGATCCGCTGGCGCAGCTCGCTGTCGCCGAGGCCCGCGTCGCTGTGGACGCGGGGTGGCGCTCCAGCCGGGGGGAGCCCCTGGCCGGCAGGGGCCAGGCCGATACCGGCCAGGCGCGCGGCCTCGCCATACACCACCCAGGCCTGGGCGGTGACCGACTCGGCTAACAACAGTTGCAGGCTTTGCAAGCCCACCTCCTGGGGCATGGGCACGATGCCAAAGCGTTCGCGCAGTTGTTGCTCGATCACGGGCGCCAGGCCCATGCCACCGTCGCGCCACAACGGCCAGTTGATGCTCAGCGAGCGGCCCTTGCGCTTGCCGTCGGCGCAAAGCGCTTGCCGATAATGCATGTAGGCATCCATCCAGGCGTTGGCACAGGCATAGTCCGCCTGCCCCAGGTTGCCCAGGGCCGCCTGGGATGAACAACAGACGAAGAAGTCCAGTGGCCGTTCGCCAATGGCCAGGTCCAGGGCCTCGAGCCCCCTGACCTTGGCCGCCAGCACCTGGGAGAAATCACTGGCGCGCTTGCCCGGGATCAGGCCGTCGCGGATCACCCCGGCACTGTGGATCACCCCGTGCAGTTCACCCTGCCCGGCGTGGATGGCATCGATCCAGCGGTTCACGGCCGCGGCGTCAGCGACATCCAGCGCCTGGTAGAACACCCGGGCGCCGAGCGCCTGCAGTTGTTCGAAGGCCTGCTGCATCTTCGGTTCGCTGGCCGAACGCCCGGCCAGGTACAGCACCGGGTTGCGGCAACTGCCGGCAATATGCCGGGCGAACAACAAGCCCAGGCCGCCGGCGCCGCCGGTGATTGCATATACCCCGCCGTCGCGCCATGGCCCGGGCTCGCGCTGTGGCTTGGAGGCGACGGCCAGCTCATGCCATTGACGGGCATAGAGGCTGCCGTTGGCCAGCACTCGCACCCGCTGCCGGCAATGGACGCGGCTCTGCTGTTCGATCATCCGGTACATCCCCGCCTCTCCCAGGTCGGGGTCCAGCAGCACCAGCCGCGCCTGCAACTGGCCGTTTTCGATCATCGCGGTGCCGAGCAGCGCCTCCAGCGCCCCCAGGCGCAGGTCGGACTGGCCCTGGACGACATAAAGCTGCAGGTAGTCGCCCGCCGTGGCATCCCGCCGTTGCAGGTAGTCGAGCAAGGCCAGCGCCGCAGCCTCGTACACCGCCGCGCCGGTGGCCCCGGGCGCCCCGGGCAACAGGCTGACCTGGGCGCCGAACTGCTCGCGCAGTCGCGTTACCACGGTATCCGGCAGCCCCAACAGCAGCAGCTGTGGCCGGACACCCTCTGGCAGCGGCTCGCCGGGGTCATCCAGGCTCTGCCAGGACGGGGTGCGGATCGAGCGTGCCAACTCGGTGTCGTCTTGCCTGGCCTGCGCTACCGGCAACACCGAGGCCTGATCCTGGATCCGCCGTGAACTGAACCCTTCCAGTTGCAGCAGGCACTGGCCGGCCTGATCGTGGATCTGCAGGTCGACCTTGTCGACCGTCGTGCCGGCCGGCAGCGCTCTACGGCTGGCGAGCACCGTCAGTGGACCGTCGCGCAGCGCCTGCTCGAGCGAGCCATGCACCCGCAGGCGGTCCAAGGCGAACGGTAGCGCCGGGCCCGTCGCCTGCGGACCTTGCCCCAATACCGTGGCGATATGCAGTGCACTGTCGAGGATGCCCGGGGGCAGCGCGACGCCGCTCATCTGCGGATCGAGGGCACCGGCCGACAACTGGCCGAGCACCTGGTCGCGGCCCAGGCGGATCTGCCCGACCGCGCGGAAGCTGCTGCCGTAGTGCACGCCCAGGCTGGCGAAGCCCTGGTACAGCGCTTCGTGGCTGCGCTCGCCCAGGTCGCAGCCGGCTTCCAGCTGCGCCAGGTCCAGGGCGGCGGGAGCGACCACCGCTGCCAGCAGCGCATCGCCCTGGGCATGCAGTTGCTGCTCGCTGCCGTCGAGGCTGTAGATCTTGAACGACAGGCGATCGCCTGCCTGGGGCGTGAGTTCACAGAACAACTCGATCTCGCCGGCTTGCACCGTCGACAAAACCAGTGGCCGCAGCCAGGCCAGGTTGCACAAGGTGACGTGCTGCATGGTTCGTTCGCTGGCACGGACGATGGCCTCGCGCGCCATCTCCAGGTAGGCGACCGCGGGAAACACCCGTTGCTCGCCGATCCGATGATCGACCAAAAAGCGCTCCTGGCCACTGAAGCGGCTGGCGAAGCACGGGCGGGCCAGGGTCGAGAGGTTGCGCTGCAGCAGCGGATGCAGCCATTGGGCTTGCGGCCCGGTCGCGGACGACTGGCGCTGGCGGGCGTGGGGCCAGTAGCGCTCGCGGGCGAACGGATAGCCCGGCAGCGCTATGCGCGCCGGCGGCGTGGCGAACAGCCGTCCGCCGTCGAGTTCATAGCCCTGGCGATAACAGTCCGCCAGCCCCGCCAGGGATTCGCGCAGCGTCTCTGCCTCCGCGCCCCGGCAATCGCCCTGCAACTGCTCGATATAGCGCACGACGGTCTTGCCCGGGGTGAAGTCGCGATCCATCTCGCCGGCGAACAGGTTGGGCCGTTTCTCGCCGGCCAGGTAGCACTGCAAGGCGTAGCACGTTTCCTGCAGGTCCGCCGCCACCAGTGCCAGGCGATGCCGGAAGTGATGGCGACCTTCGAGCAGCGTATGGCTGATGGAGGGCAGTTGCTCATCCAGGTAGCCACCGCGCTCCAACGCTGTCTTCAGCTGTGCGGCCCGGTCCTGGAGGGCCTCGGCGCTCTTGGCCGACAGCACCAGCAAGTAGCACGCCTGCCGTGCTTGCCCCGCGGCCGGTTGCCGGCTGTAGTCCTGCAGCACCACGTGGGCATTGGTACCGCTCATGCCGAAGGCACTGACCGCCCCGATCCGTTCGTGCCCGCGTCCGGCCCGGGGCCAGGCTTTGTTGGCCTTGTTGACGTAGAACGGACTCTGTTGCCACTGGATGTAGTCGTTTTCCTGTTCGCAATGCAGGCTGGCGGGAATGGTCTCGTGGCGCAGCGCCTGCACCAGGGCAATGACACTGACCAGGCCCGAGGCGGCGAAGGTATGGCCCAGGTTGGTCTTGGTCGAGGTCAGTGCGCAATGCCCCGGGGGATTGCCGCGGAACGCATCGTTCAGGGCATTGATCTCCACCGGGTCGCCCAGCTGGGTGCCCGTGCCGTGGGCCACGATGTAGTCCACCTCCCGGGTCTGCAGTCCGGCGCGCCGGTAGACGTCCTCCAGCAAGCGTTGCTGCGAGGCGCCACTGGGCGCGGTGATGCCGTTGGTCTTGCCGTCGTAGTTGATACCGCTGGCCCGCAGGGTCGCGTAGATCCGGTCGCCGTCGGCCTCGGCCCGGGCCAGGGGCTTGAGCAATACGCAACATACGGCCTCGCCCGGGACCATGCCGTTGGCCCGGTGATCGAAGGCGAAGCACTTGCCATCCGGCGAGAGCATCCCGGCCTGGGTCATGCCGATGAAGGCATCGGCCGAAAAGATCAGGTTGACCCCGGCGGCGATGGCCATCTCGCATTCCTGGTTGCGCAGGCTGGAAGCGGCCTGGTGCAATGCCACCAGCGCCGACGAGCAGGCGGTATTGATCGCCATGGCCGGGCCGGTGAGGTTCAGGAAGTAGGCCAGCCGCGAGGCGAGGATGCCGTTATGGCTGGAGGTCAGGCTTTCTTCGCCGGCCAGCCGCTGGAAGTCGCCCTCCTCGACGCCGACGAACATTCCTACCCGCTGCGCCGCCAACTGGCGCGGGCCGATTCCGGCATCCTCCAGGACGTTCCAGCCCTCCTGCAACAGCAAGCGCTGGCGGGGATCGAGTTGGCTCGCCTCGCGGGGCGAGATCTCGAAGAACAGCGGGTCGAACTCGTCGATTCCCGGCACGCTGCCCATCCAGATGCAACGGGTCTTGGCCGGGTTTTCCCGGGGATCGCCGTAGTGCTCGCGCCAGTCGTAGCGTTGCGGTGCGATCTCATCGACCATGTCCCGGCCTTCGGCCAGCAACTGCCACAGTTCATCGGGGCTACGAGCCCCGGGAAACCGTCCGCTGAGGCCGATGATCGCGATGCTGTCCGCCTGGGTCCCCGGGCTCGCGGCCTGTGGCATCGGCGTGGCTGGCTCAAGCACAGGCTCAGGCTCAGGGGCCGGGCCCTGGGGCCGCAGGTAGCAGGCTTCGACGGCTTGCCGGTGCTGCGTGAGCAAGTAAGCGGCCAGTTTCGCCAGGGTCGAGTGGCTGAAGAATACTTCCGGGGTCAACTTCAACCCCAGGTGCCGGCTCAGCAGCCCGGCATATTCGGCCAGGCTGATGGAGTCGAAGCCGAAGTCGGCCAGGTTGCGGTCGTCGTCCAGCGCCTGCCGTTCGGCCTGCAAGGGCCTGCTCGCCAAGTCGCGCAGGTCCCAGGCCAACGCCTGCTCGAGACTCAGGCCCTTGAGTTCCGGACGCCCTGCCCCTGCATGCCGCGTCGACGCCACGGTGGCGGCCTGGGGCTTGGCGAGCGGCCGGTCGATGCCCGCCACCAGTTGCCGCAGGCGTCCGGGTTGCCCGGCCAGAACCATGACCTGCTGGATATCGCTGGCGACGGCCCTTTCCAGCCAGTCCAGGCCCTCGGCGCTTTCCAGCAGCCGTTGGCCGCTGGACTTGAGATAGAACTCGGTGGAATCGCCCTCGCCCAGCGTCATCCCACCTTCGCGCCATAACGGCCAGTTGATCGTCACCACCCGCCGGGCCTGCTTGGCCTGGACATGCCGGGCGTAGGCCTGCTGGAAGCGGTTGGCCATGGCATAGCTGCAGGCGCCCATGTCGCCGAGCAGCGCCGAGCTCGAGGAAAAATGACAGATCAGTGCCAGTGGCTGCTCCGCCAGCACCTGGTCCAGCACCTGGCTGGCCTCGACCTTGGCCTTGAGCACCGCGGCGAATTCCTGCGGCGAACTGGCCAGCACGTTGCCACTGGCCTTGAGGCCGGCGGCATGCACCAGGCCATCGATCGGCCCACTGTGGACCAGGACCTGGGCCAGCGCGGCGGTCAGTGCCTGGCCATCGGCGCAATCGGCCTGGACATGGAAAACCCGGCAGCGCGCATGACCCAGCGCCTCGATGCGCGCCCGGGCGCTTGCCGACAACGGCGAGCGCCCGTTGAGCAACAGCTGCAAGCGGCCGCTGGAGCGTTGCCTGGCCCGCTGCGACAGGTGGTTCGCCAGCAGCCAGCCCAGTTCGCCGAGCCCGCCGGTGATCAACAAGGTGTCCAGCCGCTCCAGGGCCAAGGGGGCGCTGCCAGCCCCGAGGGTGACAGGAACCAGCGTCGGCCGCAGCGGCTCAAGGTCCTGGTACAGGCGGCTGCCCGGCACTTCGCCGCTCAGTTGCCGCCACACCCGTGGCAACCAGCGGTGATCGTCGGGCGAGCCCTGGGGGCAATCGATAGCCACCGTCACCGGGCAGTCGAGCAAGGTGCCCAGGGAGCGCTCGATGCCGATCCACGACTCCAGGTGGCAACGTTCCAGGACATCCCTGGCGCGTCCGGCCAGCAATAGCCGCTGGATGGGCCTCGCGTTGGCGGCGATGGCCTTGAGCAAGGCGACGATCGGGCTGCTGTCGCTGGTCCAGCGCCGATCGTCCATGGCCCACAGGTACAGCACGCGGTCGGGGCAAAAATCGGCCAGCGCCTGGTGCAGGCCCTGCTGCAGTCGCTGCGGATCCTGTGCCGCGACTCGGCGCTGGCCATCCTCGTCAGGTTCGTTGGCCAGGGCCGCGGCCACGAACAGCAGTTCGCTGCCCGGGCTCAGGGTCTGCGCCACATCGGCCAGTTGCCGGCGTAGCGAGGGATCGCCCAGCAGGCACAGCACCCGCAGCGGCCGAGCCTCACCCTCGGGTTCGGCCACGGCCAGCCACTGTTCGCTGAAACCCAGCAGCGCGCTGTCGGCGCTGCCGCTGCCGAGGCTTGTGGTGTCGCCAGTCGCCGTGCCCTGGGCCGGGGCTTCCAGCCAATAGCGGTCCTGGGCGAAGGCATAACCGGGCAGGCTGATTCGTGCCGGCAAGCAGTCGGCGTCATGCAACCGCTCCCAGTCGATGCTCTGCGCCGGTTCGCTGAGCCACAGCGCGGCCAATTGCGAAAGGTCTGCACGGTCCAGGGCCTGGTTGATATCGAGGCTGGCGGCGGCAAAGGTGGCGTCGCGCTCGCCAGCGCTCCAGGCTTGCAGCTGGTGTTGCAGTTGCTGCAAGTCGGTGACCAGGAAAATCGCCCGGGCCGCCATGGCCTCGCGGCCGACTTGCAGGGTGTAGGCCAGGGCGCCGAGATCCGGAGCCTGGTGCTCGAGGTAGGCCAGCAGTTGCTGCACCTGCTGGCGCAAGCGCGTGTCATCGCGCGCCGAGAGCGGCACCAGCACCGGCTGGCCATGGTGGATGGCGAACCGGCGATGTTCACGGTACTCCTCCAGCACCGCGTGGGCATTGGTGCCGGAAAACCCGAAGGAACTGACTCCGGCACGCCGTGGTGTGGCCTGTTCCGGCCAGTCGCGGCCTTCCAGGTCGATCAGCAGCGGTGAGTCATCGAGCCTGATATGGGGGTTCTGCTCCTGGAAGTGGCCCAGGGCGGGCAACTTGCGGTGCTTCATCTGCTGCACCACCTTGAGCACCCCGGCGATGCCGGCCGCCCCCTCGGCATGGCCGATGTTGGCCTTGACCGAGCCGATATGGCAGAAGCCCCGGTCCTGGGTATAGCGGGCAAAGGCTCGCTTGAGGGCATTGATCTCGATCGGATCGCCCAGCCGGGTGCCGGTGCCATGGGCCTCGATGTAGCCAAGCGTCCGCGGATCGATGCCGGCGTTGCGCCAGGCCTGCACTATCACGTTTTCCTCGCCGGTCACGCTGGGCGCCGTCAGCGATGGGGTATAGCCACCGTGCAGCGCCGCCGAGCCCTTGATCACGGCATGGATCGGGTCACCATCGGCCAGGGCCCGGGACAGCGGCTTGAGCAGCACGGTCGCCACGCACTCCCCTGGCACATAGCCGTCGGCGCGGGTGTCGAAGGTGTGGCAACGGCCAGTGGGCGACAACGCGCGGATCGTCGAGAAATAGCGGTAGTGCCAGGACGACAGCAGCAGGTTGCTGCCACCGACCAGGGCCATGCCGCATTCGCCGTTGCGCAGGGCGACGCAGGCCGCGTGCAACGCGACCAGCGACGAAGAGCAGGCGGTATTGAACATCAGGCTCGGCCCCTTGAGGTCGAACCAGAAGGAAATCCGGTTGGCGGCGATGGTGCCGCTGCCGGTGGCGATGTACGGGTCCATGGGCAGGCCGAGCTCGCCGATCTTGTCGACATACTCGTTGAAGCACGAACCGATGAACACGCCGGTGTCGCTGCCACGTAAGCGGCGGATCACCCCGGCATCCTCGGCGCAGGTATAGGCGCTCTGCAGCAGCAGGCGCACCTGCGGGTCCATCCACTGCGCCTCGCGACGCGACATGTTGAAAAAGCCGGCATCGAAGCGGTCGACCCCGTCGATGAAACTGCCCCAGCGCGAATAGGTCTTGTCCTTGGCCTCGGGATCGGCATCGAACCAGGGCGCAACGTCCCAGTGATCCTCGGGCACGGTCTTGATCAGCTCGCGGTCGTGCCAGATATTGCGCCAGAACTGCTCCAGGTCGCCGGCCTCGGCGAACTGCCCGTGCTGGCCGATGATGGCGATATCCTGCTCGCTTGCGTCACGGTGTCCGGCCCGCGCGGTCGGCGCGCTGTTCGGGGCGGGCGCTGGCGTCGCACCGGTGCTCTCCGTGGTATCCGGTTGGTCGAGCAAACGGCCGAAGGCCGCGCCGTGCTCCTGCCAGAGAAAGCCCGCCAGCTCGGCCAGGCTCGGGTATTCGAAGAACACCGTCGGCTCCAGTTCGATGGCCGTGGCGCTGGCGATGCGTTGCGCCAGGTCCACCAGGTGCGCCGACTCCAGGCCCAGGTCCATCAGGTTGCGCTGACGTTGCTGGCGACTGATGCCGCTGGCGCCGATCCCGTGCAATTGGGCCAGCAGGTAGGCCTCGATGGCCTCGCGGCTGGCGCCCTCGGCCGGTAAGGCCGGTTCCAGGTTGCTGTTGCGCAGGCGCTTGAGCGAGCAGCCGCTGAACTGCGCGACCAGTTCGCCGTCGTCGCTGTACAGCCCGGCATCGAACAGCAGCAGTTCGCCGGAGTTCTTCAGCAACTGCCCACGGATCCAGCCACTCATCGGGGCTTGGCGGCGGTGCAGCGTCAAGGACTTGATCCCCAGGGGAACATGCATGCCGGACAGGCTCTCCCCGTCCAGCAGCGGGACGATGCTCAAGAATGCGCTGTTGATCAGCAAGGGGTGCAAGCCGTAGGGGCGCTCGTCATCCACCACCACCCGGGCCAGCACCTCGGGACGTTCCGGCTGCCGGTAGAGCGCTTGCAGGGTGCGATAGCTGTCGCCGATGAACAGCTGTTCGCTGACCTGGTAGATGGAGGCCGGGTCCAGCCGGGTCATCGTGCTGCTCAACTCGACGGGGGCGATGGCCTGGTGCTCGGCAGCCACCGCCGTCAGTTCGCCGCTGGCCGCCACTTGCCAGGGCGCCTGCGCGCTGCGTCGGCATACCGCTTCGAACCCGGGCCCGCCAGCCCGGATCGCCACCTCCAGCTGCTCGCCACTCGCCAGTGCCACTGGCGCGGCGAACAGCAGCTGGTTCAAGCGCAACGCCTCGCCCTCGGCGAGCTGGCCCAGCCCCTGCTCCAGCGCCAGGCTGGCATAGGTCAGCCCGAGGAGGATCCGTCGTTGATCGAAGCGATGATCGCGCAGGCAGGGTTCGTCGTAGCGATACACCGCGGCCGCGACCAGGTCGGCACCGGCCGTGGGCACCTGCAGCCGACGGCCTGCCGGCCCGGCCCGCAGGCTGGCGCGCAACTTCTCGAACTCCCGCGCCGCCTGCTCCAGGCTGATCTCCTGGCGCTGGATCCTGCCATGCAGAGCCCTGATTCTACTGTCCACTGCTCTCTCCAATCCTTGGTTGCGGTAGTGCCTGCATGAGCCAGAAGTACGCTGTGCCCCGCGCGTTCATGCGCCACTCAGGTCGAGCAGGGCCTTGTTCGAAGGGCGCAGGAATGGCAGGTAGGCCGGCGGTGGCAACTTGCCCACCAGGCGCGGCACGATGCCCCTGGGCCCCAGCTCCCTGGCCAGCATGGCGATGAACAGGGTGATTTCCAGCGCTGCGACATGGCGCCCGAGGCACGCGTGGGGCCCGCCTCCGAACTGGCAGGTTTCCACCTGGTTCAAGGCACGGTCCAGGCCCAGCCAGCGCTCCGGCCGCCAGCTGTCCGGGTCCGGGTAGCGCTCGGGATTGCGCGACACGTGCAGCAGGCTGACCCCGGCCATCACTCCGGCGGGGATGGTGTGCCCCATCAGCTCGAAGCTGGTGTGCACCTTGCGCATCTCGAAGGGCGCCGGTGGATACAAGCGCATGGTTTCACGGAATATCCCCTCGGCCAGCGGCACCTGGCTGGCCAGCTCCTCGTGGGTCACGGGCATGCTCGGCAGCCGGGCGACCTGCTCGCACAGCTGTTGCCAGACCCCCGGATGTTGCGACAGCTGCAGTACCGACCAGGCCATCACCGCCGCGGTGGTCTCGGAACCGGCGAAGCCCAGGCCGAGGATGTTGTGCACCAATTCGACTTCGGACATGCCATTGCCGTGGTCATCGCGACCGAAGATCATCGCCCCCACCAGGCTGTCGTGATCATCCCTGGCCCGGGTGTCGGCGACGATCTGCGCCACCCGTTGCTCCAGCCAGCGCCGCGCCTTGCGGCAGCGCCAGGCCGGGAAACCGGGCAGGTTGATCTTCAACGGGATCATGCCGAGGAAGAACTCTTCGTATTGATGGCGCCACAGCTCCAGCTCCTGGGTCTGGATCCCCAGGATACGGAACACCACCTCCAGGGCGATGTCCTTGGTCTGCGGGAAGATCGCCAGTTTGTTTTCCCGGCACCAGTGGCTGACGCGCCGCTCGATGGTCTGCACTATGGCTTCGCCGACCTGGGCCCGGCTCAGCCCCCTGGGGGTGAAGGCGTCGGTGCTGGCCTTGCGCGCATTGCGATGGCGCGGGCCATCGAAGGCGTTCATCGCCTCACCGGTGATCACCGGCATTTGCTCGCGCAGGTAGGAGTTGTCGGTGTACTTGTTCTGCAGGATCGCCAGGCCCGCCTCGTCGGTGATCTGCAGCACCGGCAACTGGCTACCGAAGTAGGTCCAGAAGATCGGTCCGCATGCAGCCTCGGCCTGGCGCAGTTCGCCGAGCGCGTCCTTGCCGATCCGGTGGACGTGGCCCAGCAAGGGGAGCTTGCCCGGCATGACCGGGAAGCCGTCCTTGAGCTTCAGATTGGCCGCCAGCGGCCGGGCGGGCCGGCCCGCGCCGTGGGCTGCGCTGGTATCTCCGTGGATCGCTGTGGGGGTGTCCTGGGTCTGGCTCATAACATTCCCTGTTCGCTGGTTGAGCGGGTGAGCAGCTGGGTAAATTGCGCAATGTCCATTTCGCCACCACTGATGCGCCGGTACAGCTCGCCGGAGAACAACGCCGAAGAGGTCGTGCCGGGCTCCGATGCAGGTAGCGGATGCTCGAACGCATAGCCGGGCAGCGCGATGCGATTGCCGCCCCGGGGATACCGCGCCGGGATGTCCAGCCCGGCGCCATGGCACCAGGCCGCGGCTGCTTGCCTCAGCGAACCCGCGGCGAGCGGCGGCTCGCCGGCCTCGATGCCCGTGCTCGCCGAAAGCCAGCAATCACCCACGGGCAGGCCGGCCAGCAGCGACTCGAGTCCGGCCAGCAGTTGCGCCCGATCCTGGACCACCAGCGCGGCCCGGTGGGCCAGGCGGTGTTCGCGCAGGGCTAAACTGTAGGCCAGATCTGCAATTTCGATAGTCGGATGTTCCTCTACCAGCGCCTGGAGCTTATGCAGGTAGAGCATCAGGCTCGTGCGGCTGGCTGCGGCGATGATCAACAATTGCTCGCCCACTGTCCTCTCGCGCTGCGCCCGGGCGTCCCGGTATTCCTCCACCACCAGGCTGGCGTAGGCACCGCCGGCGCCGAAGGAGTTGATCAGGCAGCGCCGTGGCTGGCCGTTCGCCCCTGGCTCCCAGGGCCCGCCCTCGAGCTGCAGGCGCAATGGGCTGCCTTCCAGGCGGATATGCGGATTCAGCGGCTCGGCGTTGATGGTCGGTGCCCATTGTCGATGTTGCAGTTGCAGCAGCACCTTGGTCAGTTGGGAGATGCCCGACGCCGCCTCGAGATGACCGATGTTGGATTTCACCGTGCCCAGGGCGCAACTGCCGGGAGGCAGTTCGCCAAAGACCTTTTTCAACGCCGCCACTTCGATCGGATCGCCAAGCTCGGAGCCATTGGCCGCCGCTTCGATATAGTCGATTTGCGCCGGTTGCAGGCCCGAGCGGCGCAAAGCCTCGGCGATCACGCTGGTCTGCTGGCGAGTATTGGGCGCCGAATATTGCAGCTTGCCGCCGCCATGGTTCAGGGCCGAGCCCTTGATCACCCCGAGGATCCGTTCGCCATCGGCCAGCGCCGTCGCCAGCGGCTTGAGCAGCACGGCGCCGGCGCCCTCGCCTGGCAACATGCCGTCGCTCAGGCCGAAGCCACGACTGAGCGTCGAGGTGCCAAGCAGATTGGCCTGCTTGAGGGTCTGGTAGCGCGACGGATCGAGGATCAGGTTGACGCCGCCGGCCAACGCCATCGCGCACTCGCCCTGCAGGATGCTCTGGCAGGCCAGGTGGATCGCCGACATCGAGCTGGCGCAGGCGGTATTGACCGCCAGGCTCGGCCCCTTGAGATCGAAGTGATGGGAAATCCGGTTAGGCAGTTGCCAGTCGGTGACATTGGCGGCGATCGCGACGAGCTCGGCACTCTCCTGGCCTACCGCCGGCTGGTTGTACATCGAGCCGATGAAGACCCCCACGGCTGCTCCTGGCTCCTGCTGCAAGCGCATCAAGGCATCGCGGTTGTAGCCGGCGTTCTCGAAGGTCAGCCAGGCCACTTCGAGCATCTGGCGCAGCGGCGGCGAAAAATGTCGCGCCTGGGCTTCGTCGATGCCGAATGCCTGGTGGTCGAAGGCCGTGACCTGTTCCAGGAAGCCGCCGTAATGGCCTTGCACTTGGCCATCAGGGGTTGGCCAGCGCTGGCCCTCGGCCGCGCTGACGCAATTGCGCCCGTTGCGCAGGTTGTCCCAGAACGCCTCCAGGTCGGTTGCCAGTGGATAACGACCGCCCACCCCGATGATGGCGATATCGCGTCCGTGAACCTCTGGCTCTGCAGGACCCGCAAGTTGCGCGCCGGCCACCGGGCCTCGTAGCCGGCTGGCCAGGGGCGCGCGTACCGTCGGCGCCGCGGGCGCTGTCATCGGCGGCGTGGCCGCGGTTAGCGCCGCCGCGAAGCGCGCGGCCAGCGCCGGTCGATGTTCGGCCATCAGATAGCTGGCCAATTGGTCGATGGTGTTGTGTTCGAACAGAAGGGTGCGCGACAGCTCACCGGTAGTTTTCTCCAGGGCCTGGATCAGGCTGATCTGCAGGATCGAGTCGATACCATAGCGATCGAAGGCCATGTCCCGCTGCAGGCGTTCGGGCGCCATGTTGACCAACTGCGACACCACCTGCGTGACCCATTGCCGGCACTGCCCGGCCAGCAGTTGATCGTCGCTGGCCATGGGCTCGGTGTCGGCGGCCACCGGCGCCGCGACCACGGCTGGCGCCCACTCGACCGCGACCGGCAGGCAGGCCACGCCATCGCTGGCCGCGACGATGATCTGCTGGCCCAGGCCATGGCTTGGCGCAGCGGGGAAGGCGATGCGCTCGAAGCCCTGGGCCTGCAGCAAGTGCCGCCAACGCTCGGGATACAGGCCCGGGCAGCCAGGAATCCGCAACGCCGTATCGTTGTGCAGCCACCAGCCTTCGAGCAAGCCGAAGGTCAGATGGGTGAACAGCGAACGGTCGCTGATTTCGTTGAGCACCAGCAGGCCGCCCTGGCGCAGCGCACTCTTGGCGTTCTGCAAGGTACGCCGCAGGTCGGCCGTGGCATGCAATACGTTGGTGGCGATGACCAGGTCATAGCGCTGCGGGTCGATGCCTTGCTCGGCGCAGGGTTTGTCGACATCGAAGATCGCCGTGCGCAGATAAGGCGCCCGGGGCGCGAAATGGACCTGGGCATGGCGCAGGAATGCCTGGGAAATATCGCTATAGCAGTACTCCTCGATGCCTTGTTGCCACGGCCGCAACGCCTCGATCAACGTGGCGGTGGTACCGCCGGTGCCGGCGCCGATCTCCAGGATCCGCAATGCTTGGCCACTGGCGGCCTGGCGCTGGGCGACATCGGCCACTACCTGGCCCAGCACCGCATTGAAATAGTCGCAGATCCGGTTGTTCTGGTAGACGCCCTCCACCAGGCTCATCGAGCCATCGGGAAACATCACGGCGGTGGCGGCCTGTTCACCCCGCAGGATCGCCGGCAGTGCTTCCATGCAGGCTTGCACCAGGTGCAACTGCGCCTGCAAGTCGGCATCGCCCCGCCACGGCTGGCTGGCTTGTTGCCATTGCCTGCGCAGCGCCGCAGGCTCGGGCAGGGGCGACAGCAGGTGGCCCTGCTCGTCGATATCGGCATTCTGTACCAGTAGCCGCAGGCTCTCGCGCAACCAGCGGCGGTAGAACGGCTGGGCCAGCAGGTTGGCCGCCACCGCCGGCGCGGCGGCTATCCGCTGTTCGGTCAGGGGCCCGCCGCCGGCCAACTCGCCCAGGCAGGCGAAGATATGGGCCAGCAGCAGCCGGTTCATCTCCCCGGCCGCCGCGTGATGCTGCGGTGCCGCGCCGGCACCATGGGCCACCTCCGACCACGACTCGCGAACCAGCGCCGGCCGCGCCGGGTAGCACGCCAACTGCCATTGGCTGTCGATGCCGGTGATCGCCATGGGGCGCAGTAGCTTGATCAAGCCCAGTTGCGCCAAGGGGCTGGCCAGCAGGCGATCGAGCGCCGCCATGCCCTCCGGCGGTTCGATCGAGCCCAGGCCCTGGGCAGACATGCGGGCCCGATAGGCCGGATCGGCCACCACCCCGACGGACCCCCAATACCCCCAGTTCATCACCTTGACCGCACAGGCCAGCTGTTGCCCGAGCTGCGCGGCGAAGGCGTCGGCAAAGGCGCAACCGGCGGCGTAGTTGCCCTGGCCGGCGGCACGGCTGAAGGCATTCATCGACGAAAAGAACAGCACGAAATCCAACGCCGGGTTGTCCGCCGCGCCGCAAGCCGCGGCCAGGGCGATGCAACTCAGGCGCTTGGCATCGAACACCGCGCGAAATCTCGCCTCGTCCATCTGCGCCAGGCGCGCATCGTCCAGCACCAGTGCCGAGTGCACCCAGCCATTGATCGGCCCGCAGGCCTCGGCGACCTGCCGACTGGCCCGCACCAACTGTTCGGGGTCGGTGGCATCGGCCTGCAGGTACAAGGGCGGGGCCGCATCATGCTGCAGGGCCAGTTGCGCCAATTGTTCGAGCTGGTCCTCTATCTGCTGGTCGGCGGCACGCCGCCCGAGCCAGACCACCCGCGCCCGCCAGTGGCTGATCAGATGACGGCTCCAGGCCTCGCCGATTCCGCCGGCCCCCCCGATCACCACATAGACCCCGCCCTCGCGGTAATGCACCGTGCCGGCGCCCGGCTCCGGGCTGTCGGCCAGGGGCAGCAGGCGTTGCTCGAACCACTGCCCGTCGCGCCAGGCCAGACACTGGCCCGGCACTTGCGGCTCAAGCAGCGCTTGGGGCAATGCCTGGTCATCCGACGGCAGATCCACCAGTTCCACCCGCCACTGTTCCTGCTCCTTGGCCAGAGAGCCGGCCAAGCCGTGGCAGGCGGCCAGTTCCGGCACCAAGGGCTCAGCGGCATGCAACGTCACGCTGGCGCTGAAGACCAGCTGCAGTTGCAGCGCCTGCTGCGCCACCTGCGACTGCAACAGTGCCTTGATCAAGCGAAACAGCATCAGCGTGGCCTGCTGTGCCGGCGCCACCCAGACCAGGCGCTGGAATGGCCGGCAGGCGGCCAGCTGGGCAGCGAGTTCCTCGATGTCGCCGGACTGCTCCGCGATGCACTCGAACCCGGGGTACAAGCCGGACAGCCATTGGCGATGTCCCTCGGATGCCCCCATGACCAGGGTCGGCAGTGCCTGTATCGGGCCTGGTCGAGCGGTGCAAGCCGACCAGCGTGGTGCCAACAGGCTCAGGCCTGCCGGCAGCGTTGGGGAGCCGGCCAGCGCCGCCACCGGTTCGCGCGCCTTGCCCAGTGGCCGCGAGCTGAAGCCGCGCAGTGTCACGGCGACGTGCCCCTGGGCATCGCACAGCTGGATCTCGATCCGTTGCACGGCCGAACCTGCACGCTTGTCCAGGCTGACCAGGGCCCACATCCGTGGCTGGCAGCCACCGTGCACTTGCACCTGTTCCACGGCGAAAGGCAGCAGTGTCTCGCCCTCGCCCTCCGGGCCTTGCAGCAGGCCGATGGACGCCTGGACCGCGCAGTCGAGCATGCCCGGATGCAATAGCCAATCGCCCTCGAACCACTGTTGCGCCAACTCCAGTTGGGCCAGCACCCGGCCCTCGCCCAGCCACAGTCGCGACACCCCGCGATGGCTCGGGCCATAGTCGATGCCCAGCGCGGCGAAGCGGGTATACAGTTCGCCGGCTTCGATGCTGCGCGTCCAGCCGTCCGCGCGCAGTCGATCCAGGTCCAGCGCGGGCGCCTGGCTCGCCGTGACCACCTGGGCGCTGCCCTGGCAATGCTCCTGCACCACGGCACCGACCTGGGAATAGATCCGAAACTCGATCCGCTCCTGCTCCAGGTTCAACTCCACGTGCAGCTCGTTGGCTTGTGGCGTCGGCCCATAGGGCGCCAGCCACGCCACATTGCGCAGTTGCAACGTGCCGCCATCCAGGACTTGCGGGTCCAGCGCGCGGACCATCGCCGCCCGGGCCATTTCCAGGTAGGCCACGCCGGGCATGGTGCTCTGGCCCGCGACCCGATGGTCAGCGAACCAGGGCTCGTCGCCCCGCCAGCGACTGCTGAAACGCTGCCGGGAGAAATCCGAGGTGTTGCGCTCCAGCAGTGGATGCAACCAGGCGCCAGTGACCGACTGGCCGCTGCCTGGGGTACACGCAAGATCGGTGACCCAGTAGCGCTCGCCGGCAAAGGGGTAGCCCGGCAAGTTCAGGCGGCGCATCGGCCGCCCTTCGCGGTAGAACTGACGCCAATCGAGCGCCAGGCCCTGGACCCAGAGTTCCAGTAGCTTGTGGTACTTGCGCTTGGCGATCCAGGCCGTCAAGGCGGCCGCCATGTCGTCATCCTGGCCGAACAGCGCCAGCGCCGGGTTGTCGCCCGTGGCCAGGCCGCGATACGGCGCCTTGCCGCTGGCGACGAAGGTGTCGAGCTGGCGTTGCAGGTCCGCCAGCGAGTCGCTCAACAAGGCCAGCCGCTGCGCCATCGGCTCACGGCCGACTTGCAGCGTGTAGGCCAGGGCGTCGAGGTAGCCCTGGACATCTCCAGCGGCCTGGCTTGGGACGCTGGCGATGAACTGCGCCAGGCGTCGCGCCGACTCACGCAGCTGGTCTTCGGTGCGGGCCGAGAGCAGGAACGCCCTGGGGCCCGGCGACGCCTCGCTGGGCAACGGCTGCGGCGCGCGGTATTCCTCCAGCAGGATATGGGCGTTGGCGCCGCCGAAACCGAACGAGCTGATGCCTGCCCGGCGCGGTAGCTCGTTGCCGTCTCGATCCTTGCAGGCGGCCCAGGGACGGCTGTGCTGGACAACGTAGAAGGGGCTGCCATCGAGTTCGATATAGGGGTTGAGCGACTCGCAGTGCAGGCTCTTGAACAGGGTCTTGTGCTTGAGTTGCAACAGCACCTTGATCACCCCGGCGATCCCGGCGGCCAGTTCCAGGTGGCCGATGTTCGATTTCACCGAGCCGACCCCGCAGTACCCCTGGCCCGGTTGTTCGCCGCCCAGCTCATCGGCCAGTTCGCGGAACGCCATCTTCAGGCCATTGATCTCGATCGGGTCCCCCAGTTCGGTCCCCGTGCCGTGGGCCTCGATGTAGCCGATGCTGCGCGGATCGACCCCGGCCTTGCGGTAGGTGCTCTTGAGCAGCTCGGCCTGGGCACGGGGGTTGGGCGCCGTCAACGAGTTGGCCTTGCCGCCGTGGTTCTGTGCGGTACCGCGGATCAGCGCGTAGATCGGGTCGCCATCGGCTTCGGCCTGGGCGCGGGTTTTCAACACGATCATCCCCACCCCCTCGCCCCGCGCATAACCGTTGGCCTGGGCCGAGAAGGTCTTGCTGCGCCCGTCGAGCGCCAGCATGCCGGCCTTGCTGAAGCTGATCTGGGCCTCGGGAGCGACCAGGGTATTGACCCCGCCGGCGATCGCCATGGCGCAATCGCCGCTGCGAATGGCTTGCACGGCGCGGTGGATGGCCACCAGCGAGGAGGAACAGGCGGTTTCGATCGGCTCGCTGGGGCCATGGAAATCCAGCAGGAAACTCATGCGGTTGGGGCCAACCGAAGGCACCATCGCCGTGGCGCTGTAGCCTTCCACCGGTACCCCGGCCTTGGCGATCAGGCTGCTGTAGCCGGTCACCCCGGTGCCGACGAAGATCCCAGTATCGCTGCCGGCCAGGTCCCTGGCGGCATAACCGGCGTCTTCGATAGCCAGCCAGACATGGGTCATCAGCAACCGCTGCTGGGGGTCCATCAACTGCGCCTCACGCGGCGAGATGGCGAAGAACAGCGGGTCGAAGTGGTCGACACCGTGAATGAATCCGCCCCATTTGACGTTGGTCTTGTTCGGTTCCCGGTGCGGATCGCCGTAATACTCGCGCCAGTCCCAACGGCTGGCGGGCACCTCGCTGATGCAATCGCGTCCATCTTGAAGGTTGCGGCAAAACTGAGCGACGTCCTCGGCCATGGGGAAACACCCGCTGACCCCGATGATCGCGATGTCATCCAGGGCCGCACCTGCCGCCGTCGTGGCCGGCGATGGCGCGGCTGGCCGTGGCGTCACTGTCGGCTGCGGTTGCTCAAGGGCTTGCTCCTGGGGCGCCTCGGTCCGCGGCGCAAACCGCGCAGCCAGCACATCGTGATGCTCACGCTCCAGGTAAGCGGCGAAGCGGCCAATGGTGGCGTGTTCGAAGAAGATCGTCGGCGCCAGGCTCAGCCGCCATTGCTGCTTCAGGCTGTTGGCCAGCGTGGTCAGGCTGATCGAATCGAAGCCGTACTGGCTGAACTCGGCATCGGTGCGGATATCGCTGGCGGGAATCTTCATCTGCGCGGACACCTGCTCGATCAAGGCCCGCTGCAAGGCCTGGCCCAGCCCGGGAGCCGCGGGCGCCACGCCGGCGGACCCGGGCGGCGGCGCTGCCGGCCGTGGCGTGCCGCCGACCAGCCGGATGATCGGCCCAGGCTGGCCGTGCATGACCAACACTTGGGGCAATGCCAGGGCAACGCACTGGCGCAAGGCATGGATCCCGGCGTTGCTGGGCATCGCCAGCATGCCGGTGTCCTGCTGCATTTGCCGGGCGGTGGCGGCATCCACCCGCATGCCGCCGTCCTTCCACAGTGGCCAGTTGATCGCCAGGCTGTGGCCTTGACGCAGCCCCTGGGCGACGAGCCGCTGGCGATAGGCCGCATAGCGATCGACGAAGGCATTGGCCGCGGCGTAGTCCGCCTGGCCGACATTGCCGACCACACCGGTTCCCGAGGAAAAACCGATCCAGAAATCCAGCGCCAGGTCGGCGGTGGCCAGGTCGAGGTGACGGGTACCGGCGACCTTCGCCGCCAGCACCTGCCTGAACTGCTCGTCCTGCTTGTTGACCAGCAAGCTGTCCTGGATCACCCCGGCGCAGTGCAGCACGCCGTCCAGATGCCGATGCTCGGCGACGATCTCTGCCACCAGGCGCCGTACCGCCGGTTCGTCGCTGACGTCCAGTTGCCGGTACTCGATGCGGTTGCGCCGCGGATCGATCCCGGCCATGGCATCCGCGGTCGCTGGCGAACGGCCGGTGAGAATCAACACAGCGTCGCTGACGCTGGCGACGATGGCCTGGGCGAACACCCGGCCCAGGCCGCCCAGGCCTCCAGTGATCAAGTACACCCCGCGATCCCGCCACGGCGCCTCGATCGCCAGGTCCATCGGGGGGCAAGGCAGCCAGTGCAGGACCTGGCGCCGGCCACCCTGGTAACGGATCGCGACATCGGACGCTGGCGCATTGTCCGCCAACCGTTGTGCCAGGCACTGGGGTTCGTCCAGTTCGAGCAGTTGGGCACGCACCGCCGGCACCTCCAGTTGCAGGCTGCGCAGCAGCGCCGCCAGGCCGCCGACCAGGCGTTCGCCATGGGGGTCATGTACCGCCAATTGCAACAGGCGCCGGCCGCCACCTGCGCCGAGCAGCCCCTTGATTTGCTGCAACAGCGCCAGGGCGGTCCGTTCATAGTCCAGGGCGCAGTCCTGTTCGATGAAGTCCAGCACCCGGCATTGGCCCCCGACGCCCTGCCCGTCCAGTTGCCGCTGGACCTGGCCGGCGCTTTCCGGCTCGAAGCCGCTGAGCAGGACCAGGCGCTGCTCGAACTCCGGCGCGGCTGCCGCGGGCGCGGGTTCATCAAGCCAGCGCGGCTGGAACAACAGGGTCTGTGGCAGCGCCGTTGCGCCATCCACCGGCTCGTCCACCGGGTTCAGTACCCGGGAGGTGAACCCTCGCAGCGCCACGCACAGCTTGCCTTGCTCGTCGAACAACTGGATGTCCAGGCGCTGCAGGGCCGTCTCGGCCTGCTGGTCCCCGCGGCGTTCGGCATAGCCCACCCGGGCCCACATCCGTTCGCTGCAGCGGTCCAGGACCTGCAAGGCCTCCAGGGCGAACGGCAGCGTCGGCCGGGACAACGCCGGCAACTGCTGCCGCTGTTCCTCGTCCAGCACCACATCGGCCCCGAGGCTCAAGGCAATGGCGGCCTGCAATGCCGAGTCCAGCAGCGATGGGTGCAGCACATAGTCGCCAAGGCTCGCCTGCTGGCAAGCGGGCAGCGCCAGTTGCGCCAGCACCTCGCCATGCCCCAGGTACACCCTCTGCAAGCCCTGGTAGGCCGGACCGTGATCGAAGGTCATGGCCTGGTAAGCCTGGTAGCACTGCCCGGCATCAAGCTGGCCACCGTTCATGCGTGCCTTGAACGCCGCCAGGTCGGCCAACTGCGGCGCGGCGGGCGCGGCGAAGTTGGCCAGGCCCTGGCTGTGCAACAGCGCTTGGCCCATCGCCTGGCCGGTCGCCGGATCCAGTTCGCGACTGCTGATTTCGAAGCGCAGTTGCCCATCGTCCTCGGCCGTGAGTTCGACCTCCACTTGCCGTGGCCGGTCCTCGACGATCAGGGGCCGCAGCCAGACCACCTGGCTCAGTGACGGTTGTCGTCCCGGTGCGACCAGGGCCACGGCGGCCCGGGCCATCTCCAAGTGAGCGACCCCGGGAAAGATCCGTTGCCCCGCAACCCGATGCTGCGCCAGGAACCACTCCTGGCCATCGAATCGACTGGTGAAGCGTTGCCGCTGCGGATCCGAAGTGTCGCGTTCGAGGAACGGATGCAGGGGCGCCGCGATACCGGCGCCGGCCTCGCCCGCCGCGGCGCCGCGTTGTGCTGGCGGTATCCAGAAGTTCTGTCGGGCGAAGGGATAGACCGGCGCGTGTATCCGCCGCGCGGTGCTGTGGTGCTGGCGATTGAAGGCAGCCCAGTCGAGGCTGCCCCCGGCCACCCAGGCTTCGGCCAGTGCTTGCAGGCTCGCCGGATCGCCAGCGACGGGCAACGGGATGTCCCGGCGTTCACCACTCACGACCTGGCCGTCCCAGCAATGCCGGCAGGCGCGGCGATCCAGCCAGTGGTTGAGTTGCTGGCGCAACTGCTCCTTGTCGCCGCACAGGAACATCAATCGATGCGCCAGGGCCTGCCGTCCGACTTGCAGGGTATAGGCCAGGTCCGCCAGGCGCAGGTCCGGGTCCAGCAAGGCCTGGCGCAGCCGCCGGGCATAGCGCCTGAGGCTATCGGCGGTACGTGCCGACAACGGTAGCAGGCAAAGCGGGCCCGGCTCCTCGGTGGGGGCCGCCAGGGTTTGCGGCGCCTGGCGAATGACCATGTGCACATTGGTGCCGCTATGCCCGAAGGAATTGAGCGCGGCCATCCTCGGGCCGTCGGCTGGCCACTCCCGAGGTTCGCGATGGATATGGAACGCCGAGCCCGCCAGCTCGATGCGCGGGTTGAGCTGCTGGAAGTGCAGCAGCCCCGGCAGTTGCCGGTGTTTCATCGACAACAGGATCTTGATCAGGCTGACCACCCCGGCGGCCGCCGAGGCATGGCCGATGTGCGCCTTGGCGCTGCCCAGCGCGCAATAACCGGTGTCGCTGGTGAACTGGCGGAACGCTCGCACCAGCGCGTTGACTTCCACCGGGTCTCCCAGCGGCGTGCCGGTGCCATGGGCCTCGACGTAGCTGATCTGCCGTGGGTCGATGCCATGGCGCCGATACAGTTCGCCGATCAGCCGCTCCTGGGCCTGGCCGCTGGGCGCGGTGATCCCGTTGCTGGCGCCGTCCTGGTTCATTCCCGAGGCGCAGATCACCCCGTGGATCGGGTCGCCATCGGCCAGTGCCTCGGACAGGCGCTTGAGCGCCAGCATGCCCACCGCCTCGGACAGGACGATGCCGTCGCCGCGCTGGTCGAAGGTATGGCAGCGCCCGGTGGGCGAAAGCATGTCCATCTGGGCGAGGCTGATCAGCCCGGGCTCGCCGAGGGTGGCGAATACACCGCCGGCCAGGGCCAGCGTCGACTCCCCGTTGCGCAAGCTTTCGCAGGCCAGGTGGATCGCCGTGGCCGAGGACGAACAACCGGTATTGACCACCAGCGCCGGCCCCTTGAAATCCAGGTAGTAAGACAGCCGCGAAGCGATGATCGCGTCGGAGGCGCCGATGAAGGTCTCGTGGAAATAACCCGCCGGCTCGGCACCGACGAAGATCCCCACGGCCTGGTCACGCAAGCCCTTGGGGTTGTAGCCGGCATCTTCCAGGGCCTTCCAGCTCTCCTGGAGCACCAGCCTCTGGTGCGGATTCATCGACTCGGCATCGCGGGGGGAAATATTGAAGAACAGCGGATCGAAGTCGTCCCGCTGTTCCAGGATCCCACCCCACTTGCAATAGGTCTTGCCGCTTTGGCGCTCGGCCGAAAAGGCCCGTCGCTGGTCCAGGTAGCGCTCGCCCAGTTCGCCCACGCCATCGACGCCGGTGCTGAGGTTGTGCCAGAAACGCTCGACGTCGGCCGCGCCGGGAAATTGCCCGGCCATGCCGATCACCGCGATTTCCTCGGCAACCGCCGGCCGTTCTCCGCGACCTTCCTGGGCCACGTCCTGGCTATCGGCCTTGAGCCGCCGCAACAGTTGCCCGGCCTCGTCGGCGCTGATCTGGCGCTGTTGCAGCCGGGCGATGATGGATTGAAATGCTTGGCTGCTCATGATTGTCCCTTCCCCACCGCTGCCTGCGCGATGCCCTGGTTGGCCGCGACGCTGTCGTTGACGATTTTCAGCAATTCATCGATTGCCAGTTCACCGTTGAGAAACGCCGCCTCCAGGTGCTCTACGGATGTGCCTGGCGGCGCCACCATGGCCTGCTCCGGGCTTGCGCCCAGGCGGGCGCATTGCCTCGGGTAATGCTCCAGCAGGTAGTCCACCAGGGCTTGCAGCGATGGGTAGTCGAACAACAGCGCCGTGTTCAGTTCCAGGCCCAGGGCATCGCCGATGTGGCTGACGAAGCTCACGCCGAGGATCGAGTCGACACCGTAGTCGGCGAACGGCTGGTCCACCTGGATACGCCCGGGCTCCAGTTGCAGGGCCTTGGCCAGGCCCTCCAGGGCCAGGGCGGTGAGCGCCGTGCGCGCGCCCTCGGTGGTCGCGGTGGTGACAGGCGCAGTCGCGGGCGGGATCGCGCGCGGCGCGGCACTGGGCAGGGCCTGCGGATGCTGTCGAGTCTCGTCACGGCGCCCGACTATCACCTGCTGGCCCAGCTCATGGGCGCACTGTGCGGGGAACAGCACCTGGTCGAAACCGCTCTCGCCCAGCACGCTGGCCCAGCTCTGCGGGGCCAGCGCCGGAGTACCGGGAATGCGCAACTGCGGATCTTCGTACAGCCACCAGCCCTTGAGCAGGCCGAAGGTCAGGTGGGAGAACAGCGATTGCTGGCTGATTTCGTTCAGCACCAGGATCCCGCCGCCGCGCAGCAAGGACGCGGCATGGGCCACGGTCCGGCGGATGTTGCTGGTGGCGTGCAACACATTGGCGGCAATGACGATGTCATAGCCGCCCTCCTCCAGCCCCTGGGCGTGTGGCGGCTGCTCGACGTTCCACACCTGGTAGCTGAGGAAAGGATGGTCCGGGCCATAGGTTTTCCTGGCGTACAGCAAGAACGCTTGGGAAATGTCGGTGTAGCAGTATTCGGCGATGCGCTCGCGCCAGGGTTGCAGCGCCGGCAGCACGATGGAGCTGGTGCCCCCGGTGCCGGCGCCGATCTCGAGGATCCGCAGCGGTCGCTGCGCTGTGCTGGCAGGCAGCATTTCCAGGTGCTGTCGCACCACTGCGGCCACCACCTGGTTGAAGTAGTCGGACAAGGCGTTGTCGCGGTATACCCCCTCGACCTTGCTCATCGAACCGTTGGGAAACAGCACATCGGTGGCCTGGGTGCTACCGGCGAGTATCGCCGGCAGCTGCCGCAGGCAAGCGTCCACCAACTGCACCTGGGCCTTGCGCTGGGGCTCGGCGAGCAACGAGTCCCTGAGCCGGTCCCAGGGTTGCTCCAGCTGTTCCACGGGCGCCTGGGCAGCCAGGGCGGCCTGGCTCCCCCGCCGTTCGATCAGCCCATGCTGCTGCAACCACTGCAGGCTGGTGGTCCACCAGCGGCCATAGTGCTCGCCGATACCCGCTAACTGGCGCAGGGCGTCGCACTCGTCGAACTGTCCCGGCTGCAAGAACACGCCCAGGCGGCGCAATTGGGCCAATGTCATGGCCGCCAGGGCGGCATCGAAAGGCAACGGATCGTGGGCCGCAAGCAACGGCCGGGCAGCCAGGCGATAGCGCTCCAAGCCATTCTCGCCCCCCTGTGCCGCATCCTGGCCAAGGACCACCCGTGCGGGTTGCAACTGCATCAATTGGCGGACCGGCGCCGAAGCCGCCATGCACAGTACCTGCTCCAGCTGGCCACGGCTCAGGGCGTCGATGAAGCGGGCGAAACACAGGAAGCCCTCGCGGTCCTCCAGGGCCGCGGCGTGGCGACTCATGGGTTGCGCCGCCGGATCGGCCTCCTGTTGCTCGGCCAGGGAAGCCAGCCAGAACCCCCAGTGGATGGCCCCTACCGGGAACCCGGCCTGCTGTCCCAGGCTGCGCACCAGGGCATCGCCGAAGGTGATGCCGGCGGCATAGGCGCCCAGGCGCGCAGCGCCGGAAAAGGCAAAGCTCTGCCCGGACGAGAAGTAGCACATGAAGTCCAGCGGCTCATCGGCCAGCGCCCGGTAGAACTCGATGGCGCCCCGGCTCTTCACTGCCAGGATCGCCTCGAACTGCGGCTCGGGGATACGCGTCAGTGGATCTTCATGGCTGAACACCACCGCGGAGAAGATCGCCCCATTGATCGCCCCGTAGCGCTGCTTGATCTCAGCCACGGCGCCGTGCAGCGCCGCCGGATCGTTGGCGTCGGCTTGCAGGTAGTGCAACTGCGCCGGCGCGGCCAGGCCGGGAACCTGCTGCCGGCAGTGGGCAAGCCGGCGTTGCACCTGGGGATCGTCCACGGCGCGGCGCCCGAGCCAGATCACCCGGGCCTGGTAATCGGCCAGCAGATGGCGACTGATGATCGAACCCACGGTGCCAGCGCCGCCGAGAATCACATAGACCCCGCCACGCTTGAGCGCCGGCGTGGTGAAGTGGCCGTCGGCCGGTTGCCCCTGGGGTTGCCAGCCCAGGTTGAAGATGCGCTGGCGATAACGCACGCCATCGCGCAACCCCACCACCTCGCCCCGGGCCAGCCCGGCCTCGCCCTGGATCTGGCGCAGCAAGCGCGGCCGGCTCCGGGAATCGAGCAACTCGCGGTGATCGACATCCAGGTTGCGCACGCGAAACCGATGCTCACCCTGGGCCATGGCATAGGCCATGCCCGTCAGCCCGCCGCCCACGGCGTTCACCGACCCGGTGCCGATGGCGAAGTTGTCCTGGCTGATGATGTAGCTGTCGATGGACGGGCAAGGGCTGTGTTGCTTGAGCCATTTGCCCAGGCGCAACAGGAGGATCTCGTTGGCCTTCGGACTGTCCAGTTGCGCCTGCCAGTGGCTGGGCTCGGCATGACCGCCAAAAAAGTACAGGCAGTCGATGGGCGCCTGGGTACCCGGGCACTGCTCCAGCGCTTGCGGATCGTCCACGTCCAGTTCCCAGTGGTCCGGGGCCAGGCAGGTCGTGCGCTGGCCGGGTTCCAGGCGAATCACCCGGCCACCGTCGGTGGCGAAGCCGGCGCCGAGCAGGTACTGGGCGGCAAGTGCTTCGACCATGGGCCGGTTGCTGGCATCGGCGACGATTAGCACGCAGCGGTGCCCGGCAATCGCCCGCTCGGCAATCTGCGCCTGATCGTCCTGGTCATCGGCCTGCCAGCGGGCCAGGTAGCTCAGGTGGTCAATGCTGGTCGCTAGCGGCAATCCGCTGGGCGCCGTCGCGGCCTCGGCGCCGGGCACCGGCTCCAGGCTCGGCAGCCAGTAGGATTCCCGGGCGAAGGGATAGACCGGCAGGCTGATCCGATACGGCGGCGGCCCTTCACGGCCGACCTGCAACTGCGACCAGTCGACGGCCTCGCCACGGGTCCAGGCCGCCAGCAAGGATTGCGCGAGGGGCGCGCCCGGGGCATCACCATGCTCGGCCGGGAGCTCGGCGGCCGCGCGCTTGCCGCGCAGGTCGGCGCCATATGCCCCCGGCGGGGCCGCGCCGTCGTCGATGAAGGCGCGCAAGGCCATGGTCAGCGCCGCAGGCGAATCGACGATCAGGCCAAGTCGCACCGCCATCGTTTCCCGCCCCTGCTGCAAGGTGTACGCCAGGTTCGCCAGTTCGCCGCCCGCCAGCGCCGGACGCGCCTCCAGGTAGGCCAGCAGCGCCTGTGCATAGTCGCGCAGGCGCTCCGGGTCCCGGGCCGAGAGCAGGATCACCTCGACCGCCCCAGCGCTGGGCAGCTCGCGGTACTCGGCATGCTCCTGCAGCAGCACATGGGCATTGGCGCCTCCGGCCCCGAAGGACGAGACCCCGGCGATACGCCGCCCGCCATCGGCCGGCTGCCAGTCGGCGAGCCGCTGCTGCAGGTGGAACGGCGTGGTTTCCAGGTGCAGGTTGGGATTGAGCGTCGCCGCGTGCAGGCTCGGCACCAATTGCTTGTGCTTGAACTGCAGGAGCACCTTGCTCAACCCGGCGATGCCGGCGGCACCTTCCAGGTGACCGATGTTGGCTTTCACCGAACCCAGGGCGCAACGGCCAGGCTCCACGCCATCGGGGGCGAAGGCCTGGACCAGGCCGCTCACCTCGATCGGATCGCCCAGCTCGGTGCCGGTGCCATGGGCTTCGATATAGCTGATCTGGCGGGCATCGAGCCCGGCCTCTGCGATGGCCTGGCGGATCACCCGGGCCTGGGCCTGGGGGTTGGGCACGGTGTAGCCGTTGGTCTTGCCGCCGTGGTTGACCGCCACGGCGCGGATCAACCCGTGGATGTTGTCGCGATCGGCCAGGGCCTGGGACAGGGGCTTGAGCAGCACCGTGCCGACGCCCTCGCCCGGCACGAAGCCATTGCCGCCCTCGCCGAAGCTGCGGCAGCGGCCGTCCCTGGAGAGCATCTGCCCGGCGCTGAGCTCGACGTAGTTGGACGGATGCAGGTACAGGTTGACACCACCGGCCAGGGCCATCCGGCATTCGCCGCGACGCAGGCTCTGGCAGGCCCGGTGCAGGGCGCTCAGCGACGACGAGCACATGGTATCCACCGGTTCGCTCGGGCCGTTGAGATCCAGTACATAGGACACCCGGTTGGCAGTGGAACTGAACGAGGTACGGGGAAAGATCAGCTGGCCCCGGGCACGCAACTCGGGGCCATAGAGGCCATAGCCGGTCTTGGTGATCCCGGCGAAGACCCCGACCTTGCCCTGGTACTGCCTGGCCAGGTCGGCCCGGGTGATCCCGGCGTCTTCCAGGGTTTGCCAGCAGGACTGCAGGAACAGCCGTTCCTGCGGGTCCATGTTCAGCGCCTCGCGCGGCGAGATATTGAAGAACAGCGGGTCGAACTCGGCGAAGCCGTCGATGAACCCGCCCCACTTGCTGTAGCTGCGGCCCAGCTTCAGGGCCTCGGCGACCGAGTCGACATAGAAGTCCTCGAGTGGCCAGCGCTGCGCGGGGATCTCGGTGATGCTGTCGCGCCCGCCCTTGAGGTTCTCCCAGTATTGTTCGAGGTTGGCCGCCTGGGGGTAGCGACCGCTGATACCGATGATGGCGATGGGCTCGACGGTGTCCAGCGGCGCGGCTGGCGCTGCCGCCTGGGCAGGCGCCTGGCCGGCCGGCTGGGCGCCCAGGCCGCTCCACAGCAGGCAAGCGCGTGGGTGCTCGGCCACCAGGTAGGCGGCCAGCGCCTGCAGGTTGGGGTATTCGAAAAACAGCGTCTTGGACAGCAGGCGCTCCGCCGGGGGCAACTGGGTCAGCGTCGAGAATACCTCCTCCAGCGCCCGGTTGAGCCGGATGATCATGATCGAGTCGATGCCGTATCGCTCCAGCGGTGCCAGAGTTTCGACCCGACTGGCCGGCAACTTGGTGACAGCGCAGAACACCGCCTTGAGCCGGTCCAGGATCGCTTCGTCGAGCTGCGTGGAGTAGCCAGCGGGTGCCGTCGAGCCCTGCTCCGGCTCGCTCACCCCAGGCTCGGTGGCGGCGAAGTGTCCGCGAATGCGCGCCAGGTCGCCCTCGATCACCAGCAGCCGTTCAAGGCCCGCGCCCAAGCCCAGCTGCAAGGCCTGGATCCCCTGCAACGACTGCATGGGCACCATGCCGCTGTGCTGGCGAATATGCGCCTGGTCAGCAGCGCTGACGCGCATGCCACCGTCGCGCCACAACGGATAGGCGAGCGCCAGGGTCTGGCCGAAACGCAAACCCTGCTCGACCCGCTGGTTACGCCAGGCGGCGAAATGGTCGATGAAGCCGTTGGCAGCGGCGTAGTCGGCCTGGCCGATGCTGCCGAGCACCGCCGAACAGGACGAGAACAACACGAAGAAATCCAGATACAGCTGGCGGCAGGCATGGTCGAGCAGTTCCGTGCCCAATACCTTGGCGGCGAATACCTCGACCAGGTCCTGGGGTGTTTTCTGGGCCAGCAAGCGGTCCCGGTTGATCCCGGCGGCATGCAGTACCCCATCGAGCCCGCCGTGGTCGGCGCGAATCCTCGCGACCAGGCGCTCCAGGGCCTGGGCATCGGTCAGGTCCAGCGCCTGGTAGACCACCGTGGCGCCCAACCGGCCAATGGCCTGCAACTGCGCCTGGCGCGCCTCGTCCAGGGTCGAGCGCCCGACCAGGATCAAGGTGGTCTCGCGGCATTGCTCGGCAATCGCCCGGGCGAAGATCAGCCCCAGGCCACCGGCACCGCCAGTGATCAAGTAGACTCCGCGATCCTTCCAGGGCACATGCACGCCGCCGCGATTGGCAGCACCGTCGTCCGCCAGTTCCTGCCATTGCAGTTCCTGGTGCTCGCCCTGCGCTGCAATCCGTTGCAGCACCGAGCTGGCGCGCTGGCGGCGCTCCCCCCACAGGCTGGTCAAGCGCGCCAACTGCGCCGCCGGCAGTGGTTGGCCGGCGTCCACCCGCACCAGCAGGCACCTGGCACTAAGCGATGGCTGCTCCAGGCAGGCCGTTTTCAACAGCCCCTCCAGGCCTGCGTAGAGCCCCTGTTCCGGGGTCTGTTCGGCGATCATCAGTTCTATCTGGACCCGCTCCTTCAACCCTTGCACGCACCGCAGCAAAGCAATGGCCAGCTGTTGGTAGCAGGCTCCCGGAGTGCTCTTGTCGCAAGCCAGCACTTGCGCCTGGACCCCGGCACCGCCAACGCGGGCCAGCTCCTGCAACTGCGCCAGTTGTGCCGGGTCGAAGCCGACCCACAACAGCAAGCGCCGATGGCTCCCGGCCCCGGCATCGAAGCTCGTGCCCAGGGGTTCCTGCCACACCGGGCGAGCAAGGAACAGCCCGGTCGCCGGCGCAAGCTCCGGCATCGGCGACCGGGCCGGCTCGGCGGCAGACACGGGCACCTGCTCGATCCAGTAGCGCTCCTTGGCGAATTGATAGGTCGGCAGGTGAATGCGCCTGGCCGAACCGGCCGGCCACAACCCCGCCCAATCGACCTGCGCCCCGGCCAGCCACTGGCTGGCCAGGGGGTCGTGGTCGCCGCTGAGCGCCGGTGTTTCGCCGTCGGCCAGGCGCAGCAGCCGCGTGCGCAATTGCCCGGCATCCTCGGCGACCACCAGCGCCCTCACGGACATGGGTTCCCGGGCGGTTTGCAAGGTGAAGGCCAGGTGTTGGAGCGGCACGTCGTTGTGCTCCAGCCAATGCGCCAGGGCCCTGGCGTTGTCACGCAGGCTATCGAGGGTCTTGGCCGAGAGTGGCACGAGCCGGCCGACAGTTTCCGGCGCCTGGCCCGCGGCATCTAGCGGCTGTCCTTGATATTCGCCGACCACCAGGTGGGCATTGGTGCCGCTGTGGCCGAAGGAATTGAGCGCGGCGAGCAAGCGAGTGCCACCGCTGGCTTGCCAGTCCTGAGCCTGGCGGTTGATGTAGAACGGCGAATGTTCCAGTTCGATCAGTGGATTGAGGCAGGTGAAACCGGGCATCGCCGGCAACGTGCGCTGGCGGATCGACAGCAGGACCTTGACCAGGCCGATGACTCCGGCCGCCGCCGCGGCGTGGCCCAGGTTGGCCTTGGCGCTGCCCAGCACGCAATAGCCCCGGGCCTCGGTGAACGAGCGGAAGGCGCGGATCAACGCGTTGGCCTCCACCGGGTCTCCCAGCCGGGTACCGGTGCCATGGGCCTCGACATAGCTGATCTGCTCCGGGTCGATGGCGAACTTGTGCCAGGTATCACGCAACAGTTGCTCCTGCGCTTCGCCATTGGGCGCGGTGATGCCGTTGCTCAGGCCATCCTGATTGATCCCGGACGCTTCGATGACCCCATGGATCGGGTCGCCGTCGGCCTCGGCGTCTTCCAGGCGCTTGAGTACCACCATGGCCACGCCCTCGGAGATCACGGTGCCATCGGCAGCCGCATCGAACGCATGGCATTGGCCGCTGGGGCTGAGCATGTCGATGGCCGACAGGCTGACCAGCCCGCGCTGGTCCAGCAACGCATATACGCCGCCGGCCAGCGCCATGCGGCTTTCGCCGTGGCGCAGGCTTTCGCAGGCTTGGTGGATCGCCACCGCCGAGGACGAGCAGCCGGTATTGACCACCATCGCCGGTCCCCTGAGATCCAGGCAGTAGGACAGCCGCGAAGCGATGATGGCCTCGGACCCGCCGGTAAAGGAGTCATGCTGGTAGCCCCCCGGCTCGGCGCCGATATACAGGCTCACTGCCTGGCCCGCCAGGGTCCGAGGGTCGTAGCCGGCATCCTCGAGCGCCTTCCAGCTTTCTTGCAGCACCAGTCGCTGGTGGGGCGTCATCGACTCCGCCTCATGGGGAGTGAGGCTGAAGAACAGTGGATCGAAGCAATCGCGGTCCTTGAGGATGCCGGCGCGCTTGCAACGGCTGGTGCCCGGCCGGCCATCCGTGCTGTAGGCCTCGGGCCGCAGATAGTCCGGCCCCAGCTCCTGCACGCTGTCGTAACCGGCCAGCAGGTTGGCCCATAGCTGCTCGACGTTGTCGGCGCCGGGGAACTGCCCGGCCATGCCGATCACCGCGATCGGCCCCGGTCGGCCCTGCGTGGTGCCGCCGGGAACCGTACCCGCCAGCGCGGCGGCCACGACCGGGTTGTCCGGCAACCGGGACGCTGGCGGGGCCTGGACACTGGCCGCGGTACCGGCCAGGGCCGCGGCGATCGGCGCGCCATGGGCCTGCAGCAGGTAGGCCTGCAACTTGGCCACCGTGGCCTGCTCGAACAGGATCGCGCTGTTGAGCGTGATTCCCAGTTGGCTGCCCAGGTGCTTGAGGAACCCGACGCCGAGGATCGAGTCCACGCCGTAGTCGGAGAATGGCGTGTTCAGGGCGATGCCCTGCTCTTCGGCCTTCAGGGTCCTGGCCAGGGCCTGGACGATCAGTTGCCGCAACCTGCCTGGAACATCGGTGCAGGGGGTGGTGGCGCTGGCAGGTGGCAGGTTCACGCTGGACTCCTTGTCGGGTGCGGGCGCGGCCGGTTGTTGCAGCGCGACGACTGGCGACGCCAGGGCGTCGCCATGGGCGGTGATGATCTGCTGTCCCAGGGCGATGGCCGGCGGGATGTGCGCCAGGACCCGTTCGAAACCGCTGCTGCACAGCAGCTGCAGCCAGGTCCGCTCGGCGATCAACGGTGAACCGGGGATGCGCAATGCCGGGTCGTCGTACAGCCACCAGCCATCGAGCAAACCGAAGGTGACGGTAGCGGCGCAGGTCTTGCGGTTCAGTTCGTTCAACGCCAGCAGGCCGCCATTGCGCAACAGCGAGCGGACCCGCCCCAGGGTGCGGCGCATGTCGCCGGTGGCGTGCAGCACATTGGTGGCGACGATGACGTCATAGGCCGGGACGCTGTCGTGGCCCTGGCTGATGTCCAGGATGCGCGTGGTGAAGTAGGGCCGCCCCTGGGCGAAGCTGGCCTGGCCATGGTGCAGGAAGGCCCGGGACAGGTCGCTGTAGCAGTACTCGCCGATGTGCCCGGCCCAGGGTTCCAGCGCTGCCAGCAAGGCGGCGGTGGTGCCGCCGGTGCCGGCGCCCACTTCGAGGATGCGCAGCGCCCGGCCGGGCTCGGCTTCGGCCAGCCGCTGGATGTGGGCACAGACCTGGACGGCCAGTTGCCGGTTGAAAAAGTCCGCAAGGCTGTTGTGCTTGTAGATACCCTCGACCTTGTCCATCGAACCGTCCGGGAACAACAGGTCCGTGGCCTGGAGCTGCCCGGTCAGGATGCGTGGCAGGTGCAGCAGGCAATCGTCGATCAGCGTCACCTGGACCTGCCGCTCGGGGTCCGCCAGGTACCGGTCGCGCTGGTCCTTCCAGGCGGCCAGGATCGCCTCACGGCGGTTCCGGGCGATGGGGGTGGCCACGGCGAATGTCGCGCCCTGCCGGCGCAGATGACCCTGTTCCACCAGGATCGCCAGGCATTCCTGCCACCAGCGCCGGTAGCGCTCGCCAATCCCGGCGCGCTGGCGCCAGTGTTCGGCGTCATGGGCGTCGCTGGTCACGAAGATCCCCAGGGTCTGCAACTGGACCAACAACAGCACGGCGATGGACTGATCGAGTATCCGGTGCTCGAATATCCGTTGCAGGCGTTGGTGTTCGGCCGCTGGCAACTCGACCGACGGGGCGGCGGCCGGCAGCAGCTCGCCAGGCTCGAAACGCAACGGCCGGCCCTCGGGCACCGCCATCAACTGGCGTACCGCGGGCGATGCCTTGAGGCACAACAAGCGAGGCAGCGAGCCGCTGGCCAAGTGCCCGACGAAGTGGCGGAAGCAGGCAAACCCTTCGGCATCCTCGAGGGCGTCCAGGTGCTCGCTGATCGGCTGCGCTTGGAGCGAAGCACGCCAGAACCCCCAGTTGATCACCCCCACCGGAAAACTGGCGGTGGCCGCGATCCTGGCGGCGCAAGCATCGGCGAAGGTGATGCCACAGGCGTAGGCGGACAGCTTCGCCGCACCGGAAAAGGCAAAGCCCTGCCCGGACGAGAAGTAGCAGAGAAAATCCAGCGGCTGCCCTGCCAGGGCCTGGTAGAAGTTCAGGCTGCCACGGCTCTTGACCTGGAGAATGTCCTGGAACTGCTCTTCGCTGGTGTGGCGGATGCTGTTCTCGAAGTCGAAGACCATGGCCGAGAACACCGCGCCATTGATCCGCCCGTAGCGCTGGGTGACCTGGGCCACGGCCCGCTGCAACTGCGCCAGGTCCGTTGCGTCGACCTGCAGGTAGTCGACCCGTCCACGCAGCGATTCGGCCGCCAGGCGCTGGCGCACCGGTTCGCTGTCCGCGGGTTGCCGGCCCAGCCAGACCACCCGGGCCTGGTAATGCTCGACCAACTGCCGGCTGAGCACCTGGCCGATCACTCCGCTGCCGCCAAGAATCAGGTACACCCCATCGTGCCGCAGCGCCGAGGGGCTGGTGCCGGACGGTGGTGGCAGCACCAGCGGCGCCAGTTGCTGGACGAAGCGTTCGCCGGCGGCCAGCTTGACCGGCTCGCCGCGCAAGGCGGCAGGTTCGGCCAGGATCTGCGCCACCAGCCGCTGCCGGCTGGCCGGCTCTTCGAGGTCGGCGGGGTCCAGGTCCAGCTGGCGCAGGCGCACCCGGTACTCACCCTGGGCCATCGCATAACCCAGGCCGGTGCTACCCGCCCCCACGGGATTGCCCGAGGGTGCCGAGCCGGCGAAACCGTGGCGAGCGAACGACAACAGGAAGCAATCGATGACGTGCTCGCCAGCCTGCTGGCCCAGGGCCTTGAACAGGCGCAACAGCGGCAGCTCATGGTGCTGCAGGCTGTCGGCCAGCTCTGCCAGCGACAGGTCGGCCGCTTGTGGCGCGACGCTCACCAGGATCTGCGCCAGCGGCCCCAGCGTCGCCAGGGTGTCGGCCAGGGCTGCCGGGTCGCCAGCATCGCAACGCCAGTGACCCGGTGCCAATTCGGCAGACGCGCCCGGCTCGCAATCAATCCGCAACAACCGGCGGCGGTCCTGGTAATGCGCGTGCAAGGCCGTCTGCAAGGCTTCGCTGATACTACCGGCCTGGCCCAGGGTCACCAGCAACACCGCTCCGGGGCCTGGCTCCGGCGCCGGTTCCGCGGCTGCCTGGACCTCCCAGCGTGGCAGGTAGCAGCAATCGTCGAGGTCCGCCGCCGTCGGCGTCTCGACCGGCCCCCCAGGGGCTGCTGGTTGGGCCAGGCCAGGAAGCCAGTAGCTGTCTCGGGCGAAGGGATAACCCGGCAGGCTGATGCGCCTGGGCCGCCGCTGGGTGTCATCGCCGTAGAGCCGTGGCCAGTCCACGCTGGCACCCAGCACCCAGGCGGCCGCCAGTTGCTCCAGCCGCGCCTGCTCCGGCAATGGCGCGTCGGTGGCCGGCGACCCGTAGGGATCGCACTGGCCCTGGAATACGTGGCCTTGGGCCGTACCGGCCAGCCACTGTTCCAGGCCTTGCTGGAGTTGCGCCACTGACGCCACTGTCAGCGCCAGGCGCTCGGCCAGGGCTTCGCGCCCGGTCTGCAGGGTCCACGCCAGGTCGTCCAGGGCCAGGTCCGCGGCTCCTTCACCGGCCAGGAAATCCAGCAGCCGCGTGGCCGACTCCGCCAGGCGCTGGGGATCCCTGGCCGACAGCGGGATCAACCAGGGGCCGGGCATGGCCGGCCGCAAGTCCACCTGGGCCAGATGCTCTTCGACGATCAACGAGGCATTGGCGCCGCCGGCCCCGAACGACGAGATCGCGGCGATGCGCGTCGCACCATTGGCCGTCCAGGGTGCCAGGCGCTGCTGCAGGCGCAGTGGGGTCTCGTGGAAATCGATCCGTGGATTGGGCTGCGCGGCATGCAGCGACGGCGCCAGCTGGCGGTGCTTGAGTTGCAGCAGCACCTTGCTCAGCCCGGCAATGCCGGCGGCGCTTTCGCAGTGGCCGATATTGCTCTTGATCGAGCCTATGGCGCATTGCATGCCCGCCTGCTTGGCCAGGACCCGGTTCAATCCGCTGATCTCGATCGGATCGCCCAGCGCGGTGCCGGTGCCATGGGCCTCGATATAGCTGAGCCGACTGGGGTCCAGGTGCGCTTGCGCCAGGGCCTTTTCCAGCACCCGCTGCTGCGCCGTGGCGCTGGGTACGGTATAGCCGTTGGTCTTGCCGCCGGCATTGGTGGCGCTGCCGCGAATCACTCCGTAGATCCGGTCGCCGTCGGCGAGCGCGCGGGCCAGCGGCTTGAGCACCACGGCGCCGACGCCCTCGGCATCGACGAAGCCATCGGCCTCATTGCCGAAGGCACGGCACTGGTCGCCGGACGAGAGCATCATCATTTCGCATAGGCCAAGGTAATGCCGGGCATTGACGATCAGGTTGACGCCACCGGCGATGGCCACCTCGCAGCGTCCGCCGAGCAGGCTCTGGACCGCCAGGTCGATCGCCGTCAGCGACGACGAGCACGCGCTGTCCACCACCAGGCTGGGCCCGTGCAGGTCCAGCTGGTAAGACACCCGGTTGGCGATCGACCAGTAGTTGCTGATGGGGTTGTAGCTGCCGTTCATGACCCCGACGAACACCCCGACCTCGCCCTGGCGATGCAGGGTCGCCGGGTTGTAGCCCGCGTCCTCGATGCTGTGGTAGGCCACCTCCAGGAACAACCGCTCCTGCGGGTCCATGCGTTCAGCCTCGGTGCGCGAGATGCGGAAGAACCCCGGATCGAACTGGTCGATACCCTCGATGAAGCCGCCCCAGCGGGTGTATAGATGCCCGGGGGTGCCTTTTTCCGAGGCGAAGTAACGCCGCCAGTCCCAACGTGTGCGTGGAATCTCGCCGATGGCGCAATGCCCGGTGGCCAGGTTGTGCCACAGCTCATCCATGGATCGCGCCCCGGGGTAGCGCCCGTCGAGGCCGATGATGGCGATACCGGCTGCCGCGCCGGCGGCTATCGCCGGCGTAGCGCTGGATGGCGCGCCGGCGTCGGGCCGTACCTGCTCGGATGCTCCCAGCAACGCCTCGAGCTCGGGGCCCCGATGCAGGATGAAGTGGTCGGTCAGCGCCGCCAGGGTCGGCACTTCAAAGAACACCGCGCTGTCGACGGCGGAAAAATGCGCACTGAAGGCATGGGTCAGGCGCACCACCAGGATCGAGTCCAGGCCATAGTCTTCCAGCGGCCGGGTCAGGCTGAGCTTGGCGGCGGGGATTTTCAGGGTCGTGCCGACCAGGTCGCGCAGGAACCCGGCGACCTGCTGCCACCAGTCACCGGCAACGGCCGGCTGCGCCAGCGGCGCAGGTAGCGGTGCAGGTTCGTGCGCGGGGGCAGGCGCTGGCCGGCCCAGGGGCTGGCGGACGATGCCGTCGCTCTGGGCCAGGATGATCTGCTGGCCCTGGTCGTGGGCTTCGCGAGCCGGGAACAGCACCAGGCCGAAACCTTCCTGCTCCAGCACCGCCTGCCAGCCAGCCGGCGACAGGCCGGGGCAACCGGGAATGCGCAAGGCCGCATCGCGGTAGTGCCACCAGCCTTCGAGCAGGCCGAAGCTCAGATGGGTGAACAGCGAGGCCTGGCTGATTTCGTTGAGCAGCAACAAGCCGCCCTTGCGCAACAGCGCCTTGGCGTTGCGCAGGGTCTGGCGGATATCGACGGTGGCGTGCAACACGTTGCTCGCCACCACCAGGTGATAGCGATCGACCTCCATGCCCTGCTCGGCGCAAGGCCGGGACACGTCGAACAGCCGGGTCCGCAGGAAAGGGTTGGCCGCACCGAACTGTTCGGCGCCATGCTGCAGGAAGGCCTGGGACAGATCGGTGTAGCAGTACTCGGCGATCTGCGCGTGCCAGGGCGCCAGGGCCGCCAGCAGGCCCGCCGTGGTGCCGCCCGTACCGGCGCCGATCTCCAGGATCCGCAACGGCTCGGCCGGCTCCGGGCGGGTTTCGATATAGGCCAGCGCCGCGGCGATCAACACCTGGTTGAAGTAATCGCACAGCTGGTTGTTCTTGTAGACGCCCTCCACCAGGCTCATCGTCCCCTCGGGGAAGAGGATCCGTGGCGCGCTCAGCTCCCCGCGCAGCAGCGCCGGCAAGCCTTTGAGGCAGGCATCGAGCAGACGCGCCCTGGCCACCAGTTCAGGTTCGCGGCTCCAGCGCGACAACTGCTCCTGCCATTGCTGCCACAGCGCCTGGGCCGGGCCGCGCTCGACCCCGGCCACATACCCGAGGCTTTCCTCCAGCCAGGGCCGCAGGTAATCCGGGACATTCGCGCCAAGGCGCTTGAGGTCCTCGGCGCGGGCAAGCCCCAACTCGTCCAGCTGGCTGGCCAACAGGCGACGCGCCAGTGCCTCGAGCTCAGCGAAAATTCCAGCGCCGGTGTGATGTGCGGCTGTTTGCATGCTTCAACTTCCCTGTGACGCGTCTGCTTTGGATGAATGAATGCCGGCTGCGGCCTCTAGGTAAGCGCGGCCAAGGCCATCAGCCGTTCCCGCAGCCGCTCCTGCAGGGCCGCGGTGTCGGGCACCGACCGGGTGTCGAGCGTGAGTTGCTCGCGGCCCAGTAATCCGGCCAGGCTGTCCGGGCCCTCGTTCGATACGGGCGCCAGGAGCTTGAGCAGTGCCAGCTGGCCCAGGTCTGCGGCCAGCAGTTGATCGATGGCTCGCAAGCCTTCCTCCGGCTCGATGGAGCCCAGCCCCAGGGCCTGCATGCGCTGCCGATAACGCGGGTCGCTGACCGTGCCGACGCTTCCCCAGTAGCCCCAGTTGATCACCTTGACCGGGCAAGCCCAGCGCTCCCCGAGCTGGCGGGCGAAACCGTCGGCGAAAGTGCAGCCCGCCGCATAGTTGCTTTGTCCGGCGGCGGTGCTGAAGGACATCATCGAAGAGAAGAACAGCACGAAGTCCAGGGTCGCGGCGCTCGCGCCGAAGGCCTGGGCCAGGGCCACGCTGGTCGCGACCTTGGCCTGCAACACCTGGCTGAAGGTCTGCTCATCCATATTGGCCAGGCTACGGTCCTTGAGCACGATGGCCGAATGCACCACCCCATTGATCCGGCCAAAGCGCTCGCCCACCTCGCGTTCGATCCTGGCCAACTGCTGCGCATCCGCGGCGTCGGCCTGCAGGTAGACCGGCGCCGGAGCGCCGTGCATCGAGCTGATGGCGGTCAATTCGTCGAGTTTCGCCGCGACCTCCCCCTCCAGCGCCCGCCGTCCGACCCAGATCACACGGGCGCGATGTCGGCTGATCACATGCTGGCTCCAGACGGCGCCGATGCCACCGGCACCGCCGATGACCAGGTAAACGCCGCCGTCGCGATAGACCGGCATCGCGGCCGCCAGCGCATCGGCCTTGACCTGTACCAGTTGCCGGCGCCACCACTGGCCCTGGCGCAACGCCAGCGGCTCGCCGGAGGCGAGCGCGGCGAACGGCGCGCCGCCCAGCGACGGCAGTTGCTGCTCGGCCAGGTCCGCCAGGCGCACCGTCCAATGCGGGTATTCCTTGGCCAGCGAGCCGGCCAGCCCATGCACCGCGGCATGGGTCACATCGCAGGACTCGCCGGGATGGATGGCCAGCGCCTGGGCGGTAAGCAGGGTCAGGCGCAGCGAGGCACGACCATGGCCCAGTTCCAGCAGGGCCTTGATCAGCCGGAACAGCGCCAGGACACCCTGTTGCTGCGCAGCGACCAGGTCCGCGCCGGGCTCTACGGGC
Source organism: Pseudomonas sp. MSSRFD41 (assembly GCF_014230245.1). Lineage (NCBI taxonomy): Bacteria > Pseudomonadati > Pseudomonadota > Gammaproteobacteria > Pseudomonadales > Pseudomonadaceae > Pseudomonas > Pseudomonas sp. MSSRFD41. The sequence continues at coordinate 92,282 of NZ_JACKZK010000017.1, read as the reverse complement.
GGCGCCAGCCACACCACTTCCTCGAGGCCGGGGTGGGCCTGCAGCACGCCGAGATAGTCGTTCCGGCCATCCTCCAGCAGCTCCGCCCGGGGATAAAGCGTGGCCAATGCCTGGCGGCGCGCCGGCGTGGCGCCGAAGACCAATACCGGGCCCTGGGCTTGCTGTTCTTGGGAGGCGCCGTCGAGCACCGACCAGACCGGCGCCAGCAGGTGCCGTGTAGCGCTGGGTGGTTTGTTTTCCGTCACGGTATCGGGCCTCCTGGAGCTCAAGCCGATGAACCGTGCGCACAGCCGCCCCTGGTCGTCCACCAGGTCGATGTCGCAGCACTGGCGTGGCGGGTCGCTGCACAGCAACGCCCACATCCGTCGCTGGCAAGGGGCGATGAGTTCCAGGCGCTGCAAGGCGAAGGGCAACAGCAGTGGCCAGGGGCCGGCCAACTCACCGCTCAGTGGCAGCAACAGGCCGATGGCTGCCTGCAATGCGCCGTCGGCCATGCCGGGCTCCAGCCACCAGTCAGATCCGGGCGTGAGATCTTGCAGCTCCAGCCGCGCCAGCACCTGGCGCTGGCCGTCCTGCTCGGCGATCTGCAGCTGGCGGATCGCGCGGTGGCTGGGCCCGTAGTCCAGGCCCATCCGCTGGAACAGCCCGTAGACGGCTTCAGCCTCCAGCTGGCGTGCCCAGGATCGTGCCCGCCACTGCGCCAGGTCCGGCGTCTGGATTGGCGCGGGTGTCGCGGCGCTGACCCGGGCCTGGCAATGCACCACCGGCTGGTCGCCGTCAAGGCTGTGCAGGGTGAGCGCCAGGTGCCCCGCCGTGGCTTGCAGGTCCAGCTGCAAGCGGCGCGGCGTCCCTTGCACCGTCAAGGGCGCCAGCCAATGGAGCGGCTCGATGACCATGCCCCGAGCGGTTCCCGCGTCGCGAACCTGGCTGACGGCGACCCTGATCATCTCCAGGTAGGCGACACCGGGCAAAGTCTTGTGCCCGGCCACCTGGTGATCGCGCAGCCAGGGCTCGTCACCCCGCAGCAGGCTGGTGAAGGCCGGATGCTCCGGGCTCGGGTGCCGTGCCTGCAACAATGGATGTGCCGCCGGGACCGGTGGCCGCGGGCCGCCCACGGGCGCCCAGTAACGCTCGCTGGCGAAGGGATAGCTCGGCAGGCCGATGCGCCGGGGGCGCTCGCCCTGCCCGGCGCGCAACGCGGCCCAGTCGATCCGCAAGCCGTCGCACCACAGTTCCAGCACCTGCTGCCACAGCCCCTGGGCCAGCAACTCGATCAGCGGCTCCTGCCGGGAGTCGGGCCATTGCTGCTTGAATTGCTCGAGCCGTTGACTGGCCAGTTGGCTGTCACCGCGAATCCAGCCGCTGCTGTCGCCGCCGGCCAGCGCACGCAGCGACCCCAACAAGCTATGCAGGGACGAAGTGACGAGCGCCGCGCGATGCGCCATGGCCTCGCGCCCCACTTGCAGGGTCCAGGCCACCGCCGCCAGGCTGTCGCCGGCCTCGGCCCGTTCCAGCCTGGCCAGCAGGCGCCCGGCGATCTGCCGCAATTGCTCGGGCTCGCGGGCCGACAACAGGATCATCTGCGGCTGTGCGGTATCGCTCGCCAACGGTCGGGGCCGTGGGTATTCGGCGACGATCAGGTGGGCATTGGAGCCCCCGGCGCCGAACGACGACAGCCCGGCGATGCGTGGCATGGGCCGGCCCGCCTGCACTGCCTGCGGCCACTGGCGCAGCTGCTGGTTGACCTTGAGGGCCGTGGCGGCGAAATCGATGAAGGGATTGAGGGTCTGCGAATGCAGCGAAGGCGCGATTTGCCCGTGCTTGAGCTGCAAAAGCACCTTGGTCAGGCCAGCGATTCCAGCCGCGGCCTCGCAGTGTCCGATATTGGACTTCACCGAGCCGATCCAGCAGGTCTGGTCCGGCGCACGCGGACCCAGGGCCTTGTCCAGGCCGGCGATCTCGATCGGATCGCCCAGGCGGGTGCCAGTGCCGTGGGCTTCGATGTAGCTGATAGCTGCCGGCTCCAGCCCGGCATCGGCCAGCGCGCCGCTGATGGCCGCTTGCTGCGCCCGGGGGTCCGGGACGCTGTAGCCGGTGCTCTTGCCGCCGTGATTGAGGTGGCTGCCCTTGATCAGGCCATGGATCTGGTCGCCATCACGCTCGGCATCTGCCAGGCGCTTGAGCACCACCACGCCAACCCCTTCGCCCGGGACATAGCCGTCGCCGCCTTCACCGAAGCTTGCGCACTGGCCCTGGTTGGAGATGAACTGGCCGCTGCTGAGCATCAGGTACTTGTTCGGATGCAGCGTCAGGTTGACGCCGCCGGCGATGGCCATGCTCGTACGGCCGCTGTGCAAGTCCTGGCAAGCCAGGTGCAGGGCCGTGAGCGAACTGGAGCACATCGAATCCACCGCCAGGCTCGGGCCCTGCAAGTTGAGGCAGAACGACACGCGGTTGGCGATGCTCGCGCTGGAACCGGCGAACCCCATGCGCTGGCCGCGCAGGCTGGCTTCGGCGCCCAGCAGTTGGTACTCGTTGTACATCACCCCGGCATAGACGCCGACCTGCGGTCCCGAGCCCTCCTGCCCGGTGCCGAGCTGGCGGCTGTAGCCGGCGTCCTCCATGGCCGCCCAGGCGGTTTGCAGGAACAGCCGTTCCTGGGGATCGAGCAGCTCGGCCTCCAGTGGCGAGATATTGAAGAACAGTGGGTCGAACCGGTCGATGTCCGCGATGAACCCGCCCCACTTGCTGTTATGTACGCCGGCCTGGCCGCGGTCGGCGCTGTAGTAGTCGCGCCAGTCCCAGCGCTCGGGAGGAATCTCGCGGATGCTGTTGCGGCCCTGGCTGAGGTTCTGCCAGAAGGCCTCCAGGTCTTCGGCGTCCGGATAGCGCCCGGCGATACCGATGATCGCGATATCGTCATGCACCGGCGGGTTCGCCAGGGGCTGCGGCGCACCGCTGTGGAACAGACGCCGGAGCGCAGCGCCAGGGGCGCGCTCTGGCGCCTTGGTGGTCCGCGCCGCCAGGTAGCCAGCCAGGGCGTCGAGGCTGCAATGCTCGAACAGCAAGGCCGGCGGCAACGCACCGAACACCTGTCCGAGGCGCCGGGTGAGCGTGAGGATCTGCAACGAATCGAACCCCAACTCCTCGAAGCAGCGCGAGTCGTCGCTGCGCTCCAGCGGCCGCTGCAAGACCTCGGCCAGCAGGCCGCGCAGTTGCTCAGCGAGCGGTGCCGATACAGGGCTCGAGACCTGGCGCGCGGCAAGATGGCCAGCCAGCTCGCGCAGGCTCGGGTACTCGAAGAACAACGTCTTGGACAGCGGGCCGAAGCGTTTTTCCAGGACGGCGGTCATTTCCAGGATCATCAGCGAATCGAGCCCGTACTGCTCGAACGGCAGCTCTTCGTCCAGCCGTTGCGGTGCCAGCTTCAGGGTCTTTGCCAGCAACTGGCGCAGCCAACTCGCCAGATCCACAGCGTCCAGCGCCGCGGCCTCGGCCACCGGCGCCGGGCCGGCGTCGAGCAAGGCGCGCAGTTTCTCGCCGTCGCGGCCCGCCAGGACCATCAATTGTTCCGCATCGCTGTGCAAGGCCTGGTAGAACGCCTTGACGCCGGTGGCGCTGGCCATGGCTTCTATGCCCGTGCGCTCGGCCAGCAGGCGACGTGCGCCAGCGCTCATGTGCAGGCCGCCCGCCTGCCAGAGCGGCCAGTTGATCGCCAGGGTCCGGCCTTGCCGGTCGCCAGCGGCGACCTGGCGGTTGCGCAGGCTGGCAAAGGCATCCAGATAACCATTGGCGGCGGCGTAGTCGCACTGTCCGGCGTTGCCCAGAACACTGGCGATGGAGGAAAACAGCACGAAGAAGTCCAGTGCCAGGCCGCTGCTGCAGCGGTCCAGGTGCTGCGCGCCGGCGACCTTGGCGGCAAGGACGGCGGCAAAGTCTTGCGCGCTCTTGTCCACCAGCAGGGCGTCACGTGTGATACCCGCGCAATGGAGGATCCCGTGCAGTGCGCCATGACGCTCGATGAGGTCGTCGATCAAGCACTGGACCTGGTCGGCGGCGGCCAGGTCCAGGGCCTGGTATTCCACTCCCGGTCCCAACTGGGCCAGCTTCTCCAGCAGCTCGGGCGCAGTCGCCGGCGTGCGGCCACAGAGCACCACGCGGGCTCGGGGCGCCGCCGATCCGATCGCCCGGGCCATGATCATGCCGATCCCGCCCAGGCCACCGGTGATCAGGTACACGCCGTCCGCTCGCCACGGCGCGGGGCCGTCGCCAAGGGGCTGGGACAGCCAGCACAACTGCTGGCGCCGCAACGCCCCGGCCTCGGCCAGGTAGCGCAGCTGGCGCTCCGCAGGATCGACCGCCTCGGCCGCCAAGGCACTGGCCAGTTGCCAAGGAGTGAGCCCTGCCGCCACCTCGACCACCTGGCAGACCAACGCCGGCTGCTCACGACTGGCACTGCGCAACAGCCCGGCCAGGCCGACATGGCCCACAGGCTCATCGGCGGCGATCAACAGCTGCAGCAGGCATGGCCGCGCGTCCTGGAGCAAGGGCTTGAGTTGCGCAGCCAGGGCCTGCGCGGCTTGCTGGTAGTCGCCCGGCGCCAAGGCATGACAGCCGATGCCCGAGGCCTGTAGCGCTTCGGCCAGCCCGGCAAAGGCTTCATGCTGACCCAGGACCAGCACCTGTCGATCGAGGTCCGGCGCGGGAATCGCGCTGGCCGGTTGGACCTCGCGCCACTGCTTGCGGCACAGCAAGCCGTCGCTCGCCTCGGGACCGGCAGTGGCGACCCGGAACGACAACTGGTGGAGCAAGGCGCAGCACTGGCCCTGCTCGTCGAACAACTCAAGGTCGAAGCGATAGCCCGGGGCCGTCCCGCCCGCCCGGCGAATTTGTTTAGGACTGAGATAAATATAGGGAGAGGTGTGAGATAAACCCGAGACATTCCGGGATCTGATGGTCCATGGTGGTACGGGAACTGTAAATGTGTTGCAGCAGGTGCAATTAGGTTTGGCCCCGGCCATTGTCAGGTGATCGGGGCGCCAGGTGGAAAGGTAGCTCTCTTTGCCGCTGGTAACTACTCTTCGTCGTCCACTTCAAAGGACGCGAAGAGATCACCTTGGTCACGAGCGATTACAGCCAGTCGCATCCTCTTGACGACTTTGTAGACAAACGCCAGGGAGACATTGTACTTCCTGGCAAGTTCTCGTTGGTTCCGCCCCGTGCACTCATCAAAGAGCTGTTGATGCAGCTTCGAAGCCTGCAGGTGGATGCCTTTCGGCATGTAGAGAACCTGCCCGCCCCAGACATTTGCCATGAGCATCGCCACTTCACTGCCATGTGCTTCCGCAAGTTCAGGGCTGACATCTAGTGTATCCCTGGCAGATTGGGCCACATGCTCGGCCAGGGTCTGAAGAAGCTCACCCGGTGCGTTACACGGCGCTTTCATACGACCTCCATATTTGTCACCCGGCGCTGCCACTGCTTTAGGTTCTCGATCACCCGGCTCGCTTGGGGGACGTTGAGCCACTGCAGTGCAGATACTCTGGTCATGCTCTTCACGAACCTGGCTAAGGCTTCCTCAGAAGGATCGCGAACGGCGCCCAGGTCGTGCAGCTCCAGCCACAGTGACCGGATCTTCTTGGCTTGCTCATCATTGGCCCGTGGCCGCGCTCCCGTCTTATTTGGACGGGGCTTAAATCCCAGCTGCTTGAGCTGCTCCAAAACCCTCTGCAGATTTGGAACACTCAGGTCAGCGGTCGATGTAGCGCCTTCCAATCCGACCATGCCGGATAGCATCAGGCGATAGGTATCGTCATCCATGCGCAGCTCACGCCGCGCAACATGGATCAGCTTGATATAACGCAGCCTGGTCAGGTTGTTGGGCGCAGTGCTCATCCCCATCCTCCGCGTTCCATCAATTCAATAGCAGCCTGTTGAGGGTCTTCGATATCGCCGTAGGACAGCTCACGAACGAAGTCTTCCAGCTCGCTCATATGATGAAGGGCGTTTCCTGAGGACCAGGCCGCAACGCGTAGCCCGCCAATCTCTCGCGGAATAGAGTTGCCCATTCCTTCCACTACCAAGGTGTCATAGCTCTGTTTATCGCTCATCTCGCCCCCCCACAGTCAAACGTGCCAATGGCCGATGATTCACCGCGTGGTGCAGCTGGGCCGACCGGCCCGCCTGGTATCCGGCGTCTCCGGCCACTTCGTCTCGGGCCTTGAGTTTGCGGCGTTTCATCTTGGCCTGGCCGAGGTTCGGATATTTCTTGGCCATGTAGGCCTGGATCGCCTCAGCGATGCTGTCCTCGACCCCGGCGAATTGCTCCACCTTGGCTGACACTGCGTCGATCCAGCCATGAGCGAATGCATCGCCACGGGCGACCTTGGTGGCGCGTTTACAGCGCTTCTGTGTAGCGAGAAAATCACGGCGCCCCTTCTGCAACTGGCGCTCCAGTACCTGGTATGCATAGCCTGCCAACTCGGGCACCGCTCCACAGCCGATGAAAATGAACGATGCGCTTTCAAACCAGGGCGTACTAATAATGAAGTGAGCGCCAAATGCCTCGGCACAGACATGGGCTAAGCGTACCCGCCAGGCTGGTGGGTCGCTTTCGGAACCGGCTGCCACCTTGGCCTCTCCGGCCATGCTGGCGAGCACATCCCCCATCTCCAGGTTGTAGGCTTCCATCATTTTGTGAGCCTGACGCAGGGCAATCTCCGCTTCATTGGGGTTAGAACCCTTGCCCTTGGCCATCTCCAAGCACTTCTTGATCTTGTCGAGAATGCGGTCCTGGTCCATTTCACACCCCCGCTAAAGTCAGGTTGATAGGCAAGTACTGGTCGGTATTGCCCTGGCGTTTATAGGCCCGGATGTAGACGGCAGTGCCGTTGACCTGGATGGAGTCTTTCAGCGCCTGCATGGCTCTTTTCCAGTCGGGATCGTCGATCTCCACACGCAACAAACTGAGCACGTCCTTGACCATCAGTTGCCCCTGGCGGTTGGCCCTGAAAGCGCGGTCAACCAGAACCCGTAGGTGGCTGTTGGCGCCCTCGGACCAGGCGTTGATGCATTGGTTGATCAGTTCTTTGGCAGCGAGGATTTCCTCGGTAAAAACAACCCGGTCGGCATAGGCCCGCTCGATCTTGAACTCGCCGTCGTAGGTGGTGATCGAGACATTGCCTTTCTGGCCGCCCAGCGTGACACCGTAGCGCTCGGACGAAACGGCGATCAGATCGGCAATGTCGGCCAGGGCCTGTTTCTTGAAATGGGCCAATGCCTGGCTGAGCTGCTCAGCGGCGGTGCCAAGATCACGCGCAACTCCGTCACGCAGCTTGTCGTGCTCGCGCACCTGGTCAATCGGAACCAGGTGGCCAACGGCGTTGCGTACGAAGCCTTCAGGAATAGTGATATCAGTCATGAGACTCTTCCTTTATGTAGGCCAGAAGCTGTTGCGCTGCTTCAATAATTGCGTTGCCAGCACTCGGGTGGCTTTGTACCTTGACGATCACGCGTTCAATCCCACCAGCTTTGTCGTACACCGTCACCATCCAGCCGCCGATGCGGTTGTAACCAATCTCCAGCCACAGGAATGGCTTGATCGATTGCGCGGACTCGAAAGCGACCAGGAGGTCAGCAAGGTGGGTGACGTGCTCGTTGGACTGGGCATGGAGATACAACAACACCTGATCCAGGTGCTGTACCGCGTCCAGGAGCCGACCTTCAGTGATAGAGGCCTGGGTAGAGCTGAGCGCTGCTGATACGCCAGAAGATGGCTGCAAATGCTCCAAGAGCACCGAAACATGCTGCATGGCCTCCTGCCAGAAAAGCGCGGGAGTCTCAGAGCGGACAGCTGCGCGCAGCGTGTCAATGGAGTGAGTAAGGGCCTGGTTCATCAGTGGACCTGCCTTGCCGACTTGGCTGCTGTCTGTTCTTGGTAGTAATCGCCTAGTCGCTGCATCTCGCTATTGATGTCGCTGTAGTTGCCCGCGATTTGCAGCTTGGCGAGCTTCACCAGGATCGCGTTGAGTGCGTGGACCTGTTCTTTCAACTCAATGATCTTCAAATCCTTGCCGAGTAACTCCTCGTTGGCTCGTTTCAGCTCAGTACGGACCTGCTGCTCGCTGAGCAGATCTGGATTGCAGAGGGTCGAACATGCGTGAACGATGACTTCACTCATGGTCCTGCTCCTTCACCAAGGTGTACCAGGCGACATCAACATTGCGCACGGTCACGGTGTTGCAGGTGAACCGCCCACGAGGTGAATACCGAATGCCCCTCAGTTCATGCCCGAACCGGCGCAGGAACAGCTCGACACTGGACGGTTCGATAAAGATCTTGTTGTCGGCCAGCACCAGGTGCTTGATCCCAATGCCAGCCTGGCGAAGTTCGCGGGTCAGGTCGTTGAAGGCCGACAACTTCGCGGGGAAGTCGTCAGCCAGGATGCTGGGCGGCAGTGCCACTTGCCCCCCGACCAGATACAGAGCGGCCATCTCACACCCCCTTCACGACATCAGCGGTGACCACGGGTACGCCCAGTTGGGCAGCCAGATTCATCGCAGCGATGACCAGATTGCCGATGGCCAACGGATAAAGCTGTGACATCGTTCCATCGGGGCTACCGCGTCGGCTTGGCTGAGACAGACGTTCTGCTATCGCCTGGATGCCGCTGGCATCGATGATCTCCGCAAGCACTTTGCCTGCCCGGTCGAAGCGGAACTTCAGGAACTCTTCCAGTCGCGCTTCTTCAACCGGCTCAAACGTAACGCGCTCACAACGTTGTACAACCTCGCGTACTTCGGCGTTACGGGAGCTGAGTTTCACGTTCAGTTCGGGCTGGCCGATCATGATGATGCTGACAAGTTTGGTGAAACCAACCTCCAGCTCCAGGATGCGTTTGAGGTGTTTAAGCGTTGAAATCGGCAGGCTGTGGGCTTCTTCGATCACCAGGCAGTGGCGGTAACCCGCTGCATGGGACTCTTTCAGCGCCTTATGCAACTGAGCGAAGCGTGCCTCGGGGCTGCTTTTGGGTTTCGCCAATGGAGCCACTGCCGCCATCATCGACTCGGCGATATGAGTGCTTTTCAGGGCTTTGCCCTTTGCTTCGCTGTCCTCAGACGACAGGACATAGGGTTCAATAATGATCACCTGTTCGCTACCCTCGGTGATGCGGTTCACCAGGTCGCGGCGAAGCGTGCTTTTACCTGCACCTGTCTCTCCTACGACAGCGAGGAAACCACCGTGCCGCGCCGTCTGATACATGATCTCGCGGACATAGCGAATGTCGGGGCTAACCCACATGTCCTGGGCGCATTGCAGCTCATCAAATGGGTCACGGAAAAGGCCAAAGGCTTTTCGGGTACTTGGCTGTAAGGTCTGTTTTGGCAGTAACATAGGTTCGTCCTCCCCGGACGGCTCTTTCACTAGGGCCGGATCTGCCGTGTTGGCGCACGGCAGATCCACTTCTTCAAAGGCGTTGGCGATATCGGCATCGTTGGCGCCGCATTCGGTCAGGAATACGCGGATACGCCCCTGCAGGTCTTCGCAGTCCAAGCTGCGCGGCCACTGACCGTGGTTCAGCAACTGGGCGACTGTCGCGTCACTGAGCTTCAGCGACTCGGCCAAGGCCGTTTGAGGCTTACCGATTCCTTGTAAAACGTGCTTGAGCTTCAACATCACTCACCTCCAACCGCAGTCAGCACCAGGCTGAGCGGCTTGCGCATGACCTCAACAGGTCGTTTCAGCTCCGCCTCAATGGCGTCGAGCTGCTCATGGGGAACTCCTTCTGGATACCGCTGCTGCAGCAGACTGAAACTGTCAGCCGACCAAAGATTGCCCAGGCGTGGGCGCAACAGCTTGGCGGCTTCAACATGGCTGAGCGGCGCCAGCTCGACAGCCGGGGCATTGACGTTGAGCGACGTGCCGCGACGCGGCATGTATGACGGCAACACCGTGTCGTTGATGTGTTTATGAGGGTCGATCAGTCCGCCGAACGGAACGGCCTTGGCCTTGCGAGAAGCCTCTGCGTCGGCCTGGTTGGCTGTACCGGTGGCGATCTGCTCCAGGACTTTGCGCGACTCCTGCGCAGGGGTGTCGGCATGGCGTTTGTACTGTTCGCCGATCAGCGCCGAGGTCTCAGCAAACCCGAACTGATCGATTCCGATCCGGTCGATCACGTGGTAGTGCTCACGGCCATCCTCACCCACCAACACAGCGATGGCAGTATCCGTGTCACGCCAGCAATTGCGGGTGATCAGGAGCTTTTCACCCACCATCACATCAGGTACTGAGCTGACATCGAACTGAGCGCCGCGAAACGAAACCCGCAACAGGTTGCTGACCTTCCGGTACTCCGGCGTACTAACAGCCAGCTCACGGCAGACCTCAATGCTCGGAGCCAGGCGCAGTTGCTCCTGCTTGATCAACTGCCAAACGCCGTACCGGGTGCGCCGGGTCCGGGTGTGGATCGCGGTCGCGTTGTAGTAACGCATCCACTTTCCGGCCCAAGTATTGATCTGTTCCAGGCTGTTCGCTGCCTGAAACTTCAACGCACTCTCAAACTCACGTTCAACAATGTTGTGCGCCTGTTCGACCTGACCCTTTGCCCGCGCATTGCCGACCTGGTTGATGATCAGTTCGATGGACATGGCGCGGCATAGGTTGCGGAAAATGCCGCTGGTCATGGCCGCGCCTGGGTCGGTCATCAGCATCCATGGCACGCCGTGGAATGGGTCCGCCTCGTGACGCTTTTGCATCGCGTTGATCAACACGTTGCACAAGTTCTCTGCGGACTCCGCCCCCAGGACATACTCCAGATACAAGGTTCCACTGGTGTGGTCCGTGATCACGTAGCGCCAAAGGCGTTGACGCTCGATTTTCTTCAAGTTGCTCGGCTTGCCGTCATAGAACTCGGCCTTGTTCATCACCTGGGCGCCGCTGTCCGCGAGGTAGAACTGCGTCGAGATCGAGGCGTCCACCTGCCAAACGTGGTTGGGATGATTGCTGGCCAGCGACACCGCAGGTGCATCCTGCAGCAGCTGGTCTGGGTGCAGCTTGTAACCCTGTAGGGCGCGGCTGATGGCGCCACTTGTCAGCGGGCGAAACAGCCCTGTCGCCTCATCGACTCGCCCGGCCAAGATCAAGCCGTTGCTCCGCAGGCGTTCAACAGCGCGCTCAATCGTGGACAACTGCTTGTTGTTGGCTCGGATCGATTCCAGCAACATCGCTGATATCAACCGAGCTTCATCCAGGGGCAAGGCGCTGTTGCCTGCGTCACTACGGCGTTTACGCGGCTTCGTCACTCGGACCTCCTTCAGCTTGCGCTGAAGTGTTTGAATGGAAACGCCCAGCTCAGCTGCGCCTGCCTTGTAAATTGCAGTGCGCTGACCGTGCGGAGCGCTCTCCGCACGCAAGGCGATCTGTGCCAGTTGCTGGGTCAGTACCGGATTCATGGATTAAGCCTCGGCCTGGCCCATCCAGGCCGGAGCGCCCCCTTTCTGGTCGTGCAGGTGAAACTCGCTGCGAAGGGTGGCCAGGGTGGTTTCAAGTTGAAGGATCAGGTCCGCCTGGTAAGCACGGTGATCTACGCCATGTTCCTCACCGTGTTCAGCCATCTTGGAAAAGCCTTCACGCAATTCGCCCAGGATCTTGGCCTCGACTTCAAACTGCAGTGCAACAAGCTCTGTGCGCAGCTCTTTGAGGACATCGTCAGGGGTGGCGGTCTGGATGCGTTTACGGTGCTTCTCCAGCTCCTGCTTGGTGCTGTCCAGTTCTTTGGTTTTCTTCGCCATGACTTCGCTCTGCGCTTCGTAGTCGGCGTTGGTTTCGTCCAGGCGCTTGCCCAGCTCTTCCTTTTCCTTGGCGTGCTTGGCAATGATTTCTTCGGCGAGGTCAAGGAAAGCGTCCTTGTCACCGGTCTTGGCCACTTCAATCAGGGCCGATTTCTGGTCCTCAGGAAGGCGGCGGTACTGGCGCATTTCGCGGTAGCCGATGCCCATACGGGACATCGAATCGAGGGCCTCTTCACCGAATGTGCGGAGGTTGCTGATGTCCAAATCTGCTTTGTCTGCAGACATTCCCAGTACTTGGCAAAACTCTTCCCAAGTCCCTGAAAATTCCGAACCGTTCGGGTTTTTCCGGCCAGCCAGCGCCCGATAGAGCTTGTTTTCCTTGACGTAAGCAAGTTTGGAAGTCCGAACGGTTCGGGAAAATTCCTCGAACGCCCCAGCCATCTGTGCCTGACCAAGAAGCTGGTTTACTAGGTCACGCTCTTCACTGTGTGAGGCTTGAAGGGTTGCCATTGCATTCTGGTTGGCGGTGAGCATCTCGCCATTCAGGACTGGCAGATCGACTGTTTCTACGGGTTGGGCTTTAGTACGTGCCATGGTGTTCTCCTTAGTTCATCGATCCAGCAGCTATGCGCTGATTGATTTCCTGCATACGGTTAGTCAGGCGGGCCATATGCTCGGCGTGGGCCTGGGCGATCTGCAGCACACCCACTGAGTGAGCGAAACGACCGTTGTCCAGCTTCACCGCAAGACCTTCCTCGATCAGGGTCTGCATCGCTCGGGTGATGTTGCTGGGGCTGTCCTGGGTGAGTTGGGCCAATTCGACGTTGCTAAGGCCTGTCACGGTGTGGCCTTTCAAAGCTTTGAGCACCCGCAACACACGTGCGGCGGCAGAGAAGGTGCGGCTCATGATTGCCCCTCCAGTTCCAACTGCGGGTGAGCGTGCTGCTGTACGTTGCCACGGTGCCACGCCAACTCCTCAAGTGCGGCCTGGATAGACGCTAACGTCGCACTTGCTTCTGCATCGTCCGCATAAAAAGCCATCAACTGGCCCGTAGTTTCGTGGAGTACAGCTTGTAACGATTGGATGTCATGCGCGGTGGGAGTCCTACCGGAAGGTACGTCGATCAGCAGCTTTCCGCTGTTACCTGCCAGCCAGCGGGTCACTAGATTGATGCCGCAGACCTGCTCGAATGCGGGCACCAGAACGGCAGGCATCCGGCCATTTGCGATCCACTTGTAAAGAGTCCAGTGATCCTCAAGGCCCATCAGAGAGGCGATGCGTTCAATGCTGTGGTTAAAGCGCTCTTTGGCGTGTTGCTGACAGAGTTTCAGTGCATCACGCAGATTGGTTGGTTGTACCCGTTTCCATTGACGAGGGCTCATTGGAGAGCCTCCTGAGTCAGCGAAAAGAGACCCTCCAAACAAAAAGTTAGTTTGACTATTGGTAATGCCATTGCGCCATGCACAATGAAATCGGGTAAATTCACTGAGAGGGCGGGAGCAATGGATAGCGATCTGCAACGGTTACAAGCACAAGTCGAAGCACAAAGCGTGGTGATCGAAGGTCTATTGCGGATCTGTGTACAATTCTGCGAAACAGATCCATTAGCATTGGTCAGTGAGTGGCGAGCATTCCGGCGTAGCCCTACTTTTTTCGCGGCGGATAGCGCGTCGAAGCGAAGATTGGCTGATGAGTTGGACTCATGGGCTGATATCGTCATCATGCAACTTCCAGTGCTTTAGCCGGGTCCCTGCAAATCTCACCAGCCTTCAAACCGAGCTTGATGGCTATTTCGTGGGTCTGGCCGCGAACACACTTTTTGCGACCTCCGAGCACTTCAAAAACAAGGTTCGGAGAAAAGTGATTGGCGATTGCCCATTGGGTAATCGAAACACCCTTGGCCTTCAGGTCTGCACGGGCCTGATCGGGGGTACGCAGCTTCATGAGGGAGCTCCTTTCGAGGAGTTATGGCGCCTTTCTAGGTGCCGACTAAATGACCATTCGTGGTTGGATGGTGTGAATCAATGATGGTATCTAAAAAGATACCTGTCAACAGGTTTGGTATGAAAATAGATATCGGAGATCGACTGCGAGAGGAACGTGAAAGACTTGGTTTCACTCAGCCAGCATTCGGAGCTATTGGTGGCGTGCAGAAACTCGCCCAGCTCAAATACGAAAAGGGGGACCGGTTTCCCGGGGCTGACTACCTTGCAGCTATTGCTAGGTTAGGGGCAGATGTCCTCTACATTGTGACCGGCCTACACAGTGCAGAAGCGTTGTCAGAGGATGAGAGTGAGCTAGTGACTCTCTTTCGCAAAGCGGCACTACCAGTCAAGGCGTCAATTCTGGCGGGATTGGCCGCAGGAACAAATGACAAACAGAAAGAAAAAAGAAAACAGACTTTTCATGGTGATGTAGGCCAGATAGTGGAAGGTTCAATTACTAACGAGGCCGAAGTGTCATTTAATTTCGGTGTTGGCAAAATCAAGGAGTGAGGCCATGCGTCAAGACTTCCATGGCGATGCTGGTCAAGTGGCAGGGAAGAACGTAGTTAATAAGGGCGGAAAAACACATCTGGAACTGAATATCCAAGGGGATAATTATGGTTCCATTTCTATGGTGGGGAGTGACAATAGCTCTCAAGAACGGCCACTACATCTGGCATCAGGTCAAGAACTGAGAAACGCTTTGGCCTATTGGCGATCTCAATGGTGGAGTGGAGTCCGTGGTTCTTGGTTGAATGTTCCCTGCATCTTGATGCTTGTATTGTTGGCGGGCCTTGCAACTGCAATGTTTACAGGAGTTCTAATCAAAACATTACAGGATCCTCAGTCAATGTGGACTGTAGTGGTGCCTATTATGGTGGCGATACTGGTATGCGGGGTGTGGCTGAGTCACATCCGGCGGATAGAGGATCGGGTCATGGCAGAAAGCAGTGCTGCCATTGATGCCATCAGAACTGAGCTTCGCAAGCGGCGCTAGTGTTTACTGAGGGGGGCACCATGGGGTTTCTAGGTGGTATTTTGTTCATAGTCAGCTTCATTGGCTTTGGTTTAACAGTTTTGGGCACGGTTGCTCCAGGCGTATTCAAAAATAGAAAAACTGCAGTTACACCAAGGCGCTTATCTATTCTGCTCTGTGGATCTGTAGTAACAATTCTCATGTTTTCAATAGCACTCGTTGTTACCCCCTCCACTTCTAATTCCATCTCTGCGTCTGCGTCTGCGTCTGCGTCTGCGTCTGCACCGGAGCCGGAGCCGGAGCCGGAGCCGGAGAAAACTGAAACACACTCGACAGAGGGTGAGCCCTTGAAGCCTGGTGTTAGATATGCAACTGCAAGTAAACAGGCTCTTATCGCAGCGACCCAGCAAGTCGATTTTTTAGACAAAGCGATGTCTGACAGTGTCGTGGTTCTTAAGCGCGGTCAGCTAAGAGAAATGGGTATCCAGAGCCGCTTATTTAATGAACTGGTTGCTTCCGGTAAAGCGCAATTCGGCGACTCAGTTTTCGAACCGCTAGGGCAATGTTTTTCTGCTGGTATTTATGCCAGTTTGTGGTGGCAGTCTCAGCGAGCTGCTGCGATGAATGCTGGGGTGGAAAAGATCCCTGGTTCAATTCAAGACGCATTGAACTCGTATAAGACAGCCCGCGACGCTTGTCTGGTGTCAGCTACCCCAGCAGCTTAAAGTTGCACTTAATAAGATCTCTTTAAACTCGATTAAAAGCCTTCCTGTACCACGCCGCCGAGAATGGCGGCGTGTGTATTTCTGGCGCCTGCAACTGGCGCCATTACAGGAGGCGTCAGATGCGACCCGAAAGCCCTCGCGGTATCCGCAACTTCAACCCCGGCAACATTCGCCATGTCAAAGGCACCCGCTGGCAGGGCATGTCAGCGAACCAAAATGACGCTGCATTCGTTCAGTTCACCGGCGCCCAATGGGGCATCCGTGCCCTGGCCCGGACGCTGATCACCTACCAGGACAAGCACCAGCTGCGCACCATCCGCCAAATCATTGGCCGTTGGGCACCGCCGAACGAGAACAATACAGAGAGTTACATTCGCCAAGTCGCTACCCGCGTGGGCGTATCCCCCGACACCAGGATCGATGTGTACGACTACCGCACCATGCGGGCTTTGGTTGAGGCAATTGTTCGTCATGAAAACGGCTCCGGCCCGCTCCCGGATGGCAACTGGTACGGCGAGTCGCTGGTAACCGAAGGCTTGCACCTGGCGGGCATTGTCCCCGACGCCTATCACGGGGAGCAGGCATGAAGCTGATCGACAACTGCCATTGCTGCTGGAAGCTCCATAGCGTCCAGTTGGCTATCGTCATCGCGTTGCTGGGCCTCCTGCAGGTGACCGTCCTGCCAATGTGGGAAGCCCAGCTTTCCCCCTCGACCTACGCGACAGTCAACAGTGTGTTGGCCGTGCTGCTCTTCCTGGCACGGCTGGTGAAGCAAGGGCCGGATCAAGGGGACACCCCATGAACCTGCTGGCCCGCATGTTCAACCATCTGTTGTCACTGCTCCCGCGCTCCTGGTCATCGCCAGGCGTGGCGAGCTGGCACGGCCCCCAACCGCTGACCAGGACCGGCAAGCCTCGTGTTGCCGCCATTCGTCGTGCTGCACGAAAGGCACGTAGCCGTAGGGGGCTCAACCATGGGGGTACTTGAAGCCTTGCGCCGCTACGCGCCAGTCCTGCTTGCGTTTGCTTGGGCGATCTCTGTGCTGATTGCTTTCACTGCAGGCGATAAAAGTGCCACCGCTCGTGAGCGCGCAGTGGGCAACGAAGCCTTGGCCAGGCTGGAGCGAAAGTACGCGGATCAGCGTGCTGATTTGGCTCAGGCGAATCTTTCAGCACTTCAGGAACAGGCAGAGCGCGTGGACCAGGTTGTCCGGCAACTGCAGCAAACCCAACAGCAGCTTTCCGACGCACATCAAGAGCTTCAGGAGCGCATCCCCAATGTCACAACTGTCTATCTACCGGGGCCTGCTGCCAAGCCTGCTCCTATCCCTCGCTGCGTGTTTACTGCTGGTTGGGTGCGCGACTTCAATCTCGCCCTCGGCGGAGCCGATCTGCCTGCCACCGCCCCAGCTACCAACACCACCGTCCATGATGCAGCCGCCTGGCCAGCCCCCGGTTCTGCGCAAGAACTACTGGAAAGCGGCGTCACCCCCGCAGACATCCTCGCTTTTGCCCAGGACTACGGTCGTTGGGCCTTGGGTATCCGTGCCCAACTCATCGCGTTTCAACACAAGGACTGACCGCATATGGATGTAGCTGATCTGGCTCAAGACAACGACTTCACCGAAGCCGCCTTGCAGTTCCACCACCGTGGCGTTCAACGCCGCTCGGGACCTTCGGCCTATCGCTGTAGCGAATGCGGCGATGCGATCCCGCAGGCCCGGCGCGAGGCGGAACCTGGCACCGAGCATTGCGTGGACTGCAAGCGCGCACTGGAACACCTGACCCAGCGAGGCCCGCGATGAACCTGGAACAACTCAACTTCAGCTTTACGGCCATGCAATGGGTGGTGCTCACGGTGCTCGGTGTTTACACCTGGTTCGTCAACCGCCAGGCCGCCAGCGCTCAGGAACTGCTGGAGCTGCGCACGCGCATCGTCGCCCTGGAAGAGCATGTCCGCCACCTGCCCGACCAGCAGGCCGTCACCGATCTGCTGGGCGACATGAAAGCCGTGCGCGCCGAACTGTCGGGGGTCAAGGAAGCGCTGGGCCCTTTAGCCCGCTCGCTGGACCGGATCAATGATTACTTGCTGCGAGAGAAGACATGACCCAATACGCCGAATTTCTACGTCAGGATTATCGCCTGGTCATTCTGCGCCTTCTGGGCGAGATGGGCGGCTACCGTGCCAACAGCTCGGTGCTGACAATGGCCCTGGACCGCTACGGCCATACGCTGAGCCGTGACCAGGTGAAAACCGAACTGCACTGGCTGGCGGAACAAGGCGCCTTGACGCTGGCTGATGTCGGCCCTGTCCTGGTTGCGACCCTCACTGAGCGCGGCCAGGACATCGCCGCAGGCCGAGCCCGTGTTCCAGGCATCAAGCGACCGGGGGCGTAACCATGGCGGGCAAGTCCTCAATCAATCGTTTGCCGCCGATGGTCAAGGCGTACATCCAGAAGCTGCTGCGCAAAGACTGCATGACGCTGGATGAAATGCTGGCCGACATCCAGTCTCGCTTTCCCAACGAGAAGACCCCCAGCCGCAGCGCGCTGGGGCGCTTCAAGCTGGGTTTCGATCTGCTGACTGAGAAGGCCCGACAGCACCGCGAACAAGCCGAGGCCTTCGTGGGTGCCTTCGGGGAAGACTCATCCGACAAGACCGGGGCCTTGCTGGTCGAAGCGATATCGACCCTGGCCTACCAGGCCGCTGTAGGTGCTCACGAAAAAGATGATGTCACCACCAAGGAAGTGGCCGACCTTGCGCGGGCAGCCAAGAACACCATGCAGGCCCGCACCCTGAGCATCAAAGAGCGCCAGGCCATCGAGAAAGCTGCTCGTGATCGCATGCTTCAAGAACAGGAGGCGGAGTTGGACAAGACCGTCCAGGCCGGGGGCATCAGCGAAGAGCAAGCCCTGTTCTGGCGTCAGAAATTTCTGGGTGTCAAATGAGTGCCCCATCTGTCAAGCCGTCATCGAGTACCTTGCGCGTTGTCGAATGGGACGATTTGCCGCCGAGCGTCAAACAGATCCCCAGCGACTACAACCCGATTGCCGATGGCATCCTCATGGCTCATCAGGGCGAATGGCTGAGCATTCAGGCCCAAATCAAGCTATGTGAAAAAGGGCGTCGAACCGGCATCACCTTCGCCGAGGCCCTGGACTCGGTGATCACCGCTGCGTCACGCAAGGCCGCTGGCGGCATGGACGTGTTCTATGTCGGTGACACCAAGGAAAAAGGCCTTGAGTTCATAGGCTACTGCGCCAAGTTCAGCCGGGTGATGGCCGAGGCCCAGGCTTCGGGTGTCAGCGAAATCGAAGAGTTCTTATTTGAGGACCAAGACGAATCGGGTAATACCCGTCACATCAACGCCTACCGCATCCGCTATGCCTCGGGCTTCAAGATCGTGGCGCTGTCCAGCAACCCGGCCAACCTGCGCGGCCTGCAGGGCAAGGTCATTATTGATGAAGCGGCCTTTCACCGCGATGTGTCCGCCGTGCTCGATGCCGCGACCGCACTGCTGATCTGGGGCGGTCGGATCGTCATCATCAGCAGCCACAACGGCAAGAGTAACCCCTTCAACCAGATGGTCAGCGACATCCGTGAAGGCCGCTATGGCGATACGGCAGAGGTTTATAAGGCAACATTCGACGATGCTGTTGCCAATGGGTTGTACGAACGCAAGTGCATGATGACCGGGGAAGTCCCTACGGCTGAGGGCAAGGAGTCCTGGTACAAGCAGATCCGCAATGCCTACGGTCCACGCAAGGCGCAGATGCATGAAGAGCTGGACGCGATCCCTCGCGATGGCAACGGCGTGTGTGTTCCTGGTGTGTGGATCGAGGACGCCATGCGTGCAGGTCGCACAGTGCTTCGCCTGGCGCTGGATGATGATTTTGCCTTGCAATCACTTCCCCGCCGTGAAGCCTATGTCGAGGATTGGATCGAGCGCTATCTGGCGCCACTGTTGCTGGAACTTGAGCCCGAGCTGCGGCACTACCTGGGCATGGACTATGCCAGGCATCGGGACTTTTCGATCATCTGCCCCATGTCTGTCGATCAAGCCCGGCACCGCGATGTGCCGTTTGTGGTGGAAATGCACAAGGTGCCGTATCGCCAACAGAAACAGATTCTGTTCTACATCCTGCGACGACTGCCACGCTTTGCCAGCGCCGCGCTGGATGCTACCGGCAGCGGAGAAACCCTGGCCGAAGAAGCGGCGGATGAGTTCGGCCATAACCGCATTCACCAGGTGAAGTTGAGCCGTACCTGGTACGGCGCCTGGATGCCCAAGTTCATCCAGCTCTTTGAAGACACCACCATCACGATGCCCAAGGATGACTCCCTGCAGCAGGACGTGCGCTCAATTGAAACGGTTGAGGGTATTCCGATGATCATGAAGGCCCGCTCGCAAGACCTGAAAGACCCCGAGCTTTACCGCCACGGCGACTTTGCAGGTGCCGGGGCGCTGGCCAATTTCGCGACCCTGGAAAGCGCTGCCGGTCCGGTTTCTGTCAAGTCACGTGGCCCACGTCAGGGCCGAAGAATCACTCAGGGGTACGCATGAACAAGAGAGGTGTGTGGGTCAGCCCCACCGAGTTCGTCAGCTTTGCCGAGGCCAAGCGCAGCTCGGCACTTGCCCAGCATGTTGCCACTCGTGCTCGCTCCAGCACGGGCAGCTTCGGCGGTGCCAGCCTGCCGAACCCCGACCCGATCCTCAAGGCCCAGGGCAAGGACATCACGGTCTACCGTGATCTGCGCAGCGCTGCCCTGGTCGGCGGCAACATCCGCCGCCGCAAGTCGTCAGTCCTCGCCCTGGAGCGCGACCTGAAGCGCGGCAACGCCCCGGTGAGGGTTGAACGTTTCGTGCGGGACTGGCTCGTCGACCTGGACCTGGATCGCATCATTCGCGAGCTGCTGGATGCACCGCTGTATGGCTACCAGCCCGTCGAGCTGATGTGGCAGCCCATGGGAGGTTACCTGGTGCCCGAAGACCTGCTCGGCAAGCCTGCTGAGTGGTTCTTCTATGACAAAGAAAATGCCTTGCGCTTTCGTTCCAAGGAAGCCGGCCTGGACGGGGAACTGTGTGACCCGCAACGCTTTGTCGTGGCCCGCCAGGATGCCACCTATTCCAACCCCTACGGCTTTCCTGATCTGTCCATGTGCTTCTGGCCTGCGGTGTTCATGAAGGGTGGCTTGAAGTTCTGGGTCCAGTTCACCGAGAAGTACGGCAGCCCTTGGGTGATCGGCAAGCACCCGCGAGGCGCCACGGACGCCGAAACCGATTTGCTGCTCGACAGCCTGGAGGCCATGGTCCAGGACGCGGTAGCGGCGATCCCGGATGACTCCAGCGTCGAGATCAAGGAAGCCACCGGCAAGAGCGACAGCGCCGATGTGTATCGCCAGTTGCTGGAGTATTGCCGCAGTGAAATCAACGTCGCCATGCTCGGGCAAAACCAGACTACTGAAAAAGAAAGCAACCGGGCCAGCTCCGAGGCCGGGGCCGAGGTCGCCAAGGATATTCGCGACGGTGACGCCGGGATCGTGACCGCCGCGTTCAACGCGGTGATCCGCCGCATTGTCGATATCAACTTTGGCGAGAGCGTCGCCGCGCCTATTTATGAGCTGTGGGAACAGGAAGAGATCGACAAGATCCTGGCCGAGCGCGACAAAAACCTCAGCGAGTCGGGGGTGCGCTTCACGCCGCAGTATTGGAAGCGCACCTATAACCTGCAGGACGGTGACATCGTGGAAACGGCTGCCGATGAGAGCGGCCCGGCGTTTGCCGAGCCAGCCCTCAAGCCGATCCTCGATCAGGTCGCCCTGGATCAGGCCATCGACAGCCTGCCTGCCGAGCTGCTCCAGGAGCAAGCCGAGCAACTGGTGGCTCCGGTGCTGGAAGCGCTACAACGTGGACGTTCCGACAGTGAGGCCCTGGGCTTGTTGGCTGAGGTCTACCCGCAGATGGATGACCAGACGCTGCAACAGACCCTGGCGCGCTTGTTGTTTATCGCCGACACCTGGGGGCGCCTGAACGCCGCAGCGGATCAGGAGAACTGAGATGGCCCGTCCGAAACACCCGAACCCTGCCGACCTCAAGGCCATCTTTGGCCTGGAGCCCGAACAGGCCATCGCGTACCTGAAAGCCAAGGGCTACGCGCTCACTTGGAACTGGCAGGAGATGCTCGACCAGGCGCACGACCAAGCCTTCACCGTCGCCAAGGCCATGCGCCTTGATCTGCTGTCGGATATTCGTGGGGCGCTGGAGACTGCTCTGCAGGAAGGTCAGACCCTCAAGCAATTCATTGCAGCCCTGCAGCCCACGCTTGAGTCACAAGGCTGGTGGGGCAAACAGGTGATTGTCGACAGTGACGGTGTCGGCGAGTTGGTCCAGTTGGGCAGCCCGCGCCGTCTCAAGACCATCTATCAAACCAACCTGCAGAGTGCCTACATGGCCGGCCGCAAGGCCGAGATGGAACAGACCGCTGAAACCCATCCGTACTGGAGGTACGTGGCCATCCTTGACGGCAGGACCCGCCCCAGTCACCGGGCGCTGAATGGCCAGGTGTTCCGCCATGACGACCCGATCTGGTCGGCGATCTACCCGCCCAATGGTTTCAACTGCCGTTGCCGCGTAACGGCGTTGAGCGAGGCAGCCGTCAAACGGAGAAACCTGAAGGTCGAGTCTAGCGAGGGGCGCCTATTCACCGAGACTGTGGAGACAGGCATCGACAAGCGTACCGGCGAAGTCCGTACAGCGCCCGTGACCGGCATCCGTACCACCGATGCAGCGGGCAAGCCCATCACCTTCCGTACTGATCCGGGATTCAATCACGCACCGGGTACTGGCTTGGCGGATGTTCTAAAACGGAAACAAGCAGCTGCTGGGGAGGCTTGAGATGTTCACTATTGAACTGGATCACCAACGCCTGCAGGCGGCCTTGCGTCGGGTTGAGTGGGCAGTAGGCGATCTGGCGCCACTGATGCGCGGCATCGGCGCCGAGCTGGCTAGCCAGACCGAGGAGAACTTCAGCGAGGAAGGTCGGCCCGACTGGGAAGACCTGTCCGATGTCACCACGGCACGCCGGGAGAAAGCCGGTAACTGGCCTGGGCAGATGCTGCAGGTCAGTTCGGCAGGACTGGCCGCCTCGATCACAACACGGACGACTGATAGCTCGGCCCTGGTCGGCAGCAACAAACCTTATGCCGCCATGATGCAGTTCGGGGGTAATCAGTCAGACTTCCCGCACCTATGGGGTGACATTCCAGGTCGCCCATACCTGCCTATGGACGCCGAGGGCGAACTGCAGCCCGAAGCAGAGGAAGCGATCCTGGAACTCGCGTTGAGCCACATAGAAAGAGCTGCCCGCCTGTAAGCCCATTAGAGGCACTTGCACCTGTGGACGGCTCCGATGCTTGAGCCACACAGGTGGAGAGTGCTCTAAACGATTTATAAAGCCTTTATAGATCCACGTTGTACAGGCTGCGAGGATGCCAACGGTTCCTGATCGCCCCAAGCCCGCCGTGACACTCTTTAAACTCGATTAAAAGCCTTGGGCCGCTCGTTGGCCCAGTCTGTGCGCATCACATTCAAGAAGCGCACCGACCATGAAGCCACTCCACATTTTCAAGCCGGGCAACCACGTCACAATGAGTGGCGCCTGCATCGCCTTTGGCGAGTCCGATCTGGCCGCCACGGTACTCGCCTACGATCCAGCGTTGCATGAGGCCCCGCTGGTCATTGGCCATCCCAAGCACGATGCACCAGCAGCCGGCTGGGTCAAATCGCTTTCGACCGCCCCTGACGGCCTGATCGCAGTTCCACACGAAGTCGATGTGGCCTTTGCGGATCTGGTGGCGCAAAAGAAATTCAAGAAGATCTCTGCCTCCTTCTATCACCCCGACGCCGCCAACAACCCGGTGCCAGGGGTGTACTACCTGCGCCATGTCGGCTTTCTTGGCGCCCAACCGCCGTCCGTGAAAGGACTACGCCCCATCGAGCTGGCCGAAGACGAAGACGGCGTTGTCGAGTTTGCCGACTTCGGTCACGAGACCAGCGCCACGCTCTTTCGCCGCCTGCGTGACTGGTTGATCGGCGAGCGAGGCCTGGAGGTGGCTGACCAGGTCATTCCCGACTGGCAGATCAACAGCCTGGCCGAGGCTTCCCGTGACGATGATCCACGCCCCGCATTCACTGAACCCACCCCAAAACGCGATTCCCCTACCGAGGAAGACACCGTGAACGCTACGGAACAAGCCGCCCTGGAGGCGGAAAACAAACGCCTCAAGGCCGCACTGGCCAAGCGTGACCAGGCCGCCCGCGCCGCCGCGCAGGAGGCCATCCATGCAGCAAACACCGAGTTCGCCGAGAAGCTGGTGGCGGCAGGCATGAAGCCTGTGCATGCCCCAGCGGTCATTGCCGCCCTGGATTACGCCGAATCCAGCGACACCCCGTTGGAGTTCGGTGAAGAGGATGCCCGCGAACCGTTGAGCGATGGCCTGAAGGCCATCTTCAGTGAACTCGCCGGGGGCGTCAGCTTCGCCGAGGTCGCCACCAAGGCGCGTGCCAAGCAAGACGCCGCCCACCCGACTAATCCGCTGCTGGCCGACGCCGAAGCCCGCACCCAACGCTAGGAGGCTCCATGACTACGTTCAAACAACCGAAAGATCCAGGTGACCTGCTACTGGTCGAAGTCAGCCCCGGCTGGACGAAAGACAGCGTCACCCTGCTGGGCGGGGCGAGTTATGCGTTCGGGCAGGTACTGGCCAAGGTGTCCGGCAAGTATCAGGCGCTTGATTTTGCTGGCACCGGTGCGGCCAAGAAATCGATGGCCGTGCTGATCGAAGCCGTAGATGCAACGACCGGTGACAAGCCAGGTGTAGTGATCGGTCGCGGTGCCGTCATCGATCCCGCCGAACTGACCTGGCCGGCTAGTACTACCGAAGCCCAGAAGGCTACCGCCCTGGACGAACTTAACGCCCTGGGCATCGTTGCTCGCACGGCCCTCTGATCAGGAGTCACCCATGAACCTGCAAGACATGTTCAGCGTCGCCAACCTCACCGCTGCCGTAAACAAACTACCCGCTGTGCCTGGCAAGGTCGGTGCCATGGGACTGTTCGACGAAAAGGGCGTCAACAGTACCAGCGTTGTCATTGATGAGCGCGAGGGGCGTCTGGTGCTGGTGCCCAACACTTCACGTAATGATGACCCGACTCCCATTAAGGGTGGCAAGCGCAAGCGCCGTACCTTCGAAACGCTGCACTTGCCGCTGAGCCGTCCGCTGTTGCCCGGCCAGTTGCAAGGTATCGCTGCATTCGGTCAGGAAAGCACCGCCGCCCCCGTCGCCACGGTGATCAACGACAACCTGCAGGAGCTGAAGAACAGCATCGAGGCCACCCGCGAGTTTCAGCGTGTGGGGGCGTTGCGCGGCAAGCTATTGGATGCGGATGGTGAAGTCCTGACCGATCTCTATAAGGAGTTCGAGGTCAGTCAGAAGAAACTCACCGTGGCGCTCAGTAACGCCGGTACCAACGTGCGCAAGGCCTGTCTGGATGCCAAGCGCTATTCCGAGTCCAAGCTGGGTGGTGTGATGGTCACGGGCTTTCGCGCCCTGTGTGGACCGGACTGGTTTGATGCACTCATTGACCATGAAAAGGTCAAGGCGGCATTCGCCAACTACCAGGAAGCCCAGGACCGCCTCGGTGGGGACGTGCGCTCGGGCTTTACCTTCGGCGGCATCGAGTTCATCGAGTACGACGTTACCGTCAGTGGTCAACGCTTCATTCCCACCGATATCGCCCAGGTATTCCCGGTGGCCCGTGGTGTGTTCCGCATGTTCAACGCTCCGGCCAACTACAACGAAACCGTCAACACCCTGGGCCTGCCGTTCTACAGCAAGGCCGAGGAACGCAAGATGGGTAAAGGCTGGGACCTGGAAGCCCAGGCCAACCCGTTGGCCCTGTGCCTGTTCCCAGAAGCTCTGGTCGAGTTGAAGGCGGGCTGACCCATGCGCTACTGCACCCGCGCCGATATCGGCAATGCCATCCCGGAACTGACGCTGATACAGCTTTCCAATGATGATCCGGCTGCCATGCAGCCCAACGAAGGGGTCATCGCGGACGGCGTCCGCCAGGCCGAAGAACTGGTAGATGGTTACCTGCGCGGGCGTTACAACCTACCGCTCGATCCAGTGCCCACTGTGTTGCGCGATGCCGTGGTCTACCTGGCCCGACACTGGCTGTACCAGCGCCGTCCTGAAGGTGCGTTGCCTGATGCGGTGAAGGACAGCCGCAAGGACACCATCAAGCTCCTGGAAAGCATCCGCGACGGCGTGGTCACCCTGGGCATGCCCAGCGGCCAGGCCACGCCCGAGCCGGGGGAAATCCGAGTGCGTGCCCGCCGTCAACAGTTCGGTGGTGACCTGTGGGAGCAATACAAATGACCCCGCCCAAGACCCAAACCAAAGAACTGCTGGACGCCATGCATAAGCGCCTGCAGGTGACCTTCGGCAAGACGCTGATGGTCGAGCTGTTTCCTGAAAACCCTGCGAACTACCGCCTGAACCACCCCCGAGGTGCGATCTTGCTGGCATACGGCAAATCGTCCTTCGGCGGCTCCGAGGCCAACGATGCAGTGTTCCAGGCGCGCACCCTGGTTATTCGGTTGACCTTGGTGTTTCGCCAGCTCAACGGCAAGGACGGGGTGATCGGTTATCTGGACGAGATCCGCGAATGCCTGACCGGCTGGTTCGCCCCGCACTGCGACCAGGCCTGCCGCCCCGTAGCCGAACAGTTCATTGGTCAGGTCAGCGGCCTATGGCAATACGGCCAGGACTTTTCAATGCGTGCCACTCAACTGCAGGCGATGGTCCCCAACGAGCCACCGTTGCCAGCACACCTCCAATTTGAGGAGACCCCATGAATCTCACTCGTTACATCTACACCGGCCCACCAAGCGCCGCCTCGTTGCGGGTAGGCGATGAACTGCTTGAAGTGCAACTGCATACCAATGAAAGCGTTGAGCTGCCCCAAAGCCACGAATACACCAAGGTATTGCTGGAACTGAAGCATTTACGGGCAATGCCGGTCGAGGCTAAAGCCTCCTCCAAGTCTGTTGCCGAGGTCGCACCAAAGGGAGCGAAGTCTTAATGGCCAGCACCACTGAACGCGACTTCATCGCCCGCCAACAGGTTATCCGTCAGGCCATGCTCGGAGCCCTCTATGAGAAGCGCAAAACCGGGCAATCGGGATTCTCGCGAGACCTGACACATACCTTGGGACATGACCCGCAAGAGTGCGTGTTCGCACTTGAGTTCCTGGTTGAAATGGGCCTTGTCCGTCACGAATCCATTCATTGCCGGATCACCGCGCAGGGCATTACTTACTTTGAACAGAGGGTGTCGGCATGAGCGCCAATTACTTACACGGCATTGAAACCACCGAGATCGAGCGAGGCCCCCGGGCAATCAAGGTGGTCAAGTCTGCAGTCATTGCCTTGGTCGGCACCGCACCCATTGGCCCAGTCAATCAACTGACTCTGTGCTTGACCGAGGGCGATGCAGCCCAGTTCGGCACCCACCTCACTGGCTTCAGCATTCCCGAGGCCCTGGACGGCATCTATGACTTCGGCGCCGGTACTGTGCTTGTGGTCAATGTCCTCGATCCGGCTATCCATCGGACGGATGTGTCGGGCCAGGCTCGCCAGTTCGGCGACAACGATCTCCTGCAGCTCGGGCACGGTGCGTTGCAACAGCTGAAAGTGAAGTCAGCGGATGACACCAACACCTATACGCTGGCCACTGACTACACCGTGGACATGCTGACTGGCCGGGTAAAACGGCTGGCGACAGGGACGATTCCGGCCAATGCCCAGGTCAAGGCGGACTACACCCATGCCGACCCGAGCAAGGTCACGCCTGCCGAGATCATCGGCGCGGTGACGTTGGCAGGCCGCCGTACCGGCTTGAAGGCGTTCCAGGACAGCTACAACACCCTGGGCTTCTTCTCCAAGATTTTCATTGCCCCTGGTTTCAGCACCCTGAATGCGGTGGGTGTCGAACTGATCTCAGAAGCTACCAAGGTTGGCGCCGTCGCCTACATCGACGCTCCGATCGGCGCGACGGTGCAACAGGTGATTGCTGGTCGTGGGCCGGTTGGCACCATCAACTTCAACACCAGCAGCGACCGAGCCCGTTTGTGCTACCCGCACGTCAAAGTGTACGACGCTGCAACCAACGGTGAGCGCCTGCAGCCACTGTCGATCCGTGCTGCAGGCCTGCGGGCCAAAGTGGACAACGACAAGGGTTACTGGTGGAGCAGCTCCAACCAGGAACTGCTTGGCATCATTGGGCTGGAGCGCCCGTTGACGGCGCGGATCGATGACCCAAACAGCGAGGTCAACCTGCTGAACGAAGTGGGCATCACCACCGTGTTCAACTCGTTCGGCACCGGGCTGCGCCTGTGGGGTAACCGCATGGCAGCCTGGCCGAGCGTGACCCATATGCGCAACTTCGAGAACGTGCGGCGCACCAAGGACGTGGTCGACGAGTCGATCCGCTACAGCTCGCTGCAATTCGTAGACATGCCGATCACCAACTCGCTCATCACCAGCATCACCGAGAGCGTCAATCTGTTCCTACGCAAGCTGATCGGCGATGAAGCCTTGATCGGCGGTGAATGTTGGTATGACCCAGCACGCAATCCCCGGACTGAGCTTGAAAAAGGGCATGCGTTGTTCAACTACAAGCTGACCGTGCCGCTGCCATTTGAGCGCGGAACCTTTGAAACCGAAATCACCGGGGAATACCTGGTCAACCTGGGAGCCCAATAATGGCCGGCTTTAGTGCTCACCGTGTTTCCAACGCCGCGATTTACCTCGACGGCGCCAGCTTCTTTGGCCGCGCCGAAGAGATCGATCTGGGCTCGGTCAAGACCGTGACCAGCGACTTCCAGGGACTGGGAATGGTTGGCCTGATCGAGCTGCCAGACGGCATCGACAAGCTGGAGGGCAAGATCATCTGGAACAGCTTGTACTACGACGCGGCGGTCAAGTTGGTGACTCCGTTCAAGAGCGTGCAATTGCAGTGTCGTTCCAACGTCCAGGTGTTCAACAACGGCGGCCTGGTCAATGAAGTGGCCCTGGTGACGATGATGACCATCACTGGTAAGGAGTACCAACTGGGCAGTCATAAGCCACGAGATCCGACCAAGTACGAGACTCCGTTCTCGGCGACCTACGTGCGTCAGGTACTGGATGGGCAAGAGGTGGTGTTGCTCGATTACTTGGCCAACATCTTTCGCGTTGGCGGTCAGGATCAGCTGGCCAAGTACCGGCAGAACATTGGGCAGGCTTGATTACTGGTTTACCCAATCAGTTGCGGCTCTGACTCCAAATGCCGCAGCCTTGCTCAGAAGCTCGCTTGTAAGATCTTTGACCTTTTCAGTGACGCCATTTTTGGTGGCGGTGACCAACTGATCGCCCAAGGATGGGCCCTTATTATTCAGGCTGGAAGGAAGTGCACTCAACAGCTCTAAAGTGGTGGCCGTCAGGTTACACCGGACTACAGTTCCACTGCTTAAAGGGGAGCCAGTACTCAGATATCCATGCTCTGCTAACCAAAGAACTGTTGAGACGAAAAACCTAATTTCATGACGTTGCAGATACTCCTCTCCCGGAACCTCCTGTAACTGCTCCCTGAAATCTTCGGCTTCTAGGTCACAATCAACAGGAAAACTCTCATACAAACTGGCGAAAATCGCCCCTGTAACAGCATTGAATCGTTCAATGTTTGCAGCGGCCATGCTGCCTCCTTATGATTTTCTCTGTTCGCAACGTTTCACAAATGAGCGTAGGTGAGCCCGCGCAAGTCCTTCAGGCCCCATACCTCCAAGCTTCGCTTCACTCTGCTCTCCATTTGGAAAGTAAACTACTAGCATGTCATCGAATACCATGTAGGAAGCTGAGTACTCGATGCCATTAATCTTGACTGTCACTTCTTCTTCCATTGTGGGAATCCTCTCCTTGTCCATAGCTCAACGGTCCACCAAGGACTGATCCTCTCTTTAAACTCGATTAAAAGCCAATGCCACGACCAGGTGCGATGCTCAGGACTCATTTAGAGCAACTGATCATCACCTGGAGTAACGAACGTGGCCGACACCCTCAGCATTCCCCTCAAGTTTCCTTTCACCTCTGCAGCTGGTGTGTACATCAGCTCGCTGCCAATCACCCGCCTGAAACGCAAAGACATCAGCGCCGCGCAGAACCATACCAAGGACGAGGCTGTACTGGAGGACTTCCTGCTCGCCAAGATGACCGGCCTCACCATCGAAGACCTGATGGACCTGGACATCGCCGACTCCAAGAAAGTCGTCGAGGTGTTTCGGGAAATGGCTGGCGGAGGAGACCTTGCTGCAGTCCTGGGACGAAGCGCTACTGCTGGTATTGAGGATGCAGCCGTCTGAGATAGACGAGCTGGATATGGACCGGTACTGGTTTTGGGTTGATGTGTGCAGGCGAGAGATCGACCGCCGCATTGAATTGGCAGAGCAAGCAAATCGTTAGTTGGCAGAGCACTCCATGGCGAATGAAGTATTAGTTGGACTGCGGATCGGTGCTGCGGTCTCCAGTACGTTAAGTTCGGCGTTTGGCTCCGCCAAGACGGTTGTGCAACAGCTTGGTCGGGCGACGGATAGCCTGACCGCCAAGCAAAAGCTCATCGGCACCGAGCTGGCAGCGTCTTTAGCTCGCGGTGGCTCAGGTATTGAGCGCATGCGTCGGCAGTATGACCAGGTCGGTCGGTCCATCGAGCAACTGAAGGTCAAGCAAGAAAGCCTCAACGCCAGTATTGCCAGAGGAGCAACGCTGAAGGACCGGCGTGGCGAACTGCGTGGACAGGCAATGGAGACCCTGGGAACCGCTGCTGTGGTCGGCGCCCCCATTGTGCAATCACTGCGCACAGCCATCGACTTCCAGG
This sequence comes from Pseudomonas sp. MSSRFD41, assembly GCF_014230245.1. NCBI lineage: Bacteria > Pseudomonadati > Pseudomonadota > Gammaproteobacteria > Pseudomonadales > Pseudomonadaceae > Pseudomonas > Pseudomonas sp. MSSRFD41. The sequence continues at coordinate 61,834 of NZ_JACKZK010000017.1, read as the reverse complement.
ACCAGACCCGCGACATCTCCATTACTGGTGGGTTTGATGAAGACGAGGAGAAGCGCCTCAGCGATGTGATGCGTGCCTCTGCTTTGAAGTGGAACCAGACACAGACCGAGGTGGCCAAGGGCACAGGCGTGCTAATCGCTGGCGGCATCTCCAGTGCTAAGGAACTAGCTGATTACGCTCCGATCATGGCCAAGACAGCAACGGCCACGCGGGCCAGCATGGATGATCTTGGCTCGGTGGCCATCGCGCTCAATGACAACCTCGGGATCGGCGCAAGTGGCCTGGAGCGCGCCATGAACATGCTGGCGTACGCCGGTAAGAGGGGGCAGTTCGAGCTGGCCGATATGGCCAAGTGGCTACCTCAGTTGACTCCCCAGTTCGCCGCGCTGGGTATCACTGGAGAGCGGGCGGTCGCTGAAATAGGTGCATCGCTGCAGATCGCTCGTAAGGGGGCAGGCAGCAATGATGAAGCCGCCAACAACTTCAAAAACTTCTTATCAAAGTTGACGGCACCTGACACGCTGAAAGCGTTTAACGATGCCGGTATCGACATAAAGACGTCCTTGACCAACATGATCAAGAACGGTTTTACGCCCACCCAGGCCATGCTTGAAATCGTGACGAAGTACATGGGGACCAAAGGCCCGGCAGCGGCAGATCAACTTCAAAAAGTACTGGCTATCAAGGACGAAAAAGAACGAGATATCGCATTAAATCGCCTGAATGAAGCCTATAAGCTTGGCGAGCTGTTTCGGGACCAGCAGGCGTTGTCCTATATCCGGCCTGCATTGGCTAATCGCGCAGAACACGCTGATATCCAGAAGGGCAGCTTTGGGTCAGCCGATAAAGGGATATCTGATCAAGATTGGCAGAAACGTATGGGCAGCCCTAAAGAACAGCTCAAAGCTTTGGGGGTTAGCCTTTCTGAAGTTGGCATTGTTCTAGGTGGCGCGTTACTGCCTTCCGTTGTTGAGATCACACAAGCAATTGTTCCGGTTGTTCGTGCGTTTGGTGTTTGGGCCGGAAACAATCCTGCCCTGGTTAGCGGTGTTGTAAAAACAGTCGCCAGTATTGTTGGACTGAAATTGGCTTTCATTGGTGTGAAATATGGAGCCAACCTTGGGATGAGCGCACTCAACAGTGCGGGAACCGTCATGTCATTGCTGTCAGGCAAGACTGCATTGCTGAGAGCGTCAATGCTGGCAACTCGGTTCACGCCGTTGATATCGGGAGTCACCGGGTTGACCGCTGTACTGCCCGGGTTAACAGGAATGACTGCCGCGTTCGGGGCGACCCTCGCAGCCACACCGATTGGATGGATTATCGCTGGCATCGCAGCGGTGGCTGTTGCTGGGCTGCTGATCTACAAGTACTGGGAGCCCATCAAGGCATTCACCACGGGCTTCTTCAGTGGGTTCATTGAGGGCATCAAACCTATTCGCGAGGCGTTTAGCGCTGCCTTTGAGCCTATAGCGCCCTTGATCTCCCGCATTGGTGAAGCCCTCAAGCCGGTTGTGCAATGGTTCAAAGAACTGTTCACGCCTGTCAGCCTCACTGGTGATGAGCTAGGCCGAGCCACCTCATCTGGAGCCGAGTTTGGACGAGTTGTCGGCTCTGTTTTCTCGGTGCTGTTCACTCCTGCTCGGTGGCTCCTGGAACTGATTGGCGAGATCCCTAAAGCCTTTAGCGGGGGCCTCGGTAGCATTGCTTCGTTGATCGTAAACTTCTCGCCTACCGGACTGTTCTACAAGGCCTTCGCGGGGGTGATGAGCTACTTTGGAGTCGAGCTACCTGGGAAGTTCACCGAGTTTGGCGGCATGCTTATCAGCGGGCTGGTCAATGGCATCAGTAACATGGCCGGCTCGCTCAAGGATAGCGTCATCGGCGTTGGCTCATCGGTGAAAGGCTGGTTCACCGAGACCCTCGGCATTCAGTCGCCGAGCCGCGTGTTCATGGGCTACGGTGAGAATATCAGCGAGGGCGCCGCCATCGGTATCACCTCGCAGGTTGGTCTTGTTCGCAACGCCGCCCAGGGAATGGCTGCTCAGTCCCAGGTTGATCTGCTGCCCCCTAATCCGGTGAATGTCTCCAGGGCCAGCATGATGGGCGGTGGCGCGTCTTCAGGCGGCGGCCAGTCGGTCTTCAACTTCTCGCCTCAGATCAATGTGCCAGGCGGCCCTGGTGTGCGTGATCAGCTTGGTCAGGCGCTGCAGGTCGGTTATGCCGACTTCGTGCGGTTTATGGAACGTTACGAGTACGACAAGCAACGCCGTAGTTACGGGCCTGCAGCCGGAGGTGCAGCCTGATGTTCGCGATCCTGGGCGAGATTGAATTTACCGTTGCCGGTGGCATCACCGGTATGGAGCAACGCGGATCAGCCGACTGGGCAGAGCATCCTCGCATCCAGGGCAAGCCCTTGCTTGAATGGATTGGTGAGGGCCTGGACGAATACAGTTTGACCATCGAGCTGCATTCAGTCCTAGGCGACCCCGAGGCACGACTGCGAGCTTTGCAGGCGGCAAAGAAAAAGCATGAGCCATTGGCATTCGTCATGGGGAGCGGCCAGTACCTGGGGCCGTATGTCATCGTCGACCTGAGCAACGCCATCCACCGCGCTACTGACAAAGGTCAGATCAGATCCGCAACAGTCCAAGTGAGCTTGAAAGAGTACACGGGAGCATTTACCCGCAAGGCTCTTCGTCCTGGTTTGCTTGATCCATCCGTCAGCGGGACCTCTGCTGCAGTAGTCGGTTCTCCTGGGCTGATCTCCAGGATGCAGCCTTCTCCCAGCACAACCCAGTTGGTGATCGGTCACGCGAAAACTGCAGGCAACGTACTGAAGGCAGGCCAGAACCTCTATGAGACGGTCAAGAGTGGCAATGCCTCAATGATCCTGGGCCAGGTCCCCCAGTTGCTCGGCGTGACCGCTCGGGCAATCGAGCCCCTGCAGGGGCTAAAGGAAACGGCTGGCCTGCTCGATGACGGCTCCGACCTGTCACGCCTGGGCGAGGACGTGCTCTCAAGCGTCATGGGCGCTCGATCCAGCCTGAGCCCTGTAGACCTGGGCAACATCGTTGACCGCTTCGCAGCATCGAAAGAGTCACTTGGCCAGGCACTGACAAGAATGGATGGCGCCAGTACTCGGCTTTCTGGCCTGGCCGCGCAAGTCCTCACGAGGAAGGCGTGATGTTTCTTGTCCATGTCACCACAGAGGGAGAGCGGTGGGATCAACTGGCCTGGCGTTACTACGGTGACGCTTACCGGTATCTGCCGATCGTTGAGGCAAACCCTCATGTGCCGATCACTGCCGCGCTGCCGGCAGGCCTGACCTTGGCCATTCCAATCATTGAGCCCAAACCTGCAGCGGAGGACCTGCCGCCATGGATGCGATAACACCTGCTCAAGTGCCCGAGGCGCGCTTCGTTCTGACCTACCAGCAGCGCAACATCACGCGGAACATCAGTGAGCACCTGATATCGCTGACTTATCAGGACTTCCTGAGCGGCGAGGCCGACAATCTGGATGTCGAGCTGGAGGATTCCGAGGGCAAGTGGCGAGACGCTTGGTATCCGGGGCACGGCGATACCTTGGTACTGTCCATCGGATGGACTGGGCAGCCCCTACGGACCGTGGGCAGGTTTGAAATCGACGGCATCGAGCTGCGTTGTCCGCCCTCGACGATCACTATTCGTGCCCTCGGCACGGGCATCAACACTCCGCTGCGCACGCCAGAACACAAGGCCTACGAAAACACCACTCTGGATGCCGTAGCCAAGCAGGTCGCCGCACGCCAGGGGTTGGTCCTTGTCGGTAGTATCGAACCGATCAAACTCGACCGGCTGACCCAGCAGGAGTCGGACCTGGTCTTTCTGCGTAAGCTCGCCGAGGAGTATGACTATGCCTTCAAAGTCACCGGCAACAAGATGGTGTTTCACGCCATCAGTGAGTTGGCCAGAGGTGCGCCAGTGGCCACTCAAGTCCTCGGCGACCTGGCGAACGTCAATCTACGAGACCAGATCCGCGACATCCCCAAAGCCGTGAAGGTCAAACACAAAGACCCCTCGCAAAAAAAGCTGGTCGCCTACGACATCGTCAACGGCGAGACGGTCGCGGTCCCCAGCAGCGCCAGTAAGACCACGACCAGCGGCGACACCAAGAAGAAACGTAAGCGTACAGCCTCGGCTGAAGAGGCGAAGGCCAAGGCTAAAGCCGAGCTGGCCAGGACCAACAGGGAGAGGACAAAGGGCAGTTGGACGGCCATGGGTCGTCCCAACCTGGTCAGCGGAAACATCGTCACCCTGGCCGCTGCAGGCAAGCTCGGAGGCAACTACCTGATCACTTCCGCTCGCCATGAAATGACCCGCGCCGGGGGCTACATCGTTGACATGGAGGCGTGCCGGATCTCGGCGCCCTCGATCTCCATGACGCTGGAAAACACCAAGCCTGATCTGGCTCTGTCGACATACGGCATCGAGCGCGAGGTGGTGGCCTGATGAGCGTTGAACTGGAATACGGCGAAGTCAGCGCCGTGGACTTCGTGACATGCCGCATCCGGGTGCGCCTTGATGAGCGAGATGGTGTCGAGAGCTACTGGCTCAACGTGCCCCAGCGCAACACCCAGGGCACGAAGCGGCGCCCATTGATGCCCGAGCTGGGGGAACAGGTCGCCGTGCTGCTCGATGCCGATGGTGTAGGTGGTGTGTACCTGGGTGGGGTCTACTCAACCGCAGAGCCGCCGCCCGTGGTCGATGAGAACACCGACTATGTACGCTTCAGCGATGGGACTGTCTCGACCTACGACCGATCTACTGGAGTCATGACGCTGGATTGCGTGGGGGCTTTGCTTGTGAAATGCGGGCGGAATATCACGGTTGAGGCCGGAGGGCCAGTGGTAGTGAAGGCGCCTTCAGCGACCTTGAACATCCCACAGGTCACGCTGAATGGAAACCTACAGATGAAAGGCAATCTGCAGGTCGATGGGAACGTCAGTGCCAGCGGAGCGGTGATGGATGCGGGTGGGAATTCGAACCATCACAGCCACTAATTGCGCAGGGGTAGAGCAACCTCATTTATCTGTCTGAGAACCAAACAGATACCCTGCAATTGCGCCCAGCACTCCTATTGCAGCAGTAAAGCCATCGTCCTTTAGAACCGCTAACAGCGAGGTTAGAACAGCAACTAATACGATACCCACGACACGGAGGTTCATTGGGCCGAACCCATCTTTCATTTTACAGAACACCCCTATCAGGGTGCCTCCGCCGATTACGGCGATGATCCAGACTACTAGCTGCTCCATTATGTCTCCGTCCATGGTTTCGGTTGGTTTCGGGCCACATTCTAGGCCGTCTTTAAACTCGATTAAAAGCTAGAGCCGTTCGGTTTCAGCACCATGGGCGCATGAATACGCCCATCTCCTATACCAGTATCACCGCCGCACACTGGCAGCCCGCCCTTGGCACTCCCGGTGAGGTGGTCGAGGGCCTGCGCGATATCGACCAGGCTATCCGCATCATTCTCATCACCCCCAAGGGCAGCGATGCTCACCGACCTGAGTTCGGCAGCAACATCCATCTGTACCTCGACTGGCCCGTCAACCGGGTGACTCCGCACCTGGTGCGCGAGGCGGTTGATTCGATTCGCCAGTGGGAACCTCGGGTCACCGTTGTCCAGGTGCAGGTGAGCATTGAGGGCTCGCAGATCACCCTAAGGGTGCAGTGGCGGGTGGCTGATGGTGTCACCCAGTTGACCGAGGTGGCCTATGCGCGAGCTGCCTAAGCCCGTGTTCGTCGAGGTCGATCCGGCGGCTATCGAAGCTGAGCTGATTGCTCGCTACGAACAGCAATCCGGCAAATCGCTGTTTCCCGCTCAGATCGAGCGCCTGTTCATCAACCAGGTTGCTTATTCGGAAACCCGCATCAAGGCGGCTATCCAGAACGCCGGGGAAAAGCTCCTGGTGCGTTTGAGCAGCGGTCCGATTCTCGACTACCTGGGTGACCTGGTGGGGACACGGCGTCTGTTGGCGGTCGGAGCCGTTTGTACCATTCAGTTTGTGGTCGTCGAGGTAGACGCGCAGGATCGCGTGATCCAAGCAGGCACCCGGATCACGACTCAGAACGGCGCGGTGGCCTTTCTCACGACAGGCCAGGACGCTGTTCTGAAAGCTGGCACTACGACGGTGCAAGCCCGCGCTGTCTGCGAGACAGCAGGAGTTGTGGGCAACGGCTGGGCTATCGGCCAGATCAATACGCTGGTCGGACTGCCTTTCGCGGGAGTGACTGCCAGCAACATTACGGTGCCCGCTGATGGCGTCGATGACGAGACCGATGATCGCTACAAGCAACGGATCATCCTGGCACCAGAAGCTTATACAACCGCTGGCAGCCGTGGTGCCTATCGCTATCACGCACTTTCAGTCCATCAATCCATCATTGATGTCGCCGTGCGCGGGCCGGTCGATGGGTTGCCCGATGGAGAGGTGGCTGTTCATCCACTGACAGATGCCGGCATGCCCACTGCCAGCCTCCTTGAGCAGGTTGAAGGTTATCTCAGCGGAGAGAAACTGCGCCCGCTGTGTGACACCGTTCGGGCTTCGATGCCGCAGCGAGTCGAATGGCGCATCAAGTCGCACATCACGCTATACAGCTGGGCCGAGAAGGCAGCGACCCTTGCCGCTGTGCAAAAAGCCGCTGAAACCTATGCTCGCGAACTGCGCGCTGGCCTGGGCCTAGATATCGTCCCCGAGCAGCTCATCGCCAGGCTTCAGGTCGCTGGGGTGTACCGCGCAGCGCTTGAACTGCCCGTAACACCACTGGAGCTACCGCCGCATGGATGGGCCGACTGCGTTGGCATAGAGATTCTGTATTCGGGGGTTACCGATGGCTGACATGACCCTGCCGCCCGCGCTGGCGGGTGATGAGCGCTTTGCTCTGCTGTGCAAACTGCTGGAAGAGCGGCACGCCGGCATCGATCTGACCCCGATGCTGGTTTATCTCGTTGACCTGGTGAAAGCCCCTCTGCTGCCTGTTCTGGCTGATCAATTTAGCTTGCTCGATGAGGCTGTCTGGATGCTGGCCGAGTCCGAAGACGCTCGCCGAAATCTAATCAAGAACGCGGTGGAACTGCACCGCTATAAGGGCACGCCTTGGGCGATACGGGAAATCATCCGCTTGTTGGGGTTCGGAGAAGTCGAGCTGCAGGAAGGACTTGGCGGTCGAACCTACAACGGCAGCATTCTTTTTGATGGGCTGTACGTGTATGGCGATCCCCGCGCCTGGGCCGCGTACCGCCTGATCTTGAAAGACCCAATTACCAACGACCAGGCGGACCTACTTCGCCGCATGTTGTCGTCTATAGCGCCAGCCGGGCGCCGTCTTGCCTCGCTCGAATATCGGGCCGCAGCCATTCGCTACAACGGCACCGCTCGATATGACGGGTCGTACAACCATGGGAGCAGTGTTTGATGGCCAACTTGCCAGAAACAGAAGACTTTGCCGAAGGCACCTATCAGATCGAGACCTCTGACCGGGTGATCGGCGGGCCGGGAGGTATTGCAAACAAGCAAGCTGAACAGCTGGGCAATCGAACTGCCTGGTTGAGGGCCGCGATCAGAAAGATCATCGACGGCACGACCGCAATCGGAAAAGCTACTCAGCTCGCGACGGCCCGGACGTTGAGATTCAAGGGGGCTGTCAACGGAAGTGGCAGCTTCGATGGTAGCGCTGACACTGAGATCACGCTGACGCTGGCTGATAGCGGTATTGCACCAGGCAGCTACACCAAGATCACCCTCAATGCGAAAGGCCTGGCTACTGCGGGAAGCAGTCCGACAACCTTGAGCGGGCTTGGTATCTCCGATGCGTTCACAAAAACAGAAACTGCCGCCGCTGTTCAGCAGGCGGTCGCAAATCTAGTGGCATCGTCTCCTGCGGCGCTCGATACGCTGAAAGAACTGGCCGACGCGCTGGGCAACGACCCGAACTTCGCTGCGACGATGACTAACGCCTTGGCGGCGAAAGCGAGCAAGGCCGAATTGAACACTGCTGTCAGTACCTTGCTGCCCAAGGCTGGCGGGACGGTGTCTGGCTCAATAGTTCTTAACAATGGGACTATTGATTCCCCGGAAATCTCATGGCAAACACCGGGATTTGATATCCGCGCTGATGCTGTGGGTAAGACCTTAAGATTTTTCTCGGTAAATAACGGGGAAACTACATTCCCTTTAACGCTGGACGTGATTAATAAATCGGTGCAGTTGTTCGGCAATACAGCGTGGCATTCGGGGAACTTCAATCCTGTTGACTATGTAAAAAAAGGCCAAGTGTTGGTGCCGGGGGAAAGCCCTAAATGTATGAGTGCTGCAACGGGCTCGATTGGCGGCATAAGCGGCGATGCTAGCGCGCTTGAGGTTCGCGGGAATGCTAATGGCGCCGCATTGGTTAGCTTTCATAGGCCCGGAAATTTTGGGGCACACCTTGGGATTGATACTGACAACCAACTAAAGGTTGGTGGCTGGAGTATGGGTCCCGTTGCCCACACGATTTGGCACGCCGGCAATTTCTATCCCGGTGGCAAGGCCGATAAGGGCGAAGTGAGCGAGCTTGCAAACAAGGTGTCGGCACTTGAGGGGCGGCAGGTATTCACTAAGGCGTTTACCTCACCAGAACAAACCATCATGACGAACGGATATCTAAGTATCCCCCACGGGCTTGGGGTGCCACCCGTGCTGTGGGAGAGTTACTTGATTTGCAAAGAAGCGGAGCATGGTTATTGGCCTGGGGCAACTATTCTTGTTCCCAGTGCGGGAGTGGATAACTTATATAGCCTTGGAATTTCAGTTGTCCCTGATGGGATCAATCTGAACTGTAAGTTTGGGAGTCAGCCGGGGGTTTTCTTTGTGCTCCATTGGGGTACAGGGTCTACGGGGATCATTACGCCATCGAAGTGGCGCCTTGTTGTGAGGGCATGGGCATGAGTACGCGTTACGCTGTTGATAAGCAGGGTAAATATCTCGGTGGGTTTGGCGAAGGTGCCTCGCTGCCACCGGAGAGCATCGAAGTGGTTGCACCGCCCGATAATGCAGATCAGCCGTGGCTGTTTCCAGGCTGGGGACCAAGCCCATCCGCAATTCGTTGGATCGAGGATGAATGGCGTAGAGCTGAATTGATTGTAGTCGCTGCGCAGTCTGACGCTATTGAAGAAGCAGAAGCCGGAGTACCCCCAGGTGACCTGTTGCCGGGGCCTCGCAAGGAGTGGTTGAGGTACCGGGGGCTTGTTCGGAACTGGGTCGAGGGGAGGGAAGGATATCCCGATATCAAGCAGCGCCCCAAGCGACCGACTTGAGCTTTCAAGACTATACCCATCCAAATATTCGTCGCGTGTCACGTAGCTAGAGCCAGAAATGCAATTCCATTGCAGTCTGTACAAAAATTTTTTGCCTCGTTTATCTCACTAAGGGGCGAGCATTTATCGCGCTCGGCATCACGAATTCGTACCTGCAACGTTGCCGGGCAGTCGGCCAGCAGCACCCACTGCCCCACCCTGTCGGGCAACAGCAGCGGTGGTCGCTCGCCCAGCTCATCCAGCAACAAGGCCATGACCCCTTGCATAGCGGCATCGAGCAAGGCTGGATGAATGGCGAAGCCCGCGTTCGCCGCCGGGTCCTCAAGGGCCACCCGGGCCAAGGCTCGGTCGTCCCAGCGCGCCAGCGTCAACAGGCGACGATGGCTGTGCCCATACTCGATGCCCATGGCGGCCAGGCAGCGATAGCAGGCCTGGATATCCACTGTCCGCGGAGCGCCGCCGGCGGCCTCCAGCGACGGCGCCGGGACCGCGCCAAGGGCGGCCTGCGCCTGGCAATGCAATTGCAACTGGGCGGCATGATCGTAGGAATAGAGGCCGACCCGGTACTGGTCTTGCGCCTGTGCTTGCACCTCAAGGAACAGCTCCCCGGCAGCGGCGGTTTCGACGCTGAACGGCTGGTGCCAGGCCAGGTCGCGAACCAGCAACGCTTGGCCGGCGGGTAGCGCGCGGCCCAGGGCTGCGGTCAACGCCGCCTGGATCATCGCGACCATCGCCGCCCCGGGCAGCACGCCCTGGCCGTTGACACGATGCTCGGCCAGCAGGCTTTCGGTACCGCTGAAGCGGGTCAGGTAACGCAAGCCATGCAAGTCCGATACATTGCGCTGGAGCAGCGGATGCAGGTGGGTTTCGCCGCTGCTGACAGGCAGCTCCCGGGCCGCGGGAGCCTGCCAGTATCGCTCGCGGGCGAAGGGGTAGCCCGGCAGGCTCAGGGGCGCCGGACGGCCCTGCGGATACATCTGCCGCCAGTCGAGGTCGGCACCGGCCAACCAGGCGTCGAGGGCGGCCTGGCTGGCCGCCCGGTGCATGTCGTGGCCAAGCGCCGGGCCGGGCAACGGCGTGGCGGATTTGGCCCGAGTGCGGGCCTGGGTGGCACCGCTGGCGATAAAGTCGTGCAGTCGTTCCTGCAATTGCGCCAGCGAACCGACCAGCCATCCACAGCGCTGCTCCATGGCCTCGCGCGCCAGTTGCAGGGTGCAGGCCAACGCTGGCAAGCCAGCCCCTTGCACTGCCTCGTGGGCCAATTCGTCGAGCAGCGAACGGGCTTGCTGCAACAATTGTTCGCGGCTCTTGGCCGACAGCAGGATGATCGCCGGGCGCTGTTCGTCCACGACCATGGCGGGCCTTGGCCGTTGCTCCTGGTACTCCTGGATCACCAGGTGGGCATTGGCGCCACCGGCGCCGAAAGACGACACGGTGGCGATGCGCGGCGCCGCCTTGAGCACACCGCCGACCTCGACCTGGACCTGGGGCCACTCGGCCAGGGTTTTCTGCACCCTGAAGGGGGTGGCGGCAAAATCGATTTCCGGGTTTGGCGCATCGGCGTGCAGCGACGGCACCAGCTGCCGATGCTGGAGTTGCAGCAGCACCTTGGTGATCCCGGCGATACCGGCCGCGCTTTCGCAATGGCCGATGTTGGACTTGATCGAGCCGATGGCACAGTACTGAGCGCGCGCAGTGCCCGCCCCGGCATTGAACGCCCGCGCCAGGCCGGCGATCTCGATCGGGTCGCCCAGGGCGGTGCCGGTGCCATGGGCTTCGACATAGCTCACGGAGCTGGGGGCGACGCCGGCGCGGGCCAGTGAATCGCTCACCAGGCGCGCCTGGGCCAGGGGGTTGGGCACGGTGTAGCCGTTGGTCTTGCCGCCGGCATTGAGCATGCTGCCCTTGATCACACCGTAGATCCGGTCGCCATCGGCCTCGGCCCGGGCCAGCGGCTTGAGCAACAAGGCGCCTACCCCCTCGCCCGCGACAAATCCGTCGGCGTCGGCGCCGAACGCCTTGCAGCGCTGGCCTTTGGAGAGCATCTGCATTTCGCTCAGGCCCATGTAGTGCACTGGATCGACCAGCAGGCTGACCCCGCCGACCAGCGCACAGTCGCTGACGCCGCTGTGCAAGCTGTCGAGCGCCAGGTGGATAGCCGTGAGCGATGAGGAACAGGCGGTGTCCACCGCCAGGCTCGGCCCCTGGAAGTTGAATTGGTAGGACACCCGGTTGGCCACCGACCAGTAGCTGGACTGTCGGTTATAGGTGCCGTTCATCACACCGACGAACACTCCGACCCGCTGTCCCTCGGCCAGGCGCGCCGGGGTATAGCCGGCATCGCCGATGCACTGGTAGGCCTCTTCCAGGAACAGGCGCTCCTGGGGGTCCATCTTCAAGGCTTCGCGGGGCGAGATATGGAAGAACAACGGGTCGAACTTGTCGATCTCGTGGATGAAGCCCCCCCAAGGGGTGTAGATGCGCCCGGGAGTACCGGGAACCTGGTCGAAATACTGGCGCCAGTCCCAACGCTCCCGCGGTACCTGGCTGATGCAGTTGCTGGCGTTCTTCAGGTGCTGCCACAGCTCGCGCACGTTGGCCGAATTGGCGTAGCGTCCCGCCAGGCCGACGATGGCCACATCGGTGCCGGGCCTGCCGGGTGGGGGCTGGACGGGCGGTGGCGAGGCAAAGCGTGACTTGCCCGGCATGATAGGTTGCCCGCTCGTTCCGGCGGCGGGAGCCGGCGGTGGCGCGGCCTGGTCCAGGCCCAACAGGGACTTGAGGCGTTCTTTCTGGGTAGCGACGAAATGCCCGGCCAGGGCCTCGACGGTCTGGTATTCGAAGAACAGCGTGCTGCTGACCCCACCGAGCTGGTCACGCAGCAAGTTGGTGAGCTGCACCACCAGGATCGAATCGATGCCGTAGGTCTCCAGCGCTTCACGGGCGTCGATCTCTTGCGGAGCGATCTTGAACAGCCCGCCGATGACCTGCTTGAGGTGGTCGATCATGCCCGCCTTGAGCTGGTTGTCGTCCACCGCCAATGGCGCGTCGAGCGGCCTGGGCAATGCTGGCGCTGGCGATGGCGCTGGCGCCGCGCTGGGTGACGGGCGCGCCGCAGTGCCGGCGCCGCTTGCCAGGGGCTCGCAGCGATCCTGCCAGACCACGCCATTGCTTCGGGCGATGATCACTTGCTGGCCCAGGTCGTGATCGGCCAGGGCCGGAAACAGCACCTGGCGATAGCCTTCGCTTTCCAGGACCTGCTTCCACTGCCGGGGAGCCAGCGCCGGACCGCCGGGCAGGCGCAGCTGCGGATCATCGAACAGCCACCAGCCCTTGAGCAGGCCAAAGGTCAGGTGGGTGAACAAGCCATTGCCGGCGATCTCGTTGATCATCAGCAGGCCGTTGTGCTTGAGCAGCGCCTTGACGTTCTTCAGGGTCCGGCGCAGATCCTGCGTTGCATGCAGGACGTTGGTGGCGATCACCAGGTCATAGGTGCCTGGCTCGATACCCTGGACCGCCACTGGCTGGTCGACATCGAACAGCTGGCAGGCCAGGTACGGGACTTGCGGGCCATAGGCCTGGCGGGCGTGCCTGAGGAACGCCTGGGAGACATCGGTATAGCAGTATTCGGCGATCCACTCCTGGAACGGCCGCAGCTTTTCGAAGGCACGGGCACTGGTGCCACCGGTGCCGGCACCGACCTCGAGGATCCGGATCGGCACCTGCGGCGCCTGCTCCAGGCGGCCGCGGACGAACTCCAAGGCGGCGTCGAGCAGTACTTCGTTAAAGAAATCGGACAGCGGATTGTGCTTGTAGATGCCCTCGACCAGAGCCATCGAGGCATCGGGAAAGAGAATGTCGGTGGCCGGGATCCGGCCATCGAGGATCCGCGGCAGGGCCTGCAAGCTCGCCTCGGCCAGCAATACCTCGGCCTTGAGGCTGGCGTGTTCGAGCCAGGCCGGCTGGTGCCCGGCCCACTCTTGCCACAACGCTTCCAGTGCCACCGGCCGCACCTGGGTGTCGTGGTATACGCCGTCCTCCAGCCGCAGGTAGCCATGCTGCGCCAATTCTTCCAGGCTCTTGGCAAGCCAGCGCTGGTACATCGGCGACAGCTTGCAGCGCTGCTGCATATCGATGGCCGATTCGCCCGGACAAGTGAAGCAGCCCAAGCGCTCGAGCTGGGCCTGCAGCAGGCGCAACTGCAAGGTATGGATGAGCGCCTTGTGCGCCTGCACCTGTGCCACCACGCCGCGCACCTGCTGGCTGTCCGGACGCAGGCGGTCCTGGATCCGCGGGAGCAACGAGGGGTAGGCCGCCGGGCGCAGTTCGGCGTATTCCCCCAACGGGCCGCCGGCAGGGGCCGGCAGTGCCAGCTGGCCGAAGGTTTCACCGAGGCTGCGTGCGGCACGCAGGAAGGTCAACTGGCTCGGCGCCTGGCCTTCGGCCACACCAGCAAGCAGCACCCGCAGGGCTTGCAGCGCCGACTCGCCGTCGATCGAACCCAGCCCGAGGCCGGCCATCCGCCGCCGATAGTCCTCGCCGGCCACCGAGCCGATCTCGCCCCAGTAGCCCCAGTTGATGACCTGCACCGGATAGCTGCGGCGTTGCCCCAGATAGCGGCCGAAAGCGTTCTTGAAGGTGCAGCCGGCGGCGTAGTTGCCCTGGCCCGGGGACTTGGTGAAGCTCTGCAACGAGGAGAAGAACAGCATGAAATCCAGCGGCTGATGCTCGAATACCTCGGCCAGGCATACGCTGACGTCGACCTTGGCGGCCAGCGCGGCGGCGAACTCCCCAGGCTGCATGCGCGCCAGGCTTCGATCCTCGAGCTGCAGCGCGGCGTGGATCACGCCATGGATCGGCCCATGCTCGGCCAGCACTTGCGCCACGGCCTGTTGCAGCGCGGCATGATTGCCGGCATCGGCCCTGATGTAGCGTGGCGCCGGGCCCAGCTGGGCGAGCTGGTCGATGGCCGCGGTGATCGGGTCGTCCTGTTCACGACGCCCAATCCAGATGACCTGCGCCGCATGGCTGCGGATCAATTGCTCGCTCCACCAGCGGCCGATGCCACCGGCACCACCGACCACCAGGTAGACCCCGCCTTGGCGATAGGGGTCCTCGAGCGTAGCGGCCTGGGGGGGCAGGCAAGGCACCAGGCTGGGTCGATACCAGGCCGCGTCGCGCCAGGCCAGTGCATCGCCTTGCGGGTCGGCGGGCAATGCCAACAGGTCCTGGCTCGGCCAAGCGTCGCCGGCCGGCAGGTCCAGCAGCCGAATCCGCCAATGGCGGTACTCCTTGGCCATCGCGCCGACCAGGCCGTGGACGCTGGCATGGGCTGGCGCCACCGGTTCATGGACGGCCTGGTGCAGCGTGCTGGCCTGATCGAACACCGTCAGGGTGGCGCGGGTGATCAGCGTCCAGGCCAGCGGCTGGCTGTCGCCGCCCATCGCCAGCACCGCCTTGAGCAAGCGGAACAACCCCAGGACCCCAGCCTGCTGGGCGTGGATCATGCCGGCGACGCCGCTCGGCTGCTGTGCCTCGCTCGGCGCCAGCCACAGCACCTGCTCCAACGGGCCCAGCTCGGCCAACCGCGCGGCCAGGGTCTCGATGGACTCGCTGCCGTCCAGGAGCAACGCGGCGGCCTGCGGATAACGCGCCGCCAACTGCCGCTGGCCATCCACGTCATGGGCGATCGCCAGTAACCGTCCGGTGTCCGGCGCTTGAACTGGCACACTGACACGCTGCCATTTTTCCAGCAGGTACCAATCGGCCTGCGCGCGATCGTCCAGCAAGCCTTGCAGGGCCGACGGCGCCTTCAGCTCCCGCAGGACAAAACCCCGCAGGGCCAGGCAATGCTCGCCCTGCTGGTTGTAGATATCGATATCGAAGCTCGACTGACCGACATCCACCGCCTGCCGGGCGTCACGCACCCAGGCCCATATCCGCTCCCCCAGCGCCGCCCCACTCTGCCACAACCCGGCCAATGCGAAAGGCACTCGGGTGGTCTGCAACGGCGCCGCCTGGCCCTGCTCCAGCCGCTTGGCCAGGAGCAGCCCGACGGTGGCTTGCAGGGCGCCATCCATCAGGCTCGGATGCAGGACGAACGACCCATGCCCTGCCCTCGACGACTGCGGCAGTTCGATCTGCGCCAGCAATTGTCCGGCACCGGTGTGCAACTGGCTTACCGCCCGGTGGCTGGGGCCGTAGTGGATGTCGACGCTGTCGAACGCGCGGTACAGCGCGTCGGCGTCCAGGCCTCGCTCCTGGATACTCGCCTGCAACGCCGCCAGCGACGCTGGTGGCTCGGGTATACCCTGCAGCAGCGCCTCGCCCTGGCAGTACAGCGCCTGGCCCTGCGGCGCGCGTATCTGGAAACCCAGGCGCTGCGGGTCCAGGCTGTCCACCAGGATCTCGACCCCCAGCGGCTCGCCGCCCTGTTCGTCGAACGCCAGCGGTTGCGCCCATACCAGGTTGCACAGGGCCAGGGGAGCGGCCCCCTGCTCACCCAGGGATTGGCTGATGGCCTCGCGTGCCATTTCCAGGTAAGCCACCGCGGGCAATACCCTCTGCTTGCGCACCCGGTGATCACGCAGGAAAAATTCGTCACCCGTGAATGTCGAGGTGAACTTCTGCTGCGCCAGGTCCGACACGTTGCGTTGCAACAACGGATGCAGGTGCCCGGCCTCGCCCCGGTGGGCCTGGGGCGGGAACTGGAAGTCGCCACGGACCCAGGTGCGTTCGCGGGCGAAGGGATACCCCGGCAGGCTGATCCGCCGGAGCGTCCCCGGCGCGGCCCCGAGCAGTGTCCAGTCGAACGCCAGGCCCTTGACCCAGAGTTCCAGCAGTTTCTGGTATTTGCCTTTGTCGGCCCAGGCCACTAGCGTCGCCGCCATGTCTTCATCATGGGCGAGCACCGCCATCGCCGCCTTGTTCTCCTGGACGCGGCCCAGGTACAGGTTGTCGAAGCACCCCGAGCACTGAGGCGTGCTGGCCAGCAATGCTTGGCCCTGGGCCAGGCGCTGCTGTAGCTCATCGATGCTCGTGGCACTGAACGCCAGGCGGTACTCCAGTGCCTCGCGGCCCTGCTGCAGGGTGAAGGCCAGGTCATCCAGACGCGGCAACTGGCCCTCCAGGGCGCGACGTTGCAGGCATTGCCGTAGACGCTCGACTTGTTGCAGCAGCTGGGGCGGCGTCCGCGCGGACAAGAGGATGATCGCAGGCTGGCCGGCAAGGGCCGGCGAGCGCTCCGGGGCCTGGTACTGGGCGATGATCACGTGCCCGTTGGAGCCGCCGGAACCGAAGGACGAGACGGAAGCGACCAACGGATATTCGCGTTCGCTACCGTCCAGATCCAGCCGCGGCTGGCGCCACTCTTGCAGTTGCTGCGGGATATGGAACGGTGACTCGGCGAAGGCGATCGCCGGATTGAGCCGTTGCGAATGCAGCGATGGCGCCAACTGCCGATGCTTGAGTTGCAGTAGTACCTTGGCCACCCCGGCGATCCCCGCGGCCGACTCCAAGTGCCCGATGTTCGACTTGGCCGAGCCCAGCGCGCAGTGCCGGGCCGCAACCGGCGGCCGGCCCAAGGCGGCGCTGCGTTGGGCGAAGGCTTGTTGCAGGCCACTGATTTCGATCGGATCGCCCAACGCCGTGCCGGTGCCGTGGGCCTCTATGTAGCTGAGTTCCCGTGGATCCATGCCGGCCTTGGCCAGGGACTCGGCGATCATCGCGCCCTGGGCGTTGGGGCTGGGCACCGTGTAGCCGTGGGTCCTGCCGTTATGGTTGATCGAGGTGGCACGAATCACCGCGTGGATGTTGTCGCCATCGGCCTGGGCCTCGGCCAGCGGCTTGAGCAACACCGCGCCGACGCCTTCGCCAGGCACGAAGCCGTCGCCGCCTTCGCCGAAACTGCGGCAGCGTCCGTCGCTGGAAGACATGGTCAACTGCGACTGGATGAAATACTTGTTCGGGTGCAACGACAGGTTGACGCCCCCGGCCAGGGCCACTCGGCACTCACCCCGCCGCAGGCTCTGTACCGCCAGGTGCAAGGCCGTCAGCGATGAAGAGCAGAGGGTGTCCACCGCCATGCTCGGGCCATTGCAGTCCAGGACATAGGACACCCGATTGGCGATCGAGCCGAACGAGGCATCGACCGCATCGTCAGTGCAGTCGCTGGCAGTGGAGCGGGTATACAGCAGGTACTCGCCGTGCATCACGCCGACGAACACGCCCATGTTGCCCTGGTAGTGACGTTGCAGCGCGGCGCGGTCGTAGCCCGCATCTTCCAGGGTGTGCCAGGCGGTCTCCAGGAAGATCCGCTCCTGGGGGTCCATGCGTTCGGCATCGCGCGGGGAAATATTGAAGAACAACGGGTCGAAGCGATCGACATCGTCGATGAAACCACCCCACTGGGTGTTGATCTTGCCTTTCTGGCCGCGGTCCTGGCTGTAGTAGTACTGGTTCTGCCAGCGTTCGGCGGGAATCTCGCTGATGCTGTCCACCGCATTCTTCAGGTTGTCCCAGAAGCTCTCCACATCGGGCGCCCCGGGGAAGCGCCCGGCCAGGCCGATGATCGCGATCGGTTGATCCTGCTGCGCCGGCGGCCGCTCGGGCGCGGACCTTGGCTCGCTGCCGGCGATCTGCGTGCCAGCCTTGGCCGGCTCCCGTAGCCCGAGCAGCTGGCGGCTGCGCGCCGGATGCTCGGTGGCGAACCAGGACGCCAGGGCCCTGATGCTCTGGTATTCGAAGAACAAGGTGCTGGACAACTCACCGAAAGCTTGCGCCAAGCGCTGGTTGAGCTCGGTGATCATCAACGAGGTCAAGCCGTAGCGGTCGAAGCTCTCCTGGCTGTCGAGGCTGCCTTCGGCAATGGCCGAGACCTTGGAAAAATGCTGTTTGAGATAGCTCTCAAGCGCCGCTTGCAGGCTGTCGTCGCGGGCGGGCGCGGCCAGCTCGCTGCTGGCGGGGGCGGCGATATGGCAATCGAGGCCTGCAAAGGGATACGGCGCCAGGGCCACGCGCCGGCATTCATGCCGGGCAATTTGCTGCAAGTCGACCTGGCCTGCGACCCAACGGCTGGCGACGGCCTCCAGGGCCTGGCGATCCAGTCCTTGCAAATCCGCCTCGCTGACCGGCGGCCGCACTTCCCGGCCCGCCGTTCCACGCAGCAACGACGAACCCGTGCCAGCCCCGAGCAGCTCGAGCAATTGCGCCGTGCTCTCGGCCACCAGCGCCAGGCGATGGCCAAGGGCGACCCGGCCCACGCACAGGGTATAGCTGATGTCGCCCAGGCTGGCCTCATCCAGGCGGCCAGCCTGCAGATCGCTGGCAAAGGCCGCCAGCAGCCGCTGCAGTTGTTCGTCGCTGGCGGCGCTGAATGGAAACAGCCAGGGACCGCGAAGCTGCGTCCTGGCATCGGCCGGCGGCGGCGCCTCGAGGATCAGGTGGCCAGCGGAGCCACTGGCACCGAAGGCATTGATCAAGGCTCGCGGCGGCCCTTGCCACTGGCGCAGGCTGTCGACGATGGCCAGCTTGCCGTGCTCCATGGCCACCAGGGGACTCAGGGGCGCGCACCCCAGGGTCGGCGCCAATTGCCGGTGCTTGAACTGCATCAGCACTTTGGTGATCTGCGATAGCGCCGAGGCCGACTCCAGGTGGCCGATGTTGGCCTTGATCGATCCCACGGGCAGCGGTGTATCGCCCTGGCGCTGGCCGAAGACCTTGGCGATGGCCGCGAACTCGGCGCCATCGGCCAGGCTGGCGCCCGGCGCGGCGGCCTCCACGTAGCCGATCGCCTCGGCGTCCAGCCCGGCCTGGCGCAATGCCTGGCTCATCGACGCCGCTTGGCTGTCGGTGCTTGGAGCACCGTAGCGCAGCGTCCTGCCGCTGTGGCCGATGGCCGTGGTGCGGACCAGGCCAAGGATCTGGTCGCCGTCGCGCCTGGCGTCCGCCAGCGGCCTGAGCAACAGGGCGCCGACGCCCTCGCCCGCCACCCAGCCATTGGCGTGCAGGCCGAACGGATGGGCCTGGCCCTCCGCGGACAGCAGCTCCAGGGAGCTCAACAGCTCCAGGTGCGAGGGGTGGCTGATCAGGTTCACTGCACCGACGAGCGCTGCCCGGCACTCGCCCTGGCGGATGCTCGCACAGGCGAAATGCAGGGCGGTCAGTGCCGAGGAACAGGAGGTGTCGAAGGCTACGCTGGGACCATCGAAGTCGTTGAAGAATGAAACTCGGTTGGCAATCGCCGAATGCAAGGAACTCGCCCGCTGGCCTTGCGCGCCGGGCTGGTGGTGCTGGTAATCGCCCCACATCGCGGCAACGAAGACCCCGACCCGCCCGGCACTGCGGCGCAGGCTGCTGGCGGTATGGCCGCTGTTCTCCAGGCAATGCCAGGCCGCTTGCAGGAACAGGCGCTCCTGGGGGTCCAGGGTCCTGGCTTCGGCGGGGGTGATATTGAATAGCAGCGGATCGAACAGCTGCTTGTCGGCCAAGGCTCCCACCGACCAATGCGGCCCGGCGGCTGCCGCCTGCTGGCCATGCAATAGCGTACCGGCGCTGACGCTGGCGATGGACGAACGCCCGGCGCTCAGGTTATCCCACAGCTCCCGGACGTCGGCGGCGCCCGGATAGCGGCCACCGATCCCGACGATCGCCAGCGGCTCATCAGGCTCCGCGGTGCTGGTGCCCGCCACTTCGAGACGCGGCCAGCCCTGGGGCACTTGCTGGATCACGGTGCCGCCAACGAAGCTGTGCAGCAGCTCGTCGCCCTCGTCCAGGGCGAAGGCAGCGCGGACCTTATCGAAGTACATCGAGCCGATGGGGCACAGCCCGATATCGAATTCGCCTTGTCTTTCCAGGAGCAACTGGCCGATCCGTCCGGCTTGCAGCAGGTTGAAATACCGGCTGTCCGCACCATGGGCCGGCGCCTGGCCGGCGATGATGAAGATCCGCAGCCGGGCCTGTTGCCCATGCTTGCGGTTGAAGGGGGTGTAGCTGCCATTGAACAACTGCGGGTCAGCCTCGCCGATGCGGCTCAGGGCATGGCTGGCGGCGTGGTAGCGGTAGATACCGGCAGGCAGCCAGGGCTCCTGCCCCGCCTCCCGGGGTGCCGGAGCGGTCAGTTGCAGGTAGATCTTCAGCTCCAGGCTGGAGTCGACGTGATACAGATGGGCGCCGTCCGCGGCGGCCCGCAGCATGCCCAGGACGCGGCTCAATTGCGCCAGGCTCGGCGGGGTCTCGGCGTACTGGCGCTTGGTGGCACGCAGGCGCAGCGCCTCAGCACTGATCGCCAGGCAAGGCAGTTCGATGACCTGCTCGCCCTGCTCCGGCAAGTCGCGACGAATCTGCCGTTGCTGTTGGTGCAACTGCTCCAACGCTGCCTGGCCCGGCAAGTCGAAACCGTTGGTGCTGGCACTCAGGAAATCGCCGAATGCAGCTCCCGGCACCAGGCTCGCGCTGGCAGCCGAGCTGCCCTGGACCAGGCAATGCAGGACCCGGTGGCTGGGTTGCAAGGCGAACAACTGGCGCAGTGGCGCAACCTCGAAACCCTGTACCGGGGCCAGCGCCAGGCCCAGTCCTGCCTGGCGCGACAGCAGCAGCTGCTCGATGTACCCCGCTTCCAGGACCAGCAGCGCCGGCGCGGCATGGTTGTAGATGGGTTCGATGGCGGCCATCTCGGCGACCAGGAACAGCGCGAAATCGGCCCCGGCCAGTTGCGGGTCCTGAGGCACGTCATGGGCCGGCACGCTGATCGGTAGCAGCCGGTTGAGCCGTGGCTGGTAGTACCAGGCGCCTCCCGGCAAGCCCTCGACCCGCCCCTGGGCCACGTACAGGTAGCACTGGATGGCATTGAGGCCGCCGGCCGATGAATAAAGGTACTTGCCCTGCCCTTGCAACGAGACTTCGCGCAGCAACGACAACAGCTGGCCCAGTTGCTCGCGGTCGGCGGGCGCAACCTGCGTAGTGCGCAGATAGGCAGCAGGATCGAAGCTCACCGGTTCCAGCGGGATTGGCTCCGATCCGGACGCGCCATGGGTGGACGAGACTGGCGCCGTCGTTGCCGGCGCTGGCGAGTCCGCCAGCCCCCCCTTGTCGTCCAGGATATAGGCCATGATGGCGGCGATGGTCGGTCGCTCCAGCAGCACCTGCACCGGCAAGGTGACCTGATACTGCTGATGAATGCTGTGGATCGCCTGCACCAGGGTGAAGGAGGTCGCGCCCTGGTCGAAAAGATCGTCGTCAGGTGCCAGCTCGGTCAGTTCCAGCGCTTGGCAAAAGTGCGCTTGCAGCCAGGCAGCCAGCGCCTGGACATCCAGCGTCGATGCCTGGGCACCGGCTGCGGGGCCGCTGCGACCCTCGAGCAGTGCCTTGCGGTCCGCCTTGCCATGGGCGGTGACCGGAATCTGCTCGACGAACAGCACCCGGTTCGGCGTCATGTATTCCGGCAAGCGCGACTTGATGAAATCGCGCACGGCCTTCTTGTCCAACCCTTGGGCAACGACATGGGCCACCAGCTTGGGGTCCTCCGACCCCGCATCCTGGACCTGCACCACCGCATCGCTGATCGAAGGGTGGCTCTTCAAGGTGGTTTCGATCTCGCCCAGCTCGATGCGCAAGCCGCGCAGCTTGACCTGGGAATCGAAGCGCCCCAGCACCTCGATCTCGCCGTTATCGAGGAAACGTGCCTCGTCGCCGGTGCGGTACAGGCGAGCATCGGGCTCGTCGCAGAACGGATCGCGGATGAATTTCTCCGCCGTCAGCTCGGGTCGATTGAGATACCCCCGGGCCAGGCCGACACCACCGATGCACAACTCACCGGTCTGGCCGATGGGCACCGCCGTGGTTCCGGCGTCGAGGATATGGATGCGAATGTTGTCGATGGGCCGTCCGATTGGCACGCGCCGGTCGGCCCGTGGCTCGGCGACCCACCAGGTGACGTCTACCGCTGCTTCGGTGGGGCCGTACAGGTTGTGCAACCGGGCTTGGAGCAGTGAACGGTAGAGCAGCAGCAAATCGTGGGTCAGGGCCTCGCCGCTGACGAACACGTTGCTCAACGATCGACACTCGCCCACCGCCGGATGCTTGAGGAACAAGCGCAACATCGAAGGCACGAAGTGGCAGATAGTGATCCGTTGCGCCTTGATGATCTCCACCAGGTAGTGGGCATCCTGGTGGCCACCGGGCCGGGCCATGACCAGGCAGGCGCCACTGAGCAGCGGCAGGAACAACTCCCAGACCGACACATCGAAAGTGAAGGGAGTCTTCTGCAGGATCCGCTCATCCGGCCCCACGGCGTAATGGCGCTGCATCCATAGCAGCCGGTTGCAAATGGCCTTGTGCGGCAACATGCAGCCCTTGGGGCGGCCAGTGGAACCGGAGGTGTAGATGACATAGGCCAGGTCGGCGGGACTGTTGATGAGCGAGGGATTGGCCTCGCTGGCATGCAGCGCCTGGTTCTGCGGGTCATCCAGGCACAAGGCCTGGACGGCGTGTTCGGCCAGTCGCTGGGCAAAACGCCGCTGGGTCAGCACCACGCTGACCGAGGCGTCGTCGATGAGCAATGCCAGGCGTTCCTGCGGATAGCCAGGGTCCAGCGGCAAGTAGGCGCCACCGGCCTTGAGGATTGCCAGCAAGGCCACCATCAGCTCGAGCGAGCGCTCCATCTGCACGCCCACCAGGCTGTCGGGCCCGATTCCCAGTTCGCGCAGGTAGTGAGCCAGACGGTTGGCCCGGGCATTCAACTGGGCAAAGCTCAAGCACTGGTCGGCAAACGCCACGGCCACAGCGTCGGGACTACGCAGCACTTGTTGTTCGATCAACTGGTGCAGGCACAGGTCCAGCGGGTATGGGTGGTCCGTAGCGTTCCAGCCGGCGATGATCGCTGCTTCCGAAGCCTGGTCACCAGGCCGCCCCTCTTGCGACATGCCCCGAGGGCCGCCATTGGTCGAGTTGTTGTCAGACACTGCGCGACTTCCCTGTCAGGTTCGGCCACCGGGCCCGGCAGCTTTTATCCGTGTCATCCCGTCGGCGGGACAGGCTCATGGGAGCGCCGGCCACGGGCTCAGGCAAATGAAGAATCGATTTCGTGCGGGGGTGCGCGAGCGGCTAATCGTCCTCCAGGGGACGCGGGTGACGATCCCACAGGCGCCTGCCCGGGAGCACGGATGCGCAAGGCCACCCCGGTTCCAGCCATGGGTTCGATGGAGGTTCAGCGAGAAGCAAGGCCGACGTATCCGTGTTCCTGAACACAGTAATTCCCTTTAACAGTGACTGTCCGAGGCTTGCCAGCAGCAACGATGCATACCTTGCGTGATCAATGACCTTGTTGTTTTCGCCGTGGTCCTGCGGACCCGGGTCGATTGCCGCAAGACGACGGTACGAGCGTAGTAGCAACAGGTCAGCTGTCAAACCTCGATCCACGGACTTGGCACCGACAGGCCCGAACGCCATCGACCCGGCGCCCGCAATTGCAGTGTGGCGACGAACTCAAGGGCCGCTATCGGACTGCAACTCCATACCCCATGCGTTGTCCGGCATAGGGGCGTCATGACGCCCGGCGACACAGGCCGAGACGGACCGACCAAAGGTATTGACCTTCAAGCCGGCTTCAAACCTAGCCTCGACTCCCGGACAGCCGGGACAGGCTCGCGCTGCCCCCGAACGATGGTGCACGCCAAAGCGGCTACGCTCTAGCTACGCGCGGCCATCGCCCCTCAACACCAGGCGCCGGAGGCTCGTACGCAACCGCCCTCCAACGCTCCTGCACTACATAGAGAGATGCGAACATGGGATATGTCACCACCCAAGATGGAGTCGAGATTTTCTACAAGGACTGGGGCCCGCGGGACGCCCAGGTCATCTACTTCCACCACGGCTGGCCGCTCAGTTCGGACGACTGGGACGCGCAGATGTTGTTCTTCCTCAAGCACGGTTTCCGGGTGGTGGCCCATGACCGCCGTGGCCATGGGCGCTCGAGCCAGGTGTGGGACGGTCACGACATGGACCACTACGCCGATGACGTGGCGGCGGTGGTCAAGCACCTCGGGGTGCAGAAGGCGGTGCATGTCGGCCATTCCACCGGCGGCGGCGAAGTGGTGCGCTACATCGCCCGGCATCCCGAGGATGCGGTAGCCAAGGCGGTGTTGATCAGCGCCGTACCGCCGCTGATGGTCAAGACCCAGCACAACCCCGAAGGTTTGCCCAAGTCGGTGTTCGACGACTTGCAGGCCCAGCTCGAAGCCAATCGCGCCCAGTTCTACCAGGACATACCGGCCGGGCCTTTCTATGGCTATAACCGACCGGGGGCTATACCGTCCGAGGGCGTGATCCGCAACTGGTGGCGCCAGGGCATGATGGGCAGTGCCAAGGCCCACTACGATGGCATCGTCGCGTTTTCCCAGACCGACTTCAGCACCGACCTGGCCGGCATCGGCATCCCGGTACTGGTGATGCACGGCGATGACGACCAGATCGTGCCCCACCATAACTCGGGGGTGCTTTCAGCCAAGCTGCTGGCCAAGGGCACGCTCAAGCTCTACCCGGGTTTCCCCCATGGCATGCCCACCAGCCACGCCGATACCATCAATGCCGACCTGCTGGCATTCATTCGCAGTTGACTGCGCGAGGGCCAGCCCCCTGGCCCTCCTCTCCCCATGCCCTGGAGCATGGGCTGCCGGCCGGCGCTGAGCCTGGGCGCCAACGGCCCAGGTCCATGGAGGCGCCCCGGAACTACCAGATCTTGTAGGTGCCGGGCTTCTACCGGTCCTCTATAAGAGATCGCTTTATCCATCCTCGAGGACATCCAGCATGCACATGGAAGAGCACAGGCTGAGCGAGATGAACCATGAGTTGCGATTGCGGCTAGGTCGCTTCCGTTACGAACAGTTCGTGCAACGGCTTGGCTGGCGACTGCCGGCCCATCCCCATCCGGACCCAGGCGAGTGGGACCAGTACGATACCGAACACGCCCGGTATGTCCTGGCCATCAACCGAACAGGCGCCATCGTCGGCTGTTCGCGACTGATCCCCACCACCTGCCCCAACCTGCTCGAAGGCGTCTTCAGCCAGACCTGCAAAGGCGCACCGCCCAAGCATCCAGCCATCTGGGAAATGACCCGTTTCACTACCCGGGACCCCCAACTGGCGATGCCGTTGTTCTGGAGGAGCCTGAAGGTCGCCAGCCAGGCAGGGGCCGATGCCATCGTCGGAGTGGTCAACCGGACCATGGAGCGCTACTACAGGATCAACGGCGTGCACTACGAACGACTGGGGCCACCCACGCTGCATCAGGATGAAAAACTCATTGCCATCAAGCTATCGGCCCATCGCGAAGACCATCGCCGTGCCTCTGCCGCGACGCCCTTGAGTGGCGGCCCCCCATTGCAGGAAACCGCCTGATCAAGCCGAGCCGCCCGCGGACGGCTCGGCTGCGGCTCAGATGTAGCCCAGGGCAACCGCGTAGGACACGGCCTGGACCCGGTTGCTGGCACCGATCTTGCGCTGGATGTTGCGATGATGGTAGTTCACCGTATCGGTGCACACCCCCATGATCACGCCGATCTCTTCCGAGGTCTTGCCATCGGCAGTCCAGCGCAGCACATCGCACTCCCGTCCACTGAACTCGACCTGGGCATTGAACATGCCGTCATCGCTTTCCAGTTCAGAGATCTTCTCATGGGCAGCGATGGCGAACGCCTTGGTCACCGGTTTCAAGGCCTCGAACTCCTCGAGGCTGATGGCCTTGCTCCTGCGCGCCAGGCTCAGCAGGCCGACTCGCCCCTGGGCATTGAACGAGGGTTGCGCCAGGCCATGGCACAGGCCCGAGTCCCTGGCCTCGGACCAGAGTTCCCGGCTGTCGCGAAATAGCTCGTTACTCCACAGGATGGCAGCCGAGGAAAGCTTGCTGTGTTTCACCGTCGGATCGATCAAGGCATAGTTTTCCCCCTGGTAGCGCTGCACCCAGTGCTCGGGGTAATTACTGCATATAGATGTCCTGGGGCGCATGAACGGGGTCACGCTACACATGCCGTAGGCAAAGAAGTCGAAACCCAGTTCATGCAAGGCTCTCATCGCGATAACCCTGAACTCTTCAGTATCCGCAGCTTGTGAAAAGATACTGTAAAAATAAGCGTCCCATCCAAACAGCTGTCCTAATTCCATTTTGAACACCACTAAAGTTTGAACGAGGTCGTGAGACTAGACCAAACTGAACTCATGTCAACAGATAAATCGGAAGCTCCATAGAAGGCTTCGTACTATCACTAGATTTGTACTATATAGTTAAACTCGCTAGCCATAAGCCAGTACGATTTTTCGATGTTACTTGGCCATTATCGTCATTCGAGCGACGAACGCACGATTCTCTTCACGATACTGAAACAGTCCCTCCGAATGCTTCCACGACCTCCTCGCTACAAGATCTGGTAGTTCCAACGCCAAGAAACGCAAGTGTATAAACAACCCCCATTCAACGCCATTACAACAGCAAGATCTTTAGTGGCTGCAACTAATTTCGACCCGAAATCGTTAACCGGACATTTACTTTTTTTAGAAAACAACGGTTCTAATTAAATGAGGATGCTGCCCATGACCGCCTCAAGCGCTCCCGGCGACTTTGATGACCAAGTTGAACTTCGCAGGAAAAATCGAGCCACCGTAGAGCAGTACATGCGTACTAATGGCAAAGATCGCCTACGTCGCCATGAATTGTTCGCCAAGGATGGCTGCATCGCTTCCTGGACCAACGAGACCGGAAAACCCCTTGAATTCAAGGGTCAGGCCAAGCTCGCCGCCCTCGGCGCGTGGATCGAGAAGTGCTTCCCTGACTGGCAATTTCACAATGTACGGATTTTCGCCACCCGTGATCCCAATCATTTCTGGGTGGAAAGCGATGCTCGTGGCAAGACTCGGGTACCGGGTTATCCCGAGGGATATTGCGAGAATCACTACATTCATTCCTTCGAACTGGACGACGGCAAAATCATCCAGAGTCGTGAATTCATGAATCCCTTCGACCAACTTCGCGGCCTCGGTTTACCAGTGCCGAAGATCAAGCGCGCAGGTATTCCCGCCTCATAAATCAATACCCTACAACATTGGAGATAGATCATGCCAAATAGCGCTGCACGAAAACTAACCGAACACGACACGACTGAACTTCGACGGAAAAATCGCGCCACGGTAGAGCAATATATGCATACCAAGGGTCAAGACCGCCTACGCCGCCACGAGCTATTTACCGAGGATGGCTCTGGCGGCCTCTGGACCACCGATACCGGTGCGCCAATTGCCATCAACGGCAAGGCCAAGTTGGCCGAACATGCTGTCTGGTCACTCAAGTGCTTTCCGGACTGGGAGTGGTACAACATCCAGATATTTGAAACCGATGATCCCAATCATATCTGGGTCGAGTGCGATGGCCACGGCAAGATCCTGTTTCCAGGATATCCGGAAGGTTATTACGAAAATCATTTCCTGCACTCTTTCGAGTTGCAGGACGGCAAGATCAAACAGAACCGCGAGTTCATGAATGTCTTCCAGCAATTGCGTGCCCTGGGTATTCCCGTACCACAGATCAAGCGCGAAGGCATTCCTACCTGAATCCCATCGAGAGAGTGATCGCATCATGGAAGACTTACTGAACCGAGTTCTACGTTGTGAAGCGTTGCAGCAACCTCAATGGAGCGAGCCTTCACAATTGCGCGATGCGCAGGCCTATCTCCGGGACAGCGCGCCGCTGATTCGCGTCGAGGACGTCCTGGTGCTGCGAGAGACCTTGGCCAAGGTCGCGGCCGGCGAAGCGATGGTCATCCAGTCCGGTGATTGCGCCGAGGACATGAACGAAAGCTCTCCCAACCACGTGGCCCGCAAAGCCGCGGTGCTGGATATGCTGGCCGGTGCATTGCGGCTGGTGACCCAACAGCCGGTGGTACGAGTGGGACGGATCGCCGGGCAGTTCGCCAAGCCCCGCTCCAACAACAGCGAACGCATCGGCGACGTCGAGTTGCCGGTGTACCGCGGCGACATGGTCAACGGCCGCGAAGCCGTCGACAGCCATCGCCAACACGATGCCCAACGCCTGGTGCGTGGTTATCGGGCCGCCCAGGACATCATGCAGCACCTGGGCTGGAGCGAAGCGGTGGACCAGGAACCGCTGAGCGGCTCACCGGCCTGGACCAGCCACGAGATGCTGGTGCTGGACTACGAACTGCCCCAGGTTCGCCAAGACGAACAGGGCCGGGTGTTCCTCGGCTCGACCCACTGGCCGTGGATCGGCGAACGTACCCGGCAATTGACCGGCGCCCATGTGGCGCTGCTCAGCGAGGTGCTCAACCCGGTTGCCTGCAAGGTCGGCCCGGATATCACCCGCGAGCAGTTGCTGAGCCTGTGCGAACGCCTGGACCCACGGCGCGAGCCGGGCCGGTTGACCCTGATCGCCCGCATGGGCGCGCACAAGGTCGGTGATCGCCTGCCGCCCCTGGTCGAAGCGGTCCGCGGCGCCGGGCACAAGATCATCTGGCTCAGCGACCCGATGCACGGCAACACCATAGTCGCCCCGTGCGGCAACAAGACCCGCATGGTGCGGACCATCACCGAGGAAATCATCGCCTTCAAGCATGCCGTGACGTCGGCCGGAGGCGTGGCCGCCGGCCTGCATCTGGAAACCACACCCGACGAGGTCAGCGAATGCGTTTCCGATGTCATGGAGCTGGACCGGGTGGCCAGCCAGTACAAGAGCCTGTGCGATCCGCGCCTGACGCCCTGGCAAGCCATCACTGCGGTAATGGCCTGGAAGAACTCGCCCTCACCCGCCCTTTTCTGACTGGAGTTAGTCGCCATGACCGGCATTCCATCGATCATTCCCTATGCCCTGCCCACCTCCCGCGACCTGCCCGTCAACCTCGCGCAGTGGCATATCGACCCCGAGCGCGCCGTGCTGCTGGTACATGACATGCAGCGCTACTTCCTGCGGCCCCTGCCCGAGACCCTGCGCGAAAGCGTGGTGGGCAATGCCGCACGCATTCGCCAGTGGGCCGCCGACAACCAGATACCGGTGGCCTACACCGCCCAGCCCGGGAGCATGAGCGAAGAGCAACGGGGCCTGCTCAAGGACTTCTGGGGGCCGGGCATGCAGGCCAGCCCCAGCGACCGCGAGGTGGTCGACGCCCTGGCGCCGCGCCCCGGCGACTGGTTGCTGACCAAGTGGCGCTACAGCGCATTCTTCAATTCCGACCTGCTCGAACGCATGCGCGAGAGCGGCCGTGACCAGCTGATCCTCTGCGGTGTGTACGCTCACGTGGGCGTGCTGATTTCCACGGTGGATGCCTACTCCAACGACATCCAGCCGTTCCTGGTGGCCGACGCGATCGCCGACTTCAGCAAGGAACACCACTGGATGGCCATCGAATACGCCGCCAGTCGTTGCGCCATGGTCGTGACCACCGATGAGGTGCTGCTATGAGCCAGTCCAGCGTCCCGCTGATCGAACGCATCCTGCAACCGGCCCCCGGGCCTTTCGCCCTGCTCTACCGCCCGGAGGCCACTGGCCCGGGATTGGTGGACGTCCTGGTGGGCAAGATGTCGGAACCCCGGCACCTGGCGGATATCGAGCTCCCCGCCACCACCCTCGGCGCCCCGCGCCTGGACGTGCTGACGCTGATTCCCTACCGGCAGATCGCCGAGCGCGGCTTCGAGGCCGTGGACGACCAGTCGCCGCTGCTGGCAATGAACATCACCGAGCAGCAATCCATCGGTATCGAGCAGTTGCTGCAGCGGCTGCCCGATGAGCCGATCCAGCTGGACAGCGAGCGCTTCGACCTGAGCGACGAAAGCTACGCCGAGATCGTCAGCCAGGTGATCGCCCACGAAATCGGCTCCGGGGAAGGCGCCAACTTCGTGATCAAGCGCACCTTCCTGGCGCAGATCAACGACTACGCCCCGAGTAAGGCCCTGTCGTTCTTCCGGCACCTGCTGGAACGGGAAAAAGGTTCCTACTGGACCTTCATCATCCACACCGGCGAGCGGACCTTCGTCGGCGCCTCGCCCGAGCGCCACATCAGTGTCAAGGATGGCCTGGCGGTGATGAACCCCATCAGTGGCACCTACCGCTATCCGCCCGCCGGCCCCAGCCTGGCCGAAGTCATGGAGTTCCTGGCCAACCGCAAGGAGGCCGAAGAGCTGTACATGGTGGTGGACGAGGAACTGAAGATGATGGCGCTGATCTGCGAGGATGGCGGCCACGTCCGTGGTCCGTACCTCAAGGAAATGGCCCACCTGGCCCACACCGAGTACTTCATCGAAGGCAAGACCCGCCGCGATGTGCGCGACATCCTGCGCGAGACCCTGTTCGCCCCGACCGTCACCGGCAGCCCGCTGGAAAGCGCCTGCCGGGTGATCCGGCGCTACGAGCCCCAGGGGCGTGGCTACTACAGCGGCATGGCGGCGTTGATCGGCAATGACGGCAAGGGCGGACGGTCCCTGGACTCGGCGATCCTGATCCGTACCGCCGACATCGATGACCAGGGCCAGGTGCGCATCAGCGTCGGCTCGACCATCGTCCGCCATTCCGACCCGCTGGGCGAAGCCGCCGAAAGCCGGGCCAAGGCCGCCGGCCTGATCGCCGCACTGAAGAACCAGACTCCCTCGCGCTTTGGCGACCACCTGCAAGTGCGCGCCGCCCTGGCCAGCCGCAACGCCTATGTCTCGGACTTCTGGTTGATGGACAGCCAGCAGCGCCAGCAGGTCCAGAGCGACTTCAACGGGCGCCAGGTGCTGATCGTCGATGCCGAGGACACCTTCACCTCGATGATCGCCAAGCAGCTGCGGTCCCTGGGGTTGCTGGTGACCGTGCGCAGCTTCAACGACGAGTACAGCTTCGACGGCTACGACCTGGTGATCATGGGCCCCGGCCCCGGCAACCCCAGCGAGATCCAGCAGCCGAAGATCAACCACCTGCACCTGGCCATCCGCACCCTGCTCACTGAGCAGCGGCCCTTCGTCGCGGTGTGCCTGAGCCACCAGGTCCTGAGCCTGTGCCTGGGCCTGCAGCTGCAGCGCCGGGAAATCCCCAACCAGGGCGTGCAGAAGCAGATCGACCTGTTCGGCAACCCCGAACGGGTGGGCTTCTACAACACCTTCGCCGCCCGGAGCACGAGCGACCGCCTGGACGTCGATGGCGTCGGCACCGTCGAGATCAGCCGCGACAGCGAGACCGGCGAGGTGCATGCCTTGCGCGGGCCGGCGTTCGCCTCGATGCAGTTCCACGCCGAGTCGCTGTTGACCCAGGAAGGCCCGCGGATCATGGCCGACCTGCTGCGCCATGCCCTCATCAATACCCCCGCCGACAGCAGCGCGTCGGCGGTCCGGAGATAACCCATGCACGAGTACGTCATCATCGACGCCTTTGCCAGCACCCCGCTGGAAGGCAATCCGGTCGCGGTGTTCTTCAACGCCGACGACCTGAGCACCACGCAGATGCAGCGCATCGCCCGGGAAATGAACCTCTCGGAAACCACTTTCGTGCTCAAGCCGCGCAACAGCGGCGACTGGCTGATCAGGATCTTCACCCCGGTCAACGAGCTGCCCTTCGCCGGCCACCCGCTGCTGGGCACCGCCATCGCCCTGGGCGCCCATACCGAGAACCACCGGCTGTACCTGGAAACCCAGATGGGCACCATCGCCTTCGAGCTGGAACGCCAGAACGGCAGCGTGATCGCCGCCAGCATGGACCAGCCGATTCCCACCTGGTCGGCCCTGGGCCGCGATGCCGAGTTGCTCGAGGCCCTGGGCATCGAGTCCTCGACCTTTCCCATCGAGATCTACCACAACGGCCCGCGCCATGTGTTCGTCGGCCTGCCGAGCATCGAGGCGCTGTCCGCCCTGCATCCCGATCATCGCGCCTTGTCGAACTTCCACGACATGGCCATCAACTGCTTTGCCGGTTCCGGGCGGCGCTGGCGCAGCCGGATGTTCTCGCCGGCCTATGGCGTGGTGGAGGATGCCGCCACCGGTTCGGCCGCCGGGCCACTGGCCATCCACCTGGCCCGCCACGGCCAGCTGCCGTTCGGCCAGCAGGTGGAGATTCTCCAGGGCGTTGAGATCGGCCGGCCTTCGCTGATGTTCGCCAGGGCCGAAGGCCGGGCCGAGCAGCTCAAGCGAGTCGAAGTTTCCGGTAATGGCGTGCTCTTCGGACGGGGGACCATCGTGCTATGAACCATCCACTACAAGGCAAGCCACTGTTGGGCAGCGGTATGTCGGAATCCCTCACCGGCACCCTGGATGCGCCCTTCCCCGAGTTCCAGAGCCTGCCGGACGAGCCCATGGGCGTGTTGCGCAACTGGCTCGAACGCGCCCGCCGCGTGGGCATCCGCGAACCCAAGGCGCTGGCCCTGGCCACCGCCGACAGCCGGGGCCGGCCTTCGACCCGGATCGTGGTGATCAGCGAGATCACCGACACCGGCCTGCTGTTCAGCACCCATGCCGGCAGCCAGAAAGGCCGCGAGCTGGCCCAGAACCCGTGGGCCTCGGGAGTTTTGTATTGGCGCGAGACCAGCCAGCAGATCATCCTCAACGGCCGGGCCGTGCGCTTGCCGGATGCCAAGGCCGAAGAGGCCTGGCTGAACCGGCCCTATGCCACGCATCCGATGTCCTCGGTATCGCACCAGAGCGAGGAATTGCTGGATATCCAGGCCATGCGCGACGCCGCCCGGGAACTGGCGCAGGTGCCAGGACCGCTGCCGCGCCCCGCAGGTTACTGCGTGTTCGAGCTGCGGCTGGAGTCCGTGGAGTTCTGGGGCAATGGCCAGGAGCGCTTGCATGAGCGCTTGCGCTATGACCGCAGTGACAAGGGCTGGCGGGTACGACGCCTGCAACCCTGAGTAAGGCAAATGTTGGTACCGGATCTACCGCGCGATGGATTGGCACTGGGGGCAAGACACTGCGGTTTACCCGGCATGCGTCATGGAAGTCTTTCCGGCCATCCTCACGCGGCTCATCGATTAACCAGAGGAGTTGCTAAATGTGTGGTCTCACAGGATGGGTAGACTATACGCGCAGGCTCGAAGGGGAAAATCCTGCAATTCGCGCCATGACCCATACGCTCGCGTTTCGCGGGCCTGATGCCGATGGTACATGGAAGCATCGGCATGCCCTCCTGGGGCATCGGCGGCTGGCGGTCATCGACCTGGACGGTGGCGTCCAGCCGATGATCTATCGTTTCGCCGATGGCCAGGAGGTCGCGCTGGTCTACACCGGCGAGGTGTACAACCATGACGCGTTACGCAACCAGCTGCGACAACAGGGGCATGAGTTCCAGACCCGCAGCGACACCGAAGTGGTACTGCATGCCTACCTGCAATGGGGCGAGCGCTGCTGCGAGCACCTGACCGGCATGTTCGCCTTCGCCCTGTTCGACGGGCGCGATGGCCACCTGTTGCTGGTCCGCGATCGCCTGGGGATCAAGCCGCTGTTCTACGCCCGGCATCGCGATGGCCTGCTCTTCGCCTCGGAGATCAAGGCCATCCTGGCCCACCCGGAATTCACCACGACCCTGGACACCACCGGGCTGGCCGATGTGCTCACGCTGTCCAAGGGCACCGACCAGACACCGTTCAGAAACCTGATGGAGCTGCTTCCCGGCCATCTTCTGTCTTGGCGTCCCAATGGACCGATAAAGATCCGCAGCTACTGGGAGGTACGCCGCCAGGAGCATCAGGACGATGTGCAGACCACGGTGCACAAGACTCGCGAGCTGGTCACCCAGGCACTGGGAACGCAGTTGCATGCCGACGTTCCAGTGTGCTCGCTGCTGTCCGGCGGGCTTGATTCCACCACCCTCACGGCGATCGCCCAGCGGCTGGAAAAGGCCAGGACCGGCGGCGATATCAATTCCTTTTCGGTGGACTTCACCGGCCAGGCCGAGCACTTCAAGAGCGACGACCTGCGTCCCGACCAGGACCAGCCTTTTGCCTTGCTGGCCGCGAAATCCATTGGCAGCCGGCACCAGACCGTGCTTATCGACAACGCGGAACTGGTGTCCGACCTGGCCCGCCGCGAGGTGTTCCGGGCCAAGGACGTGCCGCTCACCTTTGGCGACATGGATACCTCGCTGAACCTGCTGTTCAGGGAAATCCGCAAGCATTCCACGGTGGCCATTTCCGGCGAAGGGGCCGATGAGGTGTTCGGTGGCTACGGTTGGTTCCGCGACCCCAAGGTCGTGGCCACCGCGAACTTTCCCTGGGCCTCGCGGGTGCACTTGCCGGCCGGGTTCATCAACCCGGATTTCAACCGCCGGTGCGACCTGGCCAAGTACCAGCAGGCGAGCTACGACGACGCGTTGCGCCAGGTCGAGCACCTGGCCCAGGACAGCCCGCAGGAACGGCGGATGCGCGAGATTTGCCATATGCACCTCAAGCGCTGGATGGTGATCCTGCTCGATCGCAAGGACCGCCTGAGCATGTGCAACAGCCTGGAGGTACGTGTGCCGTTCACCGATCACCAACTGGTCGAGTACGTCTACAACGTGCCGTGGTCGATCAAGAGCAAGGACGGCGAGGAGAAATGGCTGCTCAAGCAGGCCTGTGCCGACTATGTTCCCGAGGCGGTGCTCAAGCGCCGGAAAAGTCCCTATCCGACCTCGGCCGACCTGGGCTATGAACGGTTCCTGCGCCGCAGTACCGAGCAATTGCTGCAGGACATCGGCAACCCCGTGTTCGGCATCGTCTCCCACGCTCATGTCACCGAGGAACTGCGCCAGCCCGAGGGCTACTTCAATACGCAGATGAGCCGGCATGGCCTGGAAACGGCACTAGCGCTGGATGCCTGGCTGCGCTCCCACGGGCTTGCGGTCTGAGCGACACGGGCCAGTCCCCCGGGTTGGCCACCATCCCCCGCCGCCCGCGCGTTCTGCGCGGGCCACCTGGCCTGGTGCCAGTCCTTGCCGGGAGCCGCCCCTGCTCCCGGCTCCTCTTTCTTTACAGGGCGGCGCCCCTTGGCAACAGCGGGCCAACCGCCATCTATCGGCCTTGGAAATAATTTCAATAGCCAAACAGACTAAGCAGGCGATCACTGGGCAGCGGACCTGCACCGAGGCAGTGGCCGCCCCTGGAACAGGAGCGTTTCTTGACAGCCGGCCAATAGCGCTAAAACTTCAGGTGCAGATGACACGGACGATACGGAGATCCCCTGTGCGGATGAATACCGATAGCGACGCCGAACACGGCTCCCCTCTTCTACTCCTGCCCTGCTCCCCGACGGCCGACTGACGTCCCGGGACCTGCCAGAGGAAGCCGTGCATGCCCATCACGCAAAACACCCGCCTAGTACAAGTCGACAGTCCCCTTGGCGAAAACGTCCTGCTGTTGCAGGGCATGGAGGGCAGTGAAGAACTGGGGCGGTTGTTCCACTACGAACTGGACCTCACCTCCGAGGACCGTGCGATCAGGTTCGACCAGTTGCTGGGCAAGCCGATGTGCCTGGGCCTGGAACTGCCCGAAGGCGGCAGGCGCTACTTCCACGGCATCGCCTGCGGTTGCCGGCAACTGGCCGAGCATGGTCAGTTCGCGAGTTATCGCGTCAGCCTGCGGCCCTGGTTCTGGTTGCTCACCCGGACCTCGGACTGCCGGATCTTCCAGAACCAGAACGTGCCGGACATCATCAAGCAGGTGTTTCGCGACCTGGGCTTCTCCGATTTCGAAGACAGCCTGAGCACCAGCTATCGCCAGTGGGAATACTGCGTGCAGTACCGCGAGACCAGCTTCGACTTCGTCAGCAGGCTGATGGAGCAGGAAGGCATCTATTATTACTTTCGCCATGAGAAGGACCGCCACGTACTGGTGCTGGCCGATGCCTACGGCGCCCATGGCACCGCGCCAGGCTACGCGTCAGTGCCCTTCTATCCACCCGACCAGCAGATGCGCGAGCGTGACCACTTCTACGACTGGCAACTGGCACGGGAAGTACAATCCGGCTCGCTGGCGTTGAACGACTACGACTTCCTGCGTCCTCGCGCGAGCCTCGAAGTCCGCTCCAGTGTGCCGCGCAACCACAGCAACAGCGACCACTCGCTCTACGACTATCCCGGCGAATACCTGCAAAGCAACGATGGCGAGCATTACGCCCGCACCCGCATCGAGGCCATTCACAGCCAGTTCGAACGCGTGCAGCTGCGCGGGCGGGCCCGTGGCTTGGGTTCAGGCCACCTGTTCAAGCTGACAGGCTACGACCGTGCCGATCAGAACCGCGAATACCTGGTGGTGGTCGCCCGATACCAGATCCGTCAGGAAGCCTATGAAAGCGGGCAAGCGGAACTGGCCGAGCCATTCCTCAGCGAACTGGACTGCATGGACGCCAACCAAGTCTTCCGGCCCCTGCACCTGACCCCGATGCCCGTTGTCCGCGGCCCCCAGACAGCAGTGGTGGTCGGCCCCGATGGCGAGGAAATCTGGACCGACCAGTACGGCCGGGTCAAAGTGCATTTCCATTGGGATCGCCATGACCAGTCCAACGAAAACAGCTCCTGCTGGATTCGTGTCTCCCAGGCCTGGGCCGGCAAGAACTGGGGAGCCATCCAGCTCCCGCGGATCGGCCAGGAGGTGATCGTCAGCTTCCTCGAGGGTGATCCCGACCGCCCGATCATCACCGGTCGCGTATACAACGCCGAGCAGGCCGTGCCCTACAAACTGCCGGCCAATGCCACCCAGAGCGGAGTGAAAAGCCGCTCGAGCAAGGACGGCTCATCGGCCAACTTCAATGAAATCCGCATGGAGGACAAGAAAGGCGCCGAGCAGTTGTTCATCCACGCCGAGAAGAACCAGGACATCGAGGTCGAGAACGACGAAACCCATTGGGTCGGCCACGACCGCAGCAAGACCATCGATAACGACGAGACCGTGCGCGTCAAGCACGACCGCAGCGAAAGAGTGGACAACCACGAGAGCATTTCCATCGGCGTGAACCGTACCGAAGAGGTCGGCAACAATGAAAAAATCACCATCGGCGTCAATCGCACCGAACGCGTAGGCAGCAACGAAACCATCACCATCGGTGCCAACCGCACGGAGAAGGTCGGCGCCAACGAAGACATCACCATCGCCAGCCACCGGAGCGAAGACGTGGGCGGCAACGAAAGCATCGCCATTGGCGGCAACCGCGATGAAAGCGTCAAGGGCAACGAAAGCATCGAGATCGATGGCAACCACAGCAGCCGCATCGGCCAGAACGAATCCCGCGACGTGGGCCGCAATCGCGGTACCGAGATTGGCCAGGACGACCGCCTGGACGTTGGCAAGCACTTCATCCTCGACGCCGGCGACTCCATCAGCCTGACCACGGGCGGCGCCAGCATCACCCTGAAAAAAGACGGCACCATCACAATCAGCGGCAAGAACATCACCCTCGACGGCACCGGCGCCATCCACATCAAGGCCAGCCGGAATGTCGTCGTCAAGGGTCAGAAGATATTGCAGAACTAGCCATGGAGCCTGC
Source organism: Pseudomonas sp. MSSRFD41 (assembly GCF_014230245.1). NCBI lineage: Bacteria > Pseudomonadati > Pseudomonadota > Gammaproteobacteria > Pseudomonadales > Pseudomonadaceae > Pseudomonas > Pseudomonas sp. MSSRFD41. Next base: position 24,016 of record NZ_JACKZK010000017.1, on the reverse strand, counting down.
GTCATGACCGTGCAATGCCTGCCTCCCGCCACCTGCGCCCCCACCCGGATGGACGGGGTCGTGCTGGGCGTACTGCTGGATGTGCCCAGTGCCCAGGCACCCGTGGTGGCCTTTCCCGGCTGCCCGCTCGCCAGCGGGCTGGTGGCCCGTACCACCACGGTGCTCGATCGCCAAGACATCGGTGCCCAGGTAGCCCTGATGTTCGAGGCTGGCGACCTTGCCCGGCCGCTGGTGATCGGGCGTATCCAGCGCCTGCCGGAAAGCGCGGCGCCTGCCGTCGCCCATCTTGATGGCGAGCGCCTGGAACTCTGCGCAGAACGGGAAATCGTCCTGCGTTGTGGCAAGGCCAGCATCACCCTCACCCGCGAAGGCAAGGTGCTGATCCGCGGTGCATACCTGTCGAGTCGATCATCGGGGGTCAATCGAATCAAGGGCGGATCGGTGCAGATCAACTGAGGCGACAGGGCCATGGAACTGATAAACAAGACTCGCCTGGAGGCCGGCTATACCACCTCCACCGACAAGACCGGCCGCGAGTGGCTGGTGCTGGTCGCCAAGGGCACCTATGGCATTCCCGAACACCACGGCCATGCGCCACGGCTGCTGGAGCAACAGTTGCCGCTGGTCATGGCGGATGTCTTTCCCGGCGCCCCCGGAGAGTCGCCGGCGTTGTACGAAAATGACTTCGCCCTGTACAAGCCGCGCTGCGATGTGCTGCTCAATGGCCACTGCCATGCGCCCAACGGGCAGCCCGTCACCCAGGTGAACGTGGCGCTGAAGATCGGCAGCCTGGTCAAGGCGTTCAAGGTCGTCGGGCCCCGGGTCTACGAGGCCGGGGCCTTCTCGTGTTCGGTTGGCGACCCCGCGCCGTTCGTCAGGATGCCCGTCAGTTATGCCCACGCATTCGGTGGCGTGGACAGGACACCTGCCGACGCCAGCCAACACAAATGGTATCCCTGGAATCACACCGGCGTTGGCTTCCATCCGGGCGCGCAGTTGGAGCAACTCCACGGTTTGCCCCTGCCCAATAGCGAGGAGCTGGACACCCCGGTTACCGACCCTGGGGGCGACTACCGGCCCATGGCATTCGGCCCGGTGGGCCGGGCCTGGCAGCAGCGCATCCACTGGGCCGGCACCTACGACCAGGCGTGGCTGGACCAGCAGTTTCCCTTCCTGCCGGAAGATTTCGACCTGCACTATTTCCAGTGCGCCCCCGAGGATCAGCAGATCGACTACCCCCAAGGCGCGGAAGAAGTGGCGCTGCTCAATCTCGATGCCCGAGGCAGGACCGCATTCCGGCTGCCGGCCAACCTCAAGCTTGCGATGCTGGTGGTTTTTCACGATGACAACGTCCGGGAAACCACAGCGGTGGTCGATACCATCCTGATCGAGCCCGATGCCCAACGCCTGGTCCTGACCTGGCGGGCGTCCTCGCCCCTGGGCCGCAACATCAGGGAAGTCGCCAAGGTGATCGTCGGGCAAAGGCTCGAGCGCTTCGAGCAAGCCCGGGCCCATGAAAGACGCATGCAGGGCAAACAGCACTTCAAGTCGCTGGACTTGTTGATCCGCTGGGCGACGGCCGCATCGTCCCCCGCACCCGAGGCGAGCTAAAACCCGTGGACGGTGCCTCCCTGTTCGTCACCGGCATGGGCCTGACCTGCCCCGTCGGCACCAGCGTGGCCAGCGCGTGCGCCGCCAAGCGCGCCGGACTGTCGGCCTTGCAGGAGCTGCCATTGCTGGACAACGCGGCCGAACCCATCATTGGCGCCCAGGTTCCCGGTATTGACCTGGCCCTGCCCGCCACCGTGCGCCTGTGCCATCTCATGCTGCAGGCGCTGGGCGAGTTGCTGGCAGGCACACCGCGACTGGACTGGCAGGCGATACCCTTCCTGCTGTGTCTGGCCGAGCCGGAGCGCCCTGGCGTGAACATCAGGGCCCTGGCCCAGACGATTATCCAGGAGCTGTCGGGCACGCTGGGCATCCAGGTCCACCTGGGCCACTCCAGGATCATTCCGACCGGGCATGTGGCAGCCATGCATGCCCTGGAGGAAGCTCGCCGGCTGATTCGCCAGACGCACGCGCCAGCCTGCCTGGTGGGCGGGGTCGACTCGCTCTTGGCGGCTTCGACCTTGCAATGGCTGGACCGCGATCGCCGACTGAAGACGGCGATCAACCGGGACGGCCTGTTTCCCGGCGAGGGTGCCGCGGCGATCCTGGTCCAGGCCCACAGCCTGCCTGGCACCTGCCTGCAGGTGGCGGGCCTGGGTGTCGGCCAGGAACCTGCCCCTTTGCTCTCCGGCAAACCGCTGCGCGGCGACGGTCTGGCCGCCGCCGCGCGCACGGCGCTGGCGCAGGCCCGGCTGGGTTTCCATGAAATCGATCTGCGCCTGTCCGATGCCACGGGAGAGCAATACGGGTTCAAGGAGCTTCCCCTGATGCAGGCCCGGCTGGCACGAATCGTGAGAAAGGAGGACCAGCCGCTCTGGCACTGGTCCGAGGCCATGGGCGATACCGGGGCGATTGCCGGGATCATCCAGCTGATTCTTGCAGACCAGGCGCTGCGCAAAGGCTACGCCCCTGGAACAAATGCGATGTGCATGACTAGCGCCTTGGGCGGTGCACGGGCAGTTGCCGTGGTGCGCGACGCCAGGCCAACCGGGAGTCGATCATGAGCTGCGAGGTCTACGCCAACGGCGACGAGATTGCCTGCAAGGCAGGCGGCGGCAAGGTCATCGCCGCGTTCCCGGATGTGTGCCTGACGCCCCCGGCACCGCCGGCAGGGCCGATTCCGGTGCCTTATCCCGATACCTCCTATTCCCGGGACATGAAAAAAGGCAGCAGGACGGTGAAGATCAAGCGCAAAGAGGTGATGCTGAAGAATCTCTCCTACTACAAGACCTCGCCCCTGGGCGATGAGGCAGCGACCCGCAGCCAGGGAGCCGGGATCATCACCCATGTGATCACCGGCAAGACCTATTTCGTTTCGTGGACCCTGGATGTGCTGTTCGAAGGCCAGAACATCGACCGGCATACCGACCTCACCACGTCGAACCATGCCAGCCCGGTCGCCAATGCCGCGGTGCCCATGGTCAACACGGCCAAATATGCGCCGGTGCAACAGGATTCCAAGGTGCCGGGCAAGCACAAGTGTGAATGCTGTGGCGGCGCAGCCCACAGTGAAGCCCAGGCGAAAGGCCAATACCTCTCCGAAGACGAGTTCTACGACACTGCGCAAAGCCCGCAGAACGCGAGCCTGCTGGCCAAGGTCCGCGCCGATCCCAAGTGCAGGCACCTACTGCCTCCTGCCGGGAAGGCGCCCAGTGGCTGCAACAAGTACTACAAGACCAGCATTCGCGAGAAAAAGAACATCGAGAACGACTGGGCGATGAACAGGCCCGGCTACATGGCCTGGCAAGGCGTACCGTCAGGAGAACCCGTCGCCCATCGGGTTCCCAAGGCGGCCGGCGGCTGCCCTGCCGGACAGGGAAACCTGGCACCCACCGGTCGCAAGTGTGCCAAGCTCGAAACCCAACTCAGTGCATTGCAAGATTCGCGCGCCACTAGTTTGCGCAGGCCCTGAAAATGAATAGCAGCCACTACAAGTACACCGATCGCCCCGGCTTCCTCGAAGGCTGTTTCTACTGGAAAGGCCGTGGCTATCACTTCGCCGCTGCGCCCCCCGCCCAGTTGCTGGCGCCAGGCGCCTGGCAGGACGACGACCCGTGGATGGCCCTGGCCGCGATCCTGGAAAGCGCCAAGCGCGGGGACTTCAGCCATGTCTCCCGGCTCAGGGAGGTCATCCTGGATGAAGCCAGCGTGCCGACCCTGGTCAGCGCCTGCCTGGGCCTGACCGCCGATGCGGGACTGGAGTCCGACCTGGATTTCCTCGCCGAGCTGATGATCCAGGGCCCGGACCACCTGCGTATCGAAGCCAGCCTCGCGGCCCAGTGGTCGGGGGTGATGTGGCTGGTCCCGTTCATGGTCGAGGCCCGCTGCGCGCTCGAGCGCCAGGCCGACCGGGAAGCCGTGGAAGCCAATATCTCCAACCTGCTCGACCCTCTCGAAGGCGAACCCGAGTTCTACGACAGCGGCCTGGACGACGCGCAGTACCGGCACGCCGTGGATACGCGGCTGGCGCAACTGCAAGCGCCGCATGGCAACGACCGGCTCTCGATCCTCGCTGGCACCGTCGTCGATGTGAACCGCCAGGCCTGGCTCATGAGAAAGGCCCTGGTGCCCAACGACCCGGACGCCTGGCTCGACTGGAGCAATTTCCTGCTCTGGAGGCGCACATTCGAGGTGTACTCGGGCATCGACTGCTCCAGCTTCTATGACCGCCATGGCCAGTTCCAACCCCTGAATGCCAGCGCCGTGCTGGACCAGTACCTGGCCTCCCCCCTGCAGTTGGACATCGGCAGGCGCTACTTCTTCGGTCGCCTGGTGGTGTAGCCGCCATGACATTCATTGCCTCGATGGTCGAACAACACGCCGAAGAAGCGGCTTTTCTCATCCTGCTCCACGATCACGCAGTGCGTGCGCCCCACTACGATCTGGATGACCTGGGGCGGCTGGACGAACGCATCGAAGCTCATCTGGATGGCTTGCGAATCGCTGGCCCCGCTGGTTTGCAGGTCCTGCGGACACAGTTGGGCCCGGATACCACCGGTGAAATGTTCGCCAGCGTGGTCCTGGCGTTCCAGACCCAGGATATGCAGGGCCTGGCGCGGCTGAACGAGCACCTCAAGGGGGCGACGGGCACTGAGCGTGGTTACCTGATGGCCCTGGGCTGGCTGGAATGGGAATACCTCTCGCCCTGGATCGAAGCCATGCTCGCGTCCTCCACGCCGTTGTTCCAGCGTCTGGGCCTGGCGGCCTGCAGCATGCACCGGCGGGATCCCGGCCCTACGTTGCAGACGGCTCTGGCCCATGCCGACCCCAGCGTGCTGGCACGTGCTGCCCGTACGGCCGGCGAGCTGCGACGGCGCGAACTGCTGCCAGCTCTCCATCGACACTGCCAGCATGGGGATGTGGCCACGCGCTTCTGGGTGAACTGGGCGAGCGCGCAGATGGGTGATGAACAGGCCCTGGAACCCTTGCGCCAGTTCGCCGAACAACCCGGTCAGTTCCAGTTCCGTGCGCTGTGTGTCCTGCTGGCCTGGCAACGACGCGAAGCCAGCATCAGCTGGATCTGCCAGCTGATAGAGAACCCCGGGCAGCTACGCACCGGCATCCGGGCCATTGGCCTGCTGGGCGATCCACTCAGCGTGCCTTGGCTGATCCAGCAGATGCACGACCTGCCGTACGCCCGGGTGGCCGGCGAGGCCTTCAGCCTGATAACCGGTGCCGACCTGGCGCTCCTCGACCTGGAACTGCGGGTGTTACCAGATTTCGATGTCGGGCCGAACGATGACCCCGAAGACCCCAATGTGTCGATGGACCCCGATGAAGACCTGCCCTGGCCGGACCCTGCGGCAATCGCCGCTTGGTGGTGCACCCATGGCGCCAGCTTGCAGACGGGTATCAGCCATATGCTGGGGCGCCAGCAGAGCGAAAGCAGCCTTTTGCACGCCCTTGCCCGAGGCCAGCAGCGCCAGCGCATCGCCGCGGCCTGTGCACTGGCGCGATGGCAGCCGGACCAGGCGCTGTTTCCCACCAGTGCTCCGGCCCGGCGACAAATGAGCTGCTTGCGCACGATGCAGGCCCCACACCAACACCACCCCTGAACCGGATACCTTGGCGGCTTGCCGGATCGCCTGCGCTCCCACGGGCTTGCGGTCTGATAGGAACCTGAGGCCGCCGGGCGGCTGCCTCATCCCCCGGGACACTGTGCGCAGTGCCCCGGCTATCCCACTGCATTGCGGCCGGTATTGGCCTTCAGGTCCCAGGCAATGTGCGGCCAGCGCTCACTGGATGATTTCGGCCTCGGTGGTGACGATCTTGTTCACCAGGCCATACTCGACGGCTTCTTCTGCACTCAGCCAGAAATCCCTTTCGGTGTCGGCGGCAATTCTTTCCAGCGGCTGGCCGGTGGCCTTGGCGAAGATCTTGTTCAGCCGATCCTTCATCCAGAGGATTTCCTTGGCGTAGATCTTCACGTCCAGGGCCCGGCCCTGGAAACCGCCTGAGGGTTGATGCAGCAAGAAACGCGTGTTGGGCAACGAGTAGCGGTTTTCCTTGTCTGCCGCGACATAGATCAGCGAGCCCGCACTGGCCACCCAGCCGGAACCGATGGTGATGACCTTCGGCTTGATGAAGCGGATGGCATCGAAAATCATGTCGCCGGATTCCACGTGGCCACCCGGGGAGCTGATGAACACCATGATCGGGTCGTCGCTGAGGTGGGCCAGCGCATGCAGTTGCTGGACGGCGACCGTCGCCATCTTGTGATTGACTTCGCCGGTGATGAATATCTTTCTTGCCGCGATGGTGCTGTCCAACAGCTTGCCGCTGAGGCTGGTGGAAGCACTGTCCGGGCGGTCTTTTTCTTCATCGAATAAACGCATAGGGGTTCCTGCTGTCATTAGGGACATGGGGTGCCTGGAGAAAACCAACCGCTTGAGTCTAGCCATGGCTCATGCCGCTGCCAGTGGACAGCAAGCCGTTCCCGGACCTTGCCGGTGCTTGGGCCAGCGGCGATTGAAAGCATCTGCCAAAAGGTTTGTGCCAGATCACTGCGGGCCGGGAAGCGAGACCCCCATGAAATCCAGGTACCTGGAGAGCAGTTCCTTGTTCATCAGCGGCGTGGCAATCCCGCTGCCCTCGAGGAAGCGATCGGTATTGGCCCGCTCGAAGTAGTAGGTCATCTCGTAGACCTCCACCAGGGACTTGCCCGGCACCACTTCTTCGGTGAACAGGCTCAACAAGCTGTAGAGGGGGCTGTGTTCGTTGTAGCGCCAGAGTTCGAGCCAGTCACGAAAGTGCGCGGGCTTGAGGTCCAGCTCGAAAATCTCGTTGAGCCGTACGAAGAAGTCCGAGACCGAAAGATCATTCACCGGGTCGGGCACCATGTGGAAGTAGCGTCCCACTGCTTGCCGATTCTTGGCGATGTGGACGATGGCCTTGGCGACGAAGTCCACGGTGACCAGCTGGTCCTTGAGTCCCATGATCATCGGGTAGGTGCCCAGGGACAGGCAGCACCGGACGAAACTGCCCCACCACTGGTTCATTTCCGTCGCCCCGGTCTGGCCGTTGCACATCACGAACCCCAGCCGGATACCGATCACAGGCAGGCCCTTGCGCTTGGCCTGCTCGAGGACTTTCTCCATGACCCACTTGCTTCTGACGTAGTTGGTATCACGGCAGACCACCGGCAGGTTCTGGTGGATGTCCTCGTCCTCGGACATCCAGGTCTTGCCGGTGAGCAGGTAGCCCCAGCTGAAGACCGCGACAGTGGAGCAAGCCACCAGGTACTTGAGCTTGGTAGTGGTGGCAAAGCGGATCACCTGCTGCAGGCCGTCGACATTGACCGCCTTCATGATGGGATACGGCTTGATGTAGTTGACGTTGCCGCCAGTGTGGTAGATGACCTCCAGCTGTTGCGCGAGCTCCTGGTACTCGGCGGCCGGCAAGCCCAGGTGCTCCAGGGTGAAGTCCCCTACCACCGGCCTGATCCGGGCAGCTTCGCGTTCGGGCCAGGCCAGCTTGTATTTGCCGAGGGTGAAGCGTATCCGCTCCATGGCGTGCGCGGCACTTTGCGCGCGCACCAGGCAGTAGATCTGCGCCGAGGTCTGCTGCAGCAGTTCAAGGAGCAAATGCGCCCCGACGAACCCTGTGGCACCGGTGAGGAACACCTTGCCAGGGTTGGCCAAGACTCCGGGATCGATTTGCGTCGGATAGTCATGGTCGGCTTCCAACTGGATGTCGCCAAGCAGCTGCTGGGTCGAGAGCTGCTGTTTTTCCTCGAACGTCAAAGGTTGCTGGCCGTGCCGGGAGCGAAGCTCGGCGGCCAGGCCCGCGAGGGTCGGGTGCAGGTAGAGATCGATCAGCTTCAGGTGTTTCTTCATGCTCTCAGGCAAGGCGGCGAGCACCCGGACCACGCCCAGTGAATGACCGCCCAGCGCGAAGAAATCGTCCGTGGGCTCGACCTCGGGTACCTGTAGGACATGGCGCCAGATAGCGGCGAGGATACCCTCGATGTCGTCATCGGCCAGGGCGTGCAGCGACAATGGCTCGTCGGTGGGCAACGCCTCGAGCGCCCGCCTATCCACCTTGCCGCTGAAGGCCAGCGGTAGCTGGTCGAGGATCACGATCTTATCCGGCACCATGTAGGCCGGCAGCGTCTGCTGCAGGGTCTGGCGGATATGCGACTTGAACCGCAAGCCACTGTCCTGCGCAGCACTGTGCAAAGTCACGAAAGCCGCGAGGATCGGCTGGCCGAACTGGGCATTGACGGCCACCACTGCCGACTCCCTCACGCCTTCGAGCAGATTGATCGCAGCTTCGATTTCTCCCGCCTCGATGCGAAAGCCACGGACCTTGAGCTGGGTGTCATTGCGACCGATGAACTCGAGGTTGCCGTCGGCAAGGCGCCGCACCAGATCGCCGCTGCGGTAGGCACGCAGGCTGGCAGGCCCGGCATCCGAGTCGATATACAGGAACTTTTCACCGGTCTGCTCCGGTCGGCCAAGGTACTCCTTGGCCAGCTGCGCGCCAGTGATGAACAGCTCCCCGACTTCGCCGTCAGGTGTTGGATGCAACATTGCATCCAACACCTGGAACCCCACCCCAGCCAGGGGCTGGCCTATGGTTCTTACGCTCTGCCCCGCCTGGTAGGCATGACAGGTCACCGCGATGGTGCTCTCGGTGGGTCCATAGGCGTTGTACAACTTGACCTTGTCGGCCCAGTACAAGAACACGTTTTCCGCGCAGGCCTCCCCTCCGACGCCAATGCTGCGCAAATCGCCGATCGGTTCTTCGGTGGGCAGCGATGCCAGGATGGTCGGCGTGATCATGGTGATGGTGTCGATGTGATGATCCCGGATGAAATCGAGAATCGGCGCACCCAGCACCTTGTTGTCCGGATACAAGTACAGCGTGGCGCCCACCAACAGCGGGATCCACAGGTCCATGAAGGAAGCGTCGAAGGTATAGGAAAGCAGTTGTATGACCCGGTTCTTCTCGCCGATACCGGTGATCCTCGGGAACGCCAGCGCGAAGTTGTGGACCGCACTGTGCTGCACCGCCACACCCTTGGGTTGCCCTGTGCTACCGGAGGTGTAGATGACGTAGATCAAGTCCTGGAGCCCGATGACCGTGTGCAGGTCGTGCGCTGGATGATCGGCGATCAGCGGAGCCTGGACCGGCTCGCCCGGCACCACCAGCCGCCCCCGATAGACCTGGAGCTTTTCTACCAGCTCTTGGCTGGCGATCAGAAATTGCGCATCGGTGTCCTGGAGGATGAAGGCCAGGCGGGCTTCTGGATAGTCCGGGTCGAGCGGGACATAGGCCGCGCCGGTCTTCATGACCGCCAGCATGAACAACGGTCGATCCAGGGATTGTGTGGCACAGATCGCCACCAGCGATCCCCGGCTGACACCGAGATCGAGCAGGTGCCTGGCCAGACGATTGGCCCTTTCATTCAACGCCTGGTAAGTGAGGCTTTCAGATCCATGGAATACTGCCGGCTTTTGCGCCTGTAATCCGGCCTGGCGCTCGAACAGTTCGACGACGGTAACGGCTGGTGCATGCTCCATTGCGTTCTACCTCCATGAAGACCGATGGGCCCTGGGCTGAAACCGCCCCGCATAGAACAACGGTCTTGACGATCATCGCGAAGAACCGGGCCAATCTGCCCGTCATGGACCCACGGATGGGCTGCCTGGTGTTAAAGAACCCCCCAGGCAGCGGACCTGCGCCCTGGAGGGAAGCTGGAAGCCTAGCTGCGCGACGATGAGGCTGCGCTGGATACCATTCCTGAGGCGATGGGCGGGACTGGCGGTTTGCGTCGATGGCGTATCGGCCAGGAGGCCAAGGACTCCAAGCGCCGTAGAGCGCCGAGGACCAACCTGGAGCAGGTTTAGCACTGCGCCTGTGTCGCAAAGCCAGCGAAGATTCAGCCCGAAAGGGACTTGCCCCGCCCTGCTTTCACCAGGACCAGCCGCCGCGGGCCAGCTCCTGTTCGCAACTGCGGTATTGGGCGCCGAACAGCGAGGCCCGGGCCTGGACCTTGAGCGATACGTTCTTCAGCCAGGGCTTGGCGTCGTAGCTGCGGTTGCGATAGCCGCCCCAGCCTTCGTGGTAGTTCAGGTACTGGCCGTAGGCGTCCCACTTGGACGTGCGGTTGACGTTGTAGCTCTTCTGCATGTACCAGCCCATGAAGTCCAGGGCATCGGCGAAGTTGTCGCGGCTCGCCCCCCAGCCGCCGGCGTCCTTCTTGTAGTCGGCCCAGGTTTCGTCCTTGGCCTGGGCGTAGCCGTAGGCGGTGCTGACCCGGCCCCAGGGGATGAAGCCCAGGAAGTAGTAGCGAGGTGGCAAGGCGTCGTGCTTGAACGACGACTCCTGGTACATCATGGCCATGGGCACCTGGATCGGGGCGCCCCAGCGCTGGTTCATCTTCAGCGCGGCTTCGTACCACTTGGGCTTCTCGCGAAAGATCTCGCAGAGATTGTCGGGGTTGGCCGGGGGCTTGGTGGCGCAACCGGCCAGGGCCAGGAGCAGGACGGGGGGCAAGAGCCGAAGCATGGAGGGGACTATTCCTTTGGCACGGGCCTGGTGCAGCCCTTCGGGCGAAGCTTTATACACACTTTGCCATCAGCCGGCGATACGCCAGCGCGCAGCGCTGTGTTGCCCCTGCTTGACCTCAGCGGGAAATCGCCATCCAACCTGCGCAACCGGTCATGATCCCGGCCGAGGTGCGGTTCAGGCGCTGCATGGCCTTGGGCGACTGGATCGCCCGCTTGATCCGCGCCCCGGTCACCAGGTACGCCAGTTGGATACTCAGGTCGATGCCGACTCCCAGTGCAGTGATGAAGGCCACTTCCGACCAGGACAGCGCCGTCAGGTCGAAGGCATGGGGCAGCACCGCACCGAAGAACACCACCGCCTTGGGGTTGCTCAGGGTCAGCAGCGCTCCGGCGAGCAGCCCACGGCCGGCCGAGCGCTTGGGCAGCTCCTCGGGCTGCGCGGGGTTCTTCGACCACAGCTTCCAGGCGATGAACAGGATGAAGGCCACGCCGAGCCACTTGACGCCGATGAACAAGTACTCGAAGCGCAGCGCCAGCGCCGCCAGGCCCAGGGTGGCCACCAGCAGCCAGAGCGCATTGCCCAGGACCATGCCACCGATGAACGGCAAGGTGGAACGGGCCCCGCGCGCCACCACCTGCCCCAGCATTGCGGCCTGGGCCGGGCCGGGAATGGCCGCGGCAATGGCGAACGGTACGGCGAAAAACCAGATCGAGGCAGTCACGCTCATCGACGAAATACCCCGGGTCACTGCGATGTCGGCCTGGATATTCGCACCGAGGCAGCCGCTTGGGCAATGCCCGCTCCAGTGACGGCGCAGGATTCACGATGGGGCTTGGCCTGCGGGCCACAGGGGCACTGCATCAGCCCCCGGCAAGAACCTCCCGGGCGCACAGCAACAAGCCGTCGACCACCGCGGAAGGCGTTTGTGCACGGGTGGCCAGGCCCAGGGTCGCCCGTGGCTGTTCCAGGGCCAGCTGGCGAAAATTCAGTCCGGGACGGGCCATCCGCTGCATCGAGGCCGGCACCAGGGCAATGCCCATGCCGGCCGACACCAGGTTGACCGCCGACGACACCTGGGGGGCCTGTTGGTGGATCAGCGGGCTGAAGCCCCGCGCCCGGCAAGCGCTGACTATCTCGGCGCTCAGGCCGTAGCCGGATTTGCGCGAATAGAGGATGAAGCGCTCATCGCGCAGGTCCGCAAGATCCAGGCGCTCGCGAGCGAGCAAGGGATGGCCATCGGGCAGCACCACCATCAGCGGCTCTTCACTGAGGACCTGGAATGCCAGGTCGCCACCCCCGGCAAAAGGCGGGCGGACGATGGCGGCATCGATCTGTCGCTCCAGCAGCCGGCCGACCAGGGTCTCGCTGTTGCCCTCCACCAGGTTGATCTGCACCTGCCGATAGCGCTGCTGGTAGAGACGCAGCAACGCGGTCATGCCCTCGTTGAACGAGGCCGACTCGGTGAACCCCAGGGTCAGGCTGCCGATCTCCCCGCGCGCGGCTCGCAGTGCCCTCACCTTGGCCTCTTCGGCCCGGGCCAGGATGTCCCGGGCACAAACCAGGAAGGTCTTGCCGGCATCGCTGAGAACGATGCCGCGGCCCTGGCGGTGAAACAGCGGCGTGCCGATTTCCTCTTCCAGTGCGCGGATCTGCTGGCCCAGCGGCGGTTGGGCGATGTGCAGGACCTGGGCCGCCTTGGTCAGGCTCTGGGCCTCGGCGGTGGCCACGAAGTAACGCAGGTGTCGGAGCTCCATGGAATGTTCTACGTTCTTATTTTGGATAATTAGAATATTAGACATAACAAATGCCCAGGACCAAGCTTTGCCTATCCAAGCAACGACACCCGCCAGCCCTGGGAGGCACCATGAAAAACACAAGGAAACTACGCGATCTGTTGGCCAGCGGCGAAAGCCTGGTAGCCCCTGGCGTCTACGACGGGCTCTCGGCGCGCCTGGTGGAGCTGGCCGGCTTTTCAGCCGTCTACGCCAGCGGCGGAGCCATCGCCCGCTCCTCGGCGCTGCCGGATATCGGCCTGTTGAGCTTCAGCGAGGTCCTGGAACGCGTGGAGAAGATCGTCGACGGCAGCGCTTTGCCGGTGATCGCCGATGCCGACACCGGGTTCGGCGGCAGTGCCAACGTCGAACGTACGGTACGTGCCTTCGAACGTGCCGGGGTGGCGGCACTGCACCTTGAAGACCAGGCGTTTCCCAAGCGCTGCGGGCACCTGGACGACAAGTCGCTGATCGATACCGAGCAGATGTGCCGCAAGCTGCGCGTCGCCCGCGAGGCCCTGGACGATCCGGACCTGGTGTTGATCGCCCGTACCGATGCGATCGCCGTCGAAGGCTTCGACGCCGCCCTGGAACGGGCGCAGCGTTATGTCGAGGCCGGTGCCGACATGATTTTCGTCGAGGCCCCGGAGACTCTCCAGCAGATCCGCGAAATCGCTGCCCGGATCCCCGGGCCCAAGCTGATCAACATGTTCCATGGCGGCAAGACCCCGATGATGCCGGTCGAGGAACTGGCGGCCCTGGGTTATCAGCTGGTGATCATCCCTTCCGACCTGCAACGCGCGGCCATCCATGCCACGCAGCAAGTCCTGGCGCAGATCAAGCGCAGCGGCGACAGCTCGGCGCTGGCCAGCCAGTTGGTGAGTTTCCAGGAGCGCGAGCGCATCGTGCGCACCAGCCGCTACCTGGAGCTGGACCAACGCTGATCGCCGCGCCGCCCGAACAGGCCATAGCGGTCCCAGCGATACGGCGCCAGGTCGATTGCCGGCTGGCGCCCGGCCACCAGGTCGCTGACGATCCGCGCCGAGCCGCAGGCCATGGTCCAGCCCATGGCACCGTGGCCGCAGTTGAGTAGCAAGTTGCGCACTTGGCAGGTGCCGAGGAACGGCAGGTTGTCCGGGGTCATCGGCCGCTGTCCGAGCCATTGCGTCGCAGTAACGCCCTGCAGCTGCGGGCAGACCTGCTCGGCGAAACGCTGCAGGGCGGCAAAGCGCTGCTGGATCTTGCCCGGTCCGGGTTGCCCGACATCGGCGAACCCGGTGAAACGCAGGGTCTGGCCGAAGGCCGCCCAGGCTACCTTGTGCGGGATCGACACCGCGCCGACGCTCGGTCGCGGGATCCGGCCCAGGGGATAGGACAGCGAGTACCCGGTCACAGGGTGAATCGGCAAGCGCAGCCCCAAGGGGGCCAGCAAAGGTGCCGAAGCCAGGCCGGCGGCGACCACCACGGCATCGGCGCGCCGCCGGCCCTGGTGGGTCCGCACCCCCACCGCCACCCCGGCTTCGACCTCGACCGCCAGCACCTGCTCAGCGAAACGCGCCACGGCCTTGGTCACGCAAGCACGCTCGATGGCCGCCTGGGCATAGCGGGCTGCATCTCCGGTGCCATCCCGGGCGCAATAGACACCCTTGGCAAAACCCACCCGGGCCTGGGCCAGGAGCGGCTCGCGCTCCAGCACCTGCGCTGCATCCAGCTCGGCGAACGGCTCTCCCGCCGCTTGCAGCAACTGGCCGTCGTGGGCACCGGGCCCCAGCCCCGGCCCGTACAGATAAAGGATGCCGGCCTGGCGGCCGCCATAGTCCTCGACTGCCACGCCGCCCTGGGCGAACAACAGGTCCCGCGAGTAACTGGCCAGGGCCAGGGCCGCCCGGGAGTTGGCCAGCCAGCGGGACTCGCTGGCCTCGCCGGCGAACAGCACCGCCCAACGCGCCAGGGCGCCGCTCCACGGGCCGTGGATGCCAATGCCATCGCCCAGGCCCAGCAGGGACTTGAGCGCAACCCCGACGACCCCTGGCTCGGCCCAGCTGAAGCAGTGTCCGGGAGACACCAGGCCGGCGTTGGCGAAGCTGGCACCGGTAGCCGGCCGACCAGCCGCCTCGATGATCTCGACGCTATGGCCCGCCTCGGCCAGCGCCAGGGCTGTGGCCGCGCCGCTGATACCGGCGCCCACGACAATGATGTGCATGCAATGTCCTTGTATTGGAGAAGGTGCGGCCCGGGCCGCAAGTACTGCCAGGCGCTAGAGATGCCCAGCGTCCACCAGCGCGGCGACCCGGTTCCGGGCGCGACGCTGGTTGAGCAGATAGCAAGCGGAGATGCCCAAGGTCCAGAACGCCCCGGCATACAGCGAGACCCGGGTCTTGGGGTCGTAGCCGAGCATGAACACCACGAAGCCGACGAACAGCAGGCAGATGAGCGGAGTGATGTGCGCCAGGGGCAGCGGGAACTCCCGGGGCTGGCCACGCTGGCGGCGCCGGAACGCCAGGTAGGTGGCGGCGATCATGCCCCAGGTCCAGGCCACGTTGAACGCCAGCAGTGACATCATGTAGCCGAAGGCCCGGTCCGGCACCAGGTAGTTGAGCACCACGCCCAGGGCCATGCAGGCCACGGTGGCATATACCGCGCGAGCCGGGATGCCGTTGCCCCGGACCTTGGTGAACAGTCGCGGGGCCTGGCCTTCATCGGCCAGTTTCTTGAGGATCCGCGCGCCGCTGAACAGGATGCAGTTGAAGCTCGACAGAGCGGCGGTGATCACCACGAAGTTGATGATGCCGGCCGCCTGGCGAATCCCCAGGCGTTCGAAGGTGGTGACGAACGGACTGCCCTGGGTGCCGATCTGGTTCCAGGGATAGATGGCCAGGATCACCGCGATCGCCGCCACGTAGAACAGCAGGATGCGCCATACCACCGAGTTGATGGCCCGGGGGATGGTCTTGCGCGGGTTGTCCGATTCGGCCGCGGCGATGCCGATCATCTCCACGCCGGCAAAGGCATAGGCGACGATGGGCAAGGCCAGCAGCAGCCCGCTCGCGCCATGGGGAAACCAACCGCCGTGCTGCCACAGGTTGGACACGCCCAGGGGCACCCCGGCATTGCCCCAGCCGACGAAGATCATCATGCCGCCGCCGACGACCAGGGCGAGGATGGTCACCACCTTGATCAGGGCGAACCAGAACTCGGCCTCACCGAAGGCGCGCACCGCCAGCAGGTTCAGCGCACAGATCGCCGCGATCGAGGCGCAGACCCAGGTCCACTGCGGTACCTCGGGAAACCAGCTTTTCATGTAGATGCCCACGGCCGTGGACTCGGCCACGCCGACCCCGACCATCAGGATCCAGTAGTTCCAGCTGGAGAGAAATCCCGCGTAGGGACCCAGGTAGTGGTGGGCGTAGGCGGCAAACGAACCGGACACCGGGTTGTGCACGGTCATCTCGCCCAGGGCGCGCATGATCAGGAAGATCACCCCGCCGCTGAGCACGTAGGCCAGGAGTACCGAGGGCCCGGCGGACTGGATGGCCGATGCCGAGCCGAGGAACAGACCGACGCCGATGGACATGCCCAGGGCCATGAAGGACAGCTGGCGCGAGCTCAGGAGTTTGTTTGCCATGTGGTTGATGCCTGCTTGATAGCCTGATTGTTATTGGTTGTTAGCTTCTAAGCCGCGACCGGGGCGAGGCATCGCTCCTGTCATCGCGGTTGGCTGCACGCTCGGTCCCTGAGTGCCTTGCCCCTCCTGACCTTCCTGCATGGAGGTGCGCTTCGCATAATTTGCGTATACGCAAACCCAATGAGACAACTGCACAGGATTTTTTGCAAACATAATTTGCGTATACGAAAATTTAACGGCCTGCTCGACCCGCCAGGATGCCCCGGTAACAGCCACGCGATCACCAGGCGTCGCGCCGCTTACCGGCAGGCAAAGAGGATGTTTCACAAGGGATGGAGCCTCCCGGGCTGGCGCCGGGCCTCAGTGACCGGGCAAGTCCTGGCCCTGGCGAGCCAGCAGGATTTGCTCGCTCTCGGCGGTGATGACCCCGATGACCTTGGCCAATGACTTGCCGACGCTGATATAGGCGTGGCCGATGCGGCTGTCGAAATATAACGAATCGCCCTTGTCCAGGGCGGCCACCTCACCGGTTTCGAAGTGCACCTGGACCTTGCCCGAGATCACGTAGACGAACTCCACGCCGGCATGCCGGGCGAAATCCTCGGGGCCATTGACCTGGCGCGCATGGATGGTGCCGAGCACCGGGTTGATGGGCTTGCCCTTGGCCGCCGTGGCCAGGAACTCGTAGGTGAACGACAACCCGCGGTAGGCCACGCCTTCCCCGGAACGGGTGATAACCGGGCCCTGCCCGGCCGGCGGTTGTTCGTAGGCATGGGAAAACAGCGTGCCCATGTCCAGCTGCAGGGCCTGGGCCAGGGCCGCGACATTCTCGTAGCCCAGGGCCAGTTGGCCGCGCTCGGCCCGGGATATGGTAGTGATCGAGACATTGGACCGGGCGGCGACCTGGGCCAGGGTCCAGCCCAACTGTTTGCGCGCAGTGCGCAAGCGAATGCCCAGGGTCTCGGGGTTCAGCAGGTTGGGAGCTGCGGCGGCGCGGGAGGTCTTGTTGTTCACGGCTTCTCCTTCGAAGGCCCGGCATTCTAGCACCTATCCCCCGGTGCTCCGGAACCTGCCGGGAAAGCGCAGATACAGCTGCGGCCATGGGGGAAGGACGGTGGATTGCGCAAGTTATTTTCTTTATACGCAAATCCACCAGCAGTTAACCAGTCTTCTCCAGCCTGGGGCCATGAGCTAGAGCAAGGCCGCCACTTGCTCGGCCGTGGCCTTGGCCGATTGCGGGTTCTGCCCCGTCACCAGGCGGCCATCGACCACCACCTTGGTGGTGAACGGCAACCAGGCCTTCTCGTAGCGCGCCCCGCGCTGCTTCATCAGTTGCTCGACGTTGTACGGCACCTTGCCTGCCACACCCGCCAGCACCTCCTCGATCCAGGCGTAACCAGTCAGGCGGCGACCCTCCACCAGCAGCCGGCCGTCGCTGAGCCGCGTGTTGAGCAACCCGCAGTAGCCGTGGCAGACCGAAGACACGATGCCGCCCTGCTCGAAGATCTCCCGGGTCAGGCGTTGCAGGCCCGGGTCGTCGGGGAAATCCCACATCACTCCATGGCCGCCGGTGAAGTAGATGGCATCGAAGTCCGCGCCCTGCAACTCATCTGGATGAGCCGTGTGGGCCAGGCGCTGCACGCTCGCCGGATCCTCCAGCCAGGCCTTGGCCGTGCCATCGAGCAGCGGCCACTTCAACGCCCTGGGCTCCAGGGGCGAGGCGCCGCCCCTGGGGCTGACCAGGCGTTGCTCATGCCCCCTGGCGGCGAAGACCTGCCAGGCATGGGTCAGCTCCCCCAGCCACAACCCGGTGGGTTGGCCGGGGTCGGCGTAATGGGCGACGTTGGTGACGACATGCAAGATGCGCTTGGCCATCCATAGGTACTCCGCAGTGCCGGACTGGCAAAAGGTTAGTCCACCAGGCTGGCAAACGCCTGGCAGGCGAGCTGGACGGATGCCGCCCTGGTCACGCGGGAGCACCGTCATTTGCCTGCTTGACATTAAGGTTAAGTTGAACGTTAGGGTCTTTCCGACCCCGGCCGGCACCGAGCGAACGGACGCCGGCCTTGCCCGGGGTATTCATCAGCGTGATGCACTCTCTGGAGAACTGGAACGTGAAACTTGCAACTGTCACCGCAATGGCCGGCGCCCTCCTGGCCCCCCTGGCAAGCCCCGTGCTGGCGGACGCCACGGGCCATGCCGAAACCACGATGATCGATATCGCCGGCCATCCGGTGCCGGTGCTCAAGGGCGGCCTGTACGACCGCTATCGCTCCAACCCGCCGCTGTCGGTGATCGAGGCCGAGGCGCCGGGGATGGACCTGAGCTGGTTCAAGCAACTGGCCAAGACCCGGGTCGACATGGGCTTCGAGTCCTACTCGCCGAACTTCTACTACAAGAACAGCCGTATCACCGCGGTCTATACCGCTGACCTGGCACGCCTGCGCGAGCTGATCCCGGCCGAGGTGCTGGCCCAGGTCCAGCCGCTGCAAGTCTGGCCTGGTCGCGGGTTGGTGGCCTTCACCGCCTACACCTACGACTACTGCGACAACGACAGCTACAACGAAATTGCCCTGTCGATCATCACCAACAAGCCGGGCAAGTCCAACCTCGGCCCCCTGACCCTGGTCGGCCAGTCCATCTCCAAGGACTTCTGGGGCTACGTGCTCAAGCTGCCGGTGAACACCGAACTGGCCCGGGTGCGTGGCGTGGTGGGCTATAACCTGCCCAAGTGGCTGACCGACATCAGCCGCCGCGAAGAAGCCCAGAGCCTGTCCTACGACATCATCGACAGCCAGACCGGCAACGTCGACGTGATCTTCAAGGGCAGCAAGCTTGCGGACCTGTCCCACGACGTCGGCATGGTGACCAACAGCTTCACCAACCTCGACCACAACGGCCAGCTGGCCTACGGCTACGCCACCTCGCGCCAGACCAGCCATGCCTCCAGCAGCAGCGCCGACGCCGCGCGCCTGATCCTCGGGCAAGGCAGCCTCTCCGACTACCTGCGCTCGCTGCAACTGGGCAAGTTGGTGAAATACGAATACGTGCCCGAGTTCCAGAGCGCGCTCTATGCCCCCCAGCCCCTGGCCAGCCTGAACGATAGCCACTGATCCCAGGTGTCCTGACGTGACCGGGACCGACCGCCAAGACGGCGGTCCCGATGGCCGCCGATCACTCGATGCGTATCTGGCCCGAGCCCGGCAGGCTGCTGACCAGTCCGGCTCCCAGCAGCTTCGCCGGGGTGTACGCGCCCCCCGCGGGGCGCTCGCCCGCCAGGTACTCGACCACTGCCAGGGCGCCACTGACGGTCAGGCTGTAGACATTGGCGGTGTGCACCCGGGCCACCTTGCGCTGGCCCTGGGCATTACGCGCCTCGCCCCACACATAGGTGCCCTGGTCGGCCCGCTTGGCATCGTCCGGGCCGGTCACGGTCTTGCCGATATGCGCCTTGAGGCGCTTCTGCACCCAGGCCAGGCCCAACAGCGGACGGACCAGGTTGGCCCACCTGGCACCGCGGATCATCCCGGCCGACCCAGGGAGGAAGACCTCGATATTGGCAATGCCGGTGGTGTAGTAGGCGGTGGATACGTCGCCCCAGGGAATGGTCATGGCGAGCTTTTCACCGGCGCCGAAATCGATGCGCCGCACCTGGTAGGCCAGCGGCACCGTGACGATCTTGCCGTCGCGCCGCACCTTGCCACCCTGGGCCATGCCCTCCACCGAGGTCTTGGCCGTGCCGGGCGAGAAGCTCGAGCGCGAGTCGAAGCCCAGGGCCAGGTGCGTGGCATCGGGCAGTGCCGCCTTGAGCGCGGCGGCGATGCAGTCGGTGGGAATCACGTCGAAGCCCACGCCCGGGCAGATCACCACGCCCGCTTCCCGGGCTCGCAGCCCCAGGGCCTGGGCATGCTCGAAGACGGCGATTTCGCCGGTGATGTGCAGGTAGTGGGCCTTGGCATCCAGGCAGGCCTGCATCATCGGCGCGGCGGTGGCCGAGAATGGCCCGGCGCAATGCAGGACCAGGTCCATGTCCTGGATGCGGGCCGCCAGCTGCGCTTCATCGAGCCCGAAGACCCGCGCCTCCAGGCCCAGCTCCCGGGCCAGCGGCTCGACCTTGTCACGACTGCGCCCGGCCAGCACCGGGCGCAAACCGCGCTGGTGCGCTTGGCGGGCGATCAGCTCGCCGGTATAGCCATAGGCGCCGTAGATCATCCATTGCATCGGTTCGGCTGGGCTGGATCGTTCGTTCATGGTGCGGCTCCTGGCAGGGTTGGGCGAGGCGGCACGCTGCCCTCCTCGATCTGGCTGCGACGCTAACCTTCAAGCCTGGTTCAGGGTCAAGGGGCAAGCCCGGCTCGCCCCGTCCTGCTCAAGGATAGAAAAGCAACAGGCCGAATACCGCGAACACGGCCAAATGCATGAACCCCTGGAGCGGCGAGGTGCGCTGGCCGCCGAAGCTCACCAGGGTGAGCCCGACGGTGATGGCGAACAGCAGCATCTCGGCGGCCGACAGCCCCATGATCACCTGCTTTTGGGTGATCAAGCCGATCACCAGCACCGCCGGCACTGTCAGCCCCACGGTGGAAACGAAGGCGCCCAGGCACAGGTTCAGGGTGCGCTGCATCTCATTGTTGCAGGCGGCCTTGATCGCCGTGATCGACTCGGGGGTGAAGACGATGATCGCGATCAGTACGCCGCCAACCGCCACCGGTGCCCCGGCCTGGGCGATGCCGTAGTCGGTGACCACCGCCAGGTAATGGGCCAGCAGGACGATGGGCAGGATGAGCCCGAGCAAGACCAGGGTACGCAGGAGCATTTCCCGGGGATTGGCCGGCGGTTGCGCATCGGCATCGGTGCCGGCCTGGGCCTGGGGAAGGTGCAGGCGACCGGCCGGCGGCTGGACGAAGAATCGCCGGTGACTGCCCACCTGTAACCACAGGAACGCGCCGTACAACAACACCGTGATGGCCGAGATGGCCATGGCCTGGGTGGCGCTGAACTCGCCGGCCCCGGACGTGAAGTTCGGCAGCAGCAAGGCGATGCCGGTGAGCAGCACGATCATCGAGAGGTAGCAACCCGCGCCCTGGGCGTTGTACTCCTGCTCGCCGTTGCGCGCGGCTCCAGCCACCAGGCACAGGCCGATGACCAGGTTCATGATGATCATCATCACCGCGAATATCGAATCCCTGCCGATGGTCGGCAGCTCTCCCGGCCCCAGGAGCATGGAGGCGATCAATATCACTTCGATCGAAACGATGGACAGGGTCAGGATCAACGTGCCGTAGGGTTCGCCCAGTTGCCGGGCCAGGTGGTCGGCCTCATGCACCACGCCGAACGCAGCGGCGAGGATGGTGCAGAACAGCAGCAGGAACACCCAGCTGGCGGTCAGTGGCTGCAAGGGCGCGGCCAGCAGCTCGCTCCCCTGGAAAAAGAACAGGCCCACCACCAGCCAGGAGCCGGCCAGGCGCAGGACTGTGGACAACGGCACTACTCGAGAAAGTTCACTCATGTCGGTCTCATCTTCGGTTCATTGCACAAGCAACATGGCCCAGGCCATGTCCGGTTCGCGGTGAATCACTGGCTGGCACGCCCCCTGTCCGGCGTTGCAGGGGCACGCCGGCGGGTAAGCCACGCCGGGCCTGGGCACAGGCGCGCAGCAACCGCGCGGCATGACGAAGAGGCTCGTGCGCAGCACAAGGGATGGAGCAGGCAGGGAAAGTATCGCGGGGACGCTGGCCATGGGGGCTTGCTCAGCAGCTTCGGGCCGTCCCGCATGTCGATCCTGGCCCCGGGGTCGTCCCCGGGCAGGTGGTTGAACGCGCCATGGAAACGGCGCTGCGGCGCACTCTAGCATCGGTGTGCCTGTCGATTCCAGGCTCAATTCCTGCGAATCCCGCGGCATTCAACCTGCGAATCTTGCTTCTGCAAGCCGGCGAATGCAGACGCACGATTTATAGTGGCGGGGGTTATCCGAACTTGGCACAAGCGAGGTACACATGCGATCTGCCCATGGTGGCGAAGCTTTATCCCCCGGAATCGAGCGCCTGGATTTTGGCCGGGTCTCGGTGTTCTTCGGCAACCGCCACGGCAAGTACCCGGACGGCAACCAGGTAACGATCCGCGGGACGGACACCCTGGCGGCCTTCGATACCCCCATCGTCGCCAACTGCATCGGCCCCTGGTTCGATGCCACCGAGCTGGTGGTCCTGGGCCATGTCCACGAGGACCACATGGCCGGCCTGCATCGCCTGCCCCGGGCCAGCGTCCACGTCCACCAGGCGGACCTGGCCGCGGCCCGGAGCTGGGAGGGCCTGGCGGCAGCGTTCGGGATCAGGGACCCGGAACAGGCCCGGGTCATGCTCGAGTACTTGCAAGGACAGTTCTCCTACGCCCCGCGTCCGGATGCCCAGGGCTACCAGGACGGCGCCTGCTGGGACCTGGGGCGCTCCAGGGTCCGCGCCTTCCATATGCCCGGGCATACCGCCGGGCATACGGTGCTCCTGGTCGAGCCCGAAGGCGTGGCCTTCATCGGCGACATCGACTTGACCGGCTTCGGCCCCTACTACGGCGACGCCACATCCAACCTGGGGGATTTTCGCCGCAGCCTGCAACGCTTGCCGGAGATCCCGGCCAAGGTCTGGGTCACTTCGCACCACCGGGGCGTCTACACCGACCGCGAAGGCTTCCTCAACGCCCTGGCGGCGTTCGCCAGCAAGCTCGACGAGCGCGAGAACCGGCTCCTGGCCTGGCTCGACGAACAACCACAAGCACTCGAACAACTGGTGCAACGCGGGCTGCTGTACCCACCGGGACACGCCGCGCCCTGGGTGGCGAGCGCCGAGCGCCGCACCATCGCCCAGCACCTGGCCGAGCTGCATCAGGCCGGCCGGGTGCAGCAGGACGAACAAGGACGCTACCACCTCGGCTGAGGGTGTCCGGATGGCTGCGCGCTACGTTCGAGGTTCGGCATGCAGCCCACCGAGCGTCCGGCACCTGATCAAGCGTGACTGGCCACCAGCACGCCCATGCCGATCATGGCCAGGATCTGCGTGAAGAAGAACGCGAAACGCCAGCTGGCAACCTTGTCGGTCTGTGGCAGGCAGATATGCACCAGGCTCTGGGCCATGCGCGCAGCCAGCATCAGCAGTGCCAGGCCATCCAGGGCGCCGCTGGTGACGGCCGATACATGGATCGCCAGCACGATGGCGCCATACACCGGCAGGTTCTCCACGCAATTGCGGTGTGCAGCCATGGCCCGCTGGTACCAGTCGCTGCCCTGGGGCTTGCCCGGCTGCCACTCGCTCACCGTGGCGCGACCGGTCAGGATGCGCGACCAGCGATAGACGCCGACCGTGCCGAACAAGATGAGCAACGTCCAGCTGGCAAATGCCAGCAGGACCCAAGTGGGCGTATTCACTCTGGACCTTCCTGATTGATGGATAATGGCGGGGTTTGCACAGCACTCAAGGTGCTGGCAGGCTCACGACGCTCCGGTGGCCTTGAGCCCGAACCATAATATTAGAATTATCTAAATTAGCAATTACTAATTTAATGGATTACCTGTTCCCATGACTCCAGAACCCATTGGCGACGACGAGCGTTTTCTCGCCGAAGGCGCACAGAAAGCCGCCACTCTGCTGCGCGCAATCAGCAATGAATACCGCCTGCAGGTGCTATGCCTGCTGATCGAGCATGGGGAAATCACCGTGGGTGGCCTGCTGCAGCGCATCGCGCTGAGCCAGTCTGCCCTGTCCCAGCACCTGGCGAAGATGCGCGAGGAAGGCCTGGTGGCCTTCCGCCGCGAAGCCCAGACCCTGTACTACCGCATCGACAATCCCGACGTGGCGAAGATCATCGCCACCCTCAAGAGCATCTACCGCCCCTGATGACCACTCGCCGGCCCTATACCCGCGCGATCACCAGTTGTTCGAAGACC
>NZ_JACKZK010000016.1:0-162750 GCF_014230245.1 Pseudomonas sp. MSSRFD41 | reverse complement strand
ACAAAAAAACCGCAGCGCTGCGGTTTTTTTGTGGGTGGCGTAGCCCAGGAAGTCAGACCACCAGCGACAGCAGCAGGATGAAGATCAGGCCCACCACCGACAGGATGGTCTCCATGGCCGTCCAGGTCTTGAAGGTCTCGGCCACGGTCATGTTGAAGTACTGCTTGACCAGCCAGAAGCCGGCATCGTTGACGTGGGACAGGATCAGCGACCCGGCGCCGGTGGCCAGTACCAGCAGCTCGCGGTTGACCCCGGGAATCATCCCCACCACCGGGACCACGATCCCGGCGCCCGTGATGGTGGCCACGGTGGCCGAACCGGTGGCGATGCGGATCACCGCCGCCACCAGCCAGGCCAGCAGGATCGGCGAGATCTGCGCATTGACCGCCATGTGGCCGATCACATCCCCCACGCCACTGGTCACCAGCATCTGCTTGAAGCCGCCGCCGGCACCGATGATCAGGATGATCGCCGCGGTCGGCGCCAGGCTGGCGTCCAGGAGCTTGAGCATGCGCTTGGAGTCGATGTTCTGCTTGTAGCCGAAGGTGTACAGCGACAGCAGCAACGCCAGGAGCAAAGCGGTGATCGGGTGGCCGATCATGTCCATCCAGATGCGGAAGAAGTGCCCGTCGGCCAGGGCCACGTCGGCGAAGGTCTTGAGCAGCATCAGGAACACCGGCAGCAGCACGGTCACCAGGGTCACGCTGAAGCTGGGCAGCTCGCTGCTCTGGGGTTCGCGGGCCAGCTGGTCCACCAGCTCCTGGGAGGGATTGCCGGGGATGTACTTGGCAATGAAGGTGCCGTAGATCGGGCCGGCGATGATCGCCGTGGGCAGCGCCACGATCAGGCCGTAGAGGATGGTCTTGCCGATATCGGCGCCGAACACGCCGATGGCCAGCAGCGGCCCCGGGTGCGGCGGCACCAGGCCGTGGACCGCGGACAGGCCGGCCAGCAGCGGGATACCGATCTTGATCAGCGAGACCCCGGTACGCCGGGCGACGATGAACACCAGCGGGATCAGCAGCACGAAGCCGATCTCGAAGAACAGCGGGATGCCCACCAGGAAGGCGGCGAACATCATCGCCCACTGCACCCGCTCCTTGCCGAACGAGCGGATCAGGGTCTGGGCGATCTGATCGGCGCCGCCGGACTCGGCCATCATCTTGCCGAGCATGGTGCCCAGCGCCAGGATGATGCCGACGAAGCCGAGCACGCCACCGAAGCCGTCCTGGAAGGCCTTGATGATCTTGTCCACCGGCATGCCCGAGGTCAGGCCCAGGAAGCCGGCCGCGATGATCAGGGCGATGAAGGGATGCAGCTTGAAGCGGGTGATCAAGACGATCAGCCCGATGATGGTGACCACTGCATCAACCAGCAGATAGGTCTCTTGGGACATGCCAAACATGAGTTTGCCTCCGGTTTGTTGTTTTTATTAAAGCGTTAAAAACAAGGGCCGAGTGGATAGCGCTACCTTTTTCGAGGCGACACTTAGCGTGAAGTTTCGAGGCCGTTTGCCAGCCACCATTGGTGGGCCAGCTCGGCCAGGCGCAGGACGCTCAGGTTGCTGGCATCCAGGACCAGGGTGAGCGGTTCCCCGACCGGGGACTCGAGGGTGGCGAACTGGCTGTCGATCAGGGTCGATGGCATGAAATGCCCTGGCCGGTGCGCCACGCGGTCGGCGGCGACTTGCGGAGTCAGTTCGAGGAAGACGAAGCCCAGGCCAGGGGTCGCGGCGCGCAGGCGCTGGCGATATTTGTGCTTGAGGGCCGAGCAGGTCAGCACCGGCTGCTGGCCGGCGGCCAGGGCGCGACGCAACTCCTCGCACAAGCTGTCGAGCCAGCCGGCGCGATCGTCGTCGTCGAGGGGGATTCCGGCACTCATCTTGGCGATGTTCGCGGCAGGGTGGAACGTATCGCCTTCAATGGCCGTGGCACCGCTGCGCTGGCACAGGGCCTGGCTGACGCTGGATTTGCCACAGCCGGCAACGCCCATGATGACCAGGGCGGTAATAGGTTGACTCATATAAGACCTCAGCGCGCAGACAGCGCTACCTTCGCTAGTTCTAGTTCTAGTACAAAAACAGTGTCTGCCGACGCCTTCTTGTCATTTTTGTGGGTTGCCGCGTATATAGTCCGCCAAAACCAAAGAGCGAGGCGTCAGGCACACCTCGCTCACGCATTGCAGCTGTTTTAGGACAGCGCTACCTTAGTGACTTGAATTTTGTTTGGCAAGCCGTCTGATGACCACCCAGAAGAACGATAAAAATTCCCGTACCACGGGCCGCCCAACCCTCAACGAAGTCGCACGCCTGGCTGGCGTCAGCCCGATCACCGCTTCCAGGGCGCTGCGCGGCGTCAGCAGCGTGGCCACCGAACTGGTGGAAAAAGTGCAGAAGGCGGCACTCGAGCTCAACTACGTGGTCAACTCCGCCGCCCGCGCCCTGGCCTCGGCCCAGAGCCAGTCGGTGGTGGTACTGGTGCCGTCGCTGTCGAACCTGTTGTTCATCGAAACCCTGGAAGCCATCCACCAGGTACTGCGGCCAAAGGGCTTCGAAGTGCTGATCGGCAACTACCACTATTCGCGCGATGAAGAAGAGAACCTGCTGCGCAACTACATGACCTACCAGCCCCGGGGTTTGCTGCTGACCGGTTTCGACCGCACCGAAAGCGCCCGGCGGATGATCGAGGCCAACAACATTCCCTGCGTCTACATGATGGACCTGGACACAGCCTCCGGGATCAACTGCGTGGGCTTCTCGCAGCTCAGCGCCGGGGAGACCGCCGCCCAGCACCTGATCTCCCGCGGGCGCCGGCACCTGGCCTACATCGGCGCACAACTGGACCAGCGCACCCTGCTGCGCGGCGAAGGCTTCCGCCGGGCCCTGCAGGCTGCCGGGTTGTACAACCCGGACCTGGAACTGCTGACCCCACGCCCCTCCTCCGTGGGCCTGGGTGGCGAGCTGTTCCTGCAACTGATGCAGAGCCAACCCCAGGTGGACGCGATCTTCTTCGGCAACGACGACCTGGCCCAGGGCGCCCTGCTGGAAGCCATGCGCTGCGGCATCAAGGTTCCCGAACAGGTGGCGGTGCTGGGCTTCAACGACCTGCCGTCCTCGGAATACATGGTGCCGCGCCTGAGCAGCATCAGCACCCCACGGGAAGCCATTGGCCGGCGCGCCGCCGAGCAGATGCTGACCCTCCTGGCCGGCAACAGCGTGGCCGAACCGGTGGTGGACATGGGCTTCGAGCTCAGGGTCCGCGAAAGTA
Organism: Pseudomonas sp. MSSRFD41; assembly: GCF_014230245.1. Classification (NCBI taxonomy): domain Bacteria; kingdom Pseudomonadati; phylum Pseudomonadota; class Gammaproteobacteria; order Pseudomonadales; family Pseudomonadaceae; genus Pseudomonas; species Pseudomonas sp. MSSRFD41. Next base: position 159,484 of record NZ_JACKZK010000016.1, on the reverse strand, counting down.
CCTGAGGCGCCTCAAGCGCGCACGCTCAAGACACCCAGCAACAGGCCGAAACCCACCAGCACCGCGCCGAACAGTTGATCGATCCGGCGCTTGCAGGCCAGCAGCCGGCCAGCGATGGCCGGCGCCGAGAAAAACAGCGCCACCGCCACGAACCACAGCACATGGGCCAGGACGATGATCGCGCCGTAGCCCAACTGCACCGGCAAGCGGGTTCCCGGCTCGATCACCTGCATGAACAGGCTGAGGACGAAGATCATCGTCTTCGGGTTCAGCGCATTGGTCAGCAGGCCACTGCCCAGGGCCGCCCAACCGGACATGGCCTGGCCCTGCATTGGCGCCCCCTGCCCAGTCGACGCCGGGCTGCGCAGCAGCTTGTATCCCAGGTAGATGAGGTACAGCGCCCCGGCGACCTTCAGCACCGTGAACCACAGCAGCGACTGCTGCAGCAGCATTCCCACCCCCAGCAAGCTGTAGCCGATATGCAGCATGACCCCGAGCCCGATGCCCAAGGCAGTGAGCACGCCGTGGCGCCGCGAAAGCATCAGGCTATTGCGGGTGACCAGGGCAAAATCGGCTCCGGGGCTGAGCACCGCGAGCATGGTAATGGTGAGTACGACTAACAGTTCGGTCACGATAGCTACGCCTTGGTTATAGAATCAGGCGCTACTGTATGTGGACCGCCACGGAAACAGCCAACGATGAAAACTGACATTCACGGTGATAAAAACTCACAATCATTACGTCGCCGCCTGCCGCCCCTGGGAGCCCTGCGCTGCTTCGAGGCCGCGGCGCGCCTGGAGAGCTTCACTCGCGCCGGTGCCGCCCTGCACCTGACCCATGGCGCCATCAGCCGCGCCGTACGAGCCCTGGAAGATGACCTGGGCACGCCGCTGTTCGAGCGGCGCAGCCACCGGGTATTCCTCACCCCTGCTGGCCATGAACTGTTGCACAGCGTGAGCCAGGCCCTGGACCTGATCGAAGGCACCACCAGCCGCTTGCGCGCATCCGAACCCAAGGCGCCGCTGGTGCTGTCCTGCGAGCCAACCTTGTTGATGCGCTGGCTGATCCCGCGACTGCCGCAGTTCCAGGCCCAGTACCCTGAGGTGTCGATCCAGTTGCTGGCCGGCGGCGGGCCTTTCTCTTTCGATGCCGGGATCGACCTGGCGATTCGCCGCAACGATTTCACCTGGAGCACCCCAACCCAGGCCCACTGGCTATTCGACGAGAGCATCGGCCCAGTCTGCCGCCCCGAACGCCAGGCCGATTGGGCGCCCCTGGACCAGGGGCTGGCGCGCCTGAGCGAACACGCACCACGACTGCACAGCGCCACCCGCCCCGAAGCCTGGCAGCAGTGGTTGCAGCTACAGCGACAACCAGGCCAGGCGACGCCCCAGGAACAGGTCTTCGAGCATTTCTATTTCAGCCTGCAAGCAGCGGTGGCAGGCCTGGGAGTGGCCATGGCGCCCTGGCAACTGGTGCGCGACGACCTGGCCAGCGGGCTGCTATGCGCGCCTTTCGGCTTCATCGCCGATGACAGTGCCTATTACCTGCTGGCGCCACAGCCCATCGACGAAGACTCGGCGGCCGGGCAGTTGCTGCGCTGGCTGCGCCAGCAAGCCCTGCCCACTGCCTAAGCCCCTGGCATCAGCGGCTGATCCAGGGCCGGGTCCTGGCCGCTGAGCAACTGCACCAAGGCCAGGGCACCCTTCTGCAACGGCTGGTTCTTGAGCCATACCGCATGCACCGGCAAGGTCAGGCCGTTGTCGATGTTCTTGAAACGCAGGCGCTGCAGACGCCCGGCCGCGAACAGCGGGCGCAACACCGACAGCGGGAAGTTGCCCCAGCCGATCCCCGCTTCCACCATGTGCAGGGCCATGGCCAGGCTATCGGTACGCCAGCGGGATTCGCCCACCAGGGGCCGGGTATCGCTGATGGGCAAGTCGCGGCTGGCCACCACCACCTGGCGCACCTGGATCAGATCCTCCAGGTACAGGCTGCCGTCGCTGGCCTGGAACAGCGGATGGCGGGCGGAAATACAAGCCGTCATGCGCTCGCTGCCCACGTACTGGAAATACTCCAGGGCGTTGACGCTCAAGCCGGCGAATGCCACCGCGACACTGGCCCGCCCGCTGTGCAGCAACTGCAGCACATCGTCCTGGGGCGCACTGAGCACTTCCACCTCCAGCAACGGGTAACGTTCGGCAATCAGCTTGATCGCCGCCAGCACTCGCTGCTTGTCGATATCGTCCACCACCGCTACCGCCAGCTTGCTTTCCAGGCCCAGGGACAACTCGACGGCATGCACCTGCAACTGTCGCAACTGGTCGGCGATCAAGCGCGCATGGGGCGCCAGGGACAAGGCCAGGGGAGTGGGTACTGGCTCGCGATGGCTGCGATCGAACAAGGCATAACCCAGCTCGGCCTCGAGGTTGGCGATCCCCATGCTCACCGCCGAGGGCACCTTGCCCAGGGACCGGGCAGCCGCGGAAAAAGACCCGCGCTCGAGCACGGCAAGAAACAACTGGATGCTGTCGCTGGAAAAATTCATGGCACCAACCTATCAGAAATACTGAAAGCTTCCGACTTTTTCTGTCACTCCAACTGAAGCTATCGTTCAGACCCTTGCCAGCCCGGCCCTGGCCACTCCATTCAAGACAAAGGAACCCCCATGCAAGGCGTGAAACGCAAACTGGTCTACGTCTCCCTGTTCGAAGTGTTCGGCATGACCTTCTCGGCCCTGGGCCTGGCCCTGCTGTCCGGCACCTCGCCCACCAGCACCGGCCCGCTGGCCGTGATCATCACCAGCATCGCGGTGACCTGGAACTTCATCTACACCAGCCTGTTCGAGCGCTGGGAAAGCCGCCAGGCCTCGCGCACCCGGACCGTCAAGCGGCGCATCGCCCATGCCGTGGGCTTCCAATTGACGCTGATCGTGTTCCTTATCCCGCTAATCGCCTGGTGGATGAACATCAGCCTGGTACAGGCCTTCCTGCTGGACCTGGCGCTGATCCTGTTCATCCCGTGCTACACCTTCGCCTTCAACTGGCTGTTCGACCGAGTCTTCGGCCTGCCCGCCTCGGCGCTGCCCGACCCGGCCTGAAAGCCGCCAGCGCTGCGCCGGGTAAATTGCCCGTCGCGCAGCCCGCGCGACGCTGATAGATTCCCATGACCTGCCAGAACCAAGTACAAGGAAGCGTCATGGGAACCCCCTGCAGAATTCTCGGTAAAGCCTCGTCCATCAACGTCAGGAAAGTCTTGTGGACCTGCGAGGAACTTGGCTTGCCCTATCAACAGGAAGACTGGGGCAGCGGCTTTCGCTCCACCCATACCCCTGAGTTCCTGGCCCTCAACCCCAATGCCCAGGTGCCCGTGCTGATCGACGACGCCGGCGTCCTGTGGGAGTCCAACAGCATCTGTCGCTACCTGGCCAACCTGCATCCAGGCAGCGGCCTGTTGCCGATCGCTCCACGGGCCAAAGCCCTGGTTGAGCAGTGGATGGACTGGCAGGCCACGGAGCTCAATCCGTCCTGGAGCTATGCATTCATGGGCCTGGTGCGCCAGCATCCCGATTGCCAGGACAGCCGGCGCCTGGGGGCCAGCCTGCTGGCCTGGAATGCCAAGATGCAGATCCTCGAACAGCAATTGGCCCGCACCCAGGCCTATGCGGCCGGCGATGAGTTCAGCCTGGCGGATATCGTCCTCGGGCTCTCGGTCAATCGCTGGCGAATGACCCCCATGGAGCACCCGGACTTGCCCGCCGTGGCGGCCTACTACGAACGCCTGAGCCAACGCCCGGGCTTCCTCCTGCATGGACGCAACGGCACGCCTTGATCCGGCTCACTCAATCGCTGGAAGTACGACATGGACAGGCTCAACGTACTGCTGGCCGGGATCGCAAATCATCGCAAACGTCCTCCAGCCAGACTTCGGCATCGCCATTACCTATTGAGCCTGTCCCCGCCCCTGGCAAGCCGGTTTTGCCAGGAAGCGGCAAGAACTGTCCGCTTTCTGCCTCCACAGGCCTAATACCGGCCTCAACCCATTGATTTGCAAGGGCCTGATGATGGGCATGGAACTTGCTAAACCCTTGGCCTGGTTCCCTTATACAGGTTCTCGATCATGTTCGTTAACGCCCAGACCTCCGTTTCAGTGCAGCCTACCGCGCGCACCGACATGGACCCGACCACGGCCGCCGCCAGTGCGTTGTACAGCGGCATGCTGCAACAAGCGCAACAATCGGTGACCGTCCCGGCAACCCAGTCCAACCAGCAACAGGCCAATAACGTCGACGACAACGTCAACGCCGCTTTCGCCAAGACCCGCGTCCTGCTGCAACAAGCCACGCCGCCAGCCGCCAATACGCCACAGGCCAACAACGCGACCCAGAGCGATGCCCTGTCCGACTTCAAGGACTACATGAGCAAAAGCCCCGAGCAGCGCCTGCGCGACAGCATCCTCAAGGAGCTGGGACTGACCGAGGAAGACCTGAAGAACCTGCCGCCGGAGCGCCAGATGGCGATCAACCAGGAAATCACCCAGCGCATGCAAGACAAGGTGAAACTGGCCAAGGAAGAACAGCAGCAGTCCAAGGACAGCGTGAAGCCGCTGGAAGAGAAGTTCCTCGCTTCTCTGTAAAGACTGGCGGTGTAAAGCCGGATAATGAACAAGGGTTCCCATCGGGAACCCTTTTTCGTACCTGGCCGGCTACTGCAATTGCAGGGATGAATTGAATTGGCTGATGGCATCCACCACATGCCGCGAGCCTTGCTGGATCTCCAGGATCACCTCCCCCGCCTCGTTCGCCAGCTCGACGCCCAGCCCGGTGCGGCTCAGGCTCGATTGCATGCTGGTAACCGCGCTCTTGGACAGGTCGTGGTTCTTGCGCACCACCTCGACGATCTCCACCGTCGCCTGGCTGGTACGAGCCGCCAGGCTGCGCACCTCGTCCGCCACCACCGCGAAACCTCGCCCATGCTCTCCAGCCCGGGCAGCCTCGATGGCGGCATTGAGCGCCAGCAGGTTGGTCTGGTCGGCGATCCCGCGGATGGTCTGGACGATGGTGCCGATGATCTCCGACTGTTTGCTCACCGCGTCGATGCTGAGCGCCGCTTCGTTCAGGTCGCGGGAAATCTGCTGGATGATGCCCACCGTCTGCTGCACCACCTCCGAGCCCTTCTGCGCGCAGGCGTCGTTCTGCACCGAGGTGCTATGGGCCGATTCAGCGGCGGACTGCAAGGTGGTCATCTGCTGGGTGATGTCGCTGGCGAACTTGACCACCTTGTACAGCCGCCCCTTGGCATCGAACAGCGGATTGTAGGAGGCCTCGAGGAACACCGTCTGGCCATACTTGTTCTCCCGCTCGAAGCGATGGGAGTGGTACTCGCCACGGTTCAGCGAGGCCCAGAACTGCTTGTACTCGGCCGACTCGTATTCGGCCCGGTGGCAGAACATGCTGTGGTGCTGGCCGACGATCTCGGCGAGGGAGTACTGCATGGTCTTGAGGAAGTTGTCGTTGGCCGTGATGATCCGGCCGTCCGGGCTGAACTCGATGATTGCCATGGAGCGTCCGATGGCGTTGAGCAGGCTCTGGTTCTCATGCTCCAGGTGAATCCGGTCGGAAATGTCCGAGGCGACCTTGATCACGCTCCTGACCTGGCGATTGGCGTCGAACACCGGCATGTAGCTGGCTTCGAGCCAGATCTCCTCGCCTTTCTTGTTCAGCCGCACGAAGGTGTCGCTGATCGGCTCGCCCCGGGCCAGGTCACACCAGAGCTTGTTGTAGTCCTCGCTGCGGTAGAACTCTTCTTCGCAGAAAATCCGGTGATGCTTGCCGCGTATTTCCTCGATGGAATAACCCATGATCTGGCAGAAGTTGTCATTGGCGTCGAGGATGACTCCGTCGGGGGAAAACTCGATCATCGCCATGGAACGACTGATGGCCGCCAACTTGCCGTTGGCTTCACTCAGGGCGCAGTTGAAACGCTCGATTTCCAGCAGGTCAGCCTTGTGATGTAGGTTAAACATGGTTGTATCACCTTCAACGCGGTCTTTTGATTGACGGAAGTTCCTAGTCTTTCAACTGATCCACCACAACGTTCATAAAACATGGCAAGCGCTCCCTGCATATGTGCAAGGAAGTGTCAGGTGATAAATGATGTTTAATCGGAGAGTCCATGTTGCAACACTCTTATCAAGCCATCCTTTTCTCGATGACCCATTGCCGGGCCGAACCTAACAGGACATCAGGCTCCCTCCGAGCGAACCCTGCTGAGCCGGCGGCGCATCTGGCCAAGCACTCTTGCGGTGACTGACAACTCCGGCGCAGCGTTCTGGAAAGAGTCGAACAAACATCGTCTACATGGACATGAACATCGCGAAGCAGATATTCAAAGGCCGACGGATACGAATTTTCACGCTTGAGCATAGACAGCCGGCGACTCTATGCAAGTCCACTAGTCAGGCTGTTCGCGCAACTTTCCAGGCATTGCAGTTGATTAGCGATCATGTAACAGACAAGACAAGAACATTGCCTGTTTACTGCTCTTGAAGAACCTGCCGTCAACGCTCGTCGAGAATGTCGAGGAAGGCTCGCACCAACGCATTGGGCTCGCTGCCAGTGGCCGGCACCAGGGCGAACTCACGTTCCAGGGCAATGGTCAAGGGCAGTACCCGCAGCCCCTGGCGCTGCTCGGGCAAGGTGCTGCGGGGCACCAGGGTCACCCCCAGCCGCTCGCGCACCAGACTGAAGGCGCTGTTCCACTCGCGCACCTCGACCCGTACATCCGCCAGCGTCATCCCAGCAGCTGCAGCCAGGCTGCGGGCGTTCACCGAACAACCACCGGTGGCCAGGATGAAAGGCTGCTCCAGAAGGCTCACCAAGTCGATGCTCGACTCCGGCCAGGGATGATCCTCAGGCAATACCGCCACCCAGGAATCGCGGCCCAGCAACCACGAACGACGTTCAGGTCCCGGGTTGAGCACCACGCCCAGGTCCACCAGTTGCGCGTCGAGCAAGGCATGCACTTCGTCGTCGCTGACCTCCAGCTGCACTACCTCGATCCCCGGGTAGAGCTGGTTGAAGCGTTGCAGCAATGACGGCATGAAGGTCGCCATCACCACCGGAAACCCTGCCAGGCGCAGGCTGCCCCTGGGAATGCCACGGGCGGTGTCCACCAACTGGCGAATCTGCGCCAGGGCGCCGAGCATCACTCGTGCCTGTTCCAGCACTTGCAGACCGATCGCCGTGGGCAGGACCCGGCGGTGGTCACGGACGAACAAGCGAACGCCGAGCATCTCCTCCATCTGCGCCAGGGCCTGGCTGGCGCCGGATTGCGTCATGCCCACTTGCCCGGCGGCGCGGGTGATGGTGCCGTACTCGGCAATGGCCACCAACAACCGCCAGTGCATCAAGTTCATCATGACAGTAGCTATCCTTATGGAGTATTTCTGAAAGAGTAATTTTACCCATGTTGCCGGTGTACTCCACACTGGCTCCACCTTCACCTCAAAGGGAATTGCCCATGAAACTCTACTACGCTCCCCAAGCCTGCTCGCTGGCCTCCCACATCATCCTGCGGGAACTGCAATTGCCGTTCGAACTGGTCCGCGTCGACGTCCACACCAAACGCACCGCGGACGGCCAGGACTTCTACAGCATCAACCCCAAGGGCTATGTGGTGGCCCTGCAACTGGACAACGGCGAGCTGCTGACCGAGGGGCCGGCGGTCCTGCAATACCTCGCCGATCTCAAGCCCGAGGCCGGCCTCGCCGCGCCCAACGGCACCTGGCAGCGGGTCCGCCTGCAAGAGACCCTGAATTTCATCACCACCGAAGTCCACGGCATCCTCAACTGGCTGTTCAACCCTGATTTCGGGGACAAGGCCCGGGAAATATTCCGCCAGAAATTGGCCAAGCGCCTGGCCGTCGTAGAAAAGCAACTGGAACGCCAGGATTACCTGCAAGGCGCCCAGTTCGGAGTCGCCGATGCCTACCTGTTCACCGTGCTGCGCTGGACTGCGCTGTTCGATATCGACTTGGCGGCCTGGCCGGCCCTGGTGAAATTCCAGGCCCGCGTGGAGCAGCGCCCGGCCGTGCGCGCGGCGCTGGAAGTCGAACTGGACTGAACCGACCGCTGACACCAGACCGGTATCGGCCTGGTGCCGCTTCCCGGGTCGATCAAGAGGGTGCGAGCCGCCTGCGATCGACCCGGGATTTCCTTATAATCCGAGCTCCTCAACCTCCCGCCATGCCCATGCCCAGCTACCGCATCAGCCAGCTTGCCGAGACCTCGCGGCCCTTGCTGAACAAGTTCTATCGCCAGCACCGATCCTCCATGCGCGCCTCGACGGACGGTCAGTTGTGGGTGTTGCGCGATGGCGAGATTCTGGCGGGAATGAGCCTGAGTCCAGTGGCCCAGGGATACTGGTTGACGGGGCTGTTCGTCGCCCCGCCTCAACGCGGCCAGGGTTTGGCCGGGCGTTTGCTGGACGGCGCGCTAGGCTCGCTCCAAGGCCCGGTCTGGCTGTTCTGCCACCCGGACCTCGCCCCCTGGTACCAACGCCTGGGATTTGTCGCCGCCCCTCGACTGCCGCAACCCCTGGCCGAACGGCTGGTCCGTTACCAGCGCAGCAAACCGCTGCTGGCCATGGCCCGGCCTTGAACCCCGCAGTCAGTCGTCGGCCTGGGGATCGAGGTCGGGAAACAGCACCTCGGTGAACCCGAACTTGCGAAAATCGCTGATACGCGACGGGTACAAGCGGCCGATCAGGTGGTCGCACTCATGCTGCACCACCCGGGCATGGAACCCCGAGGCCACGCGGACGATGGGCTCACCCTTGGGATCGAAGCCTTCATAGCGGATATGCCGATGACGCTGCACCACGCCACGCATGCCAGGTACCGACAGGCAACCCTCCCAGCCCTCTTCCAGCTCCGGGTTCAGGGGGGTGATCAAAGGATTGATGAGGATGGTCTGCGGCACCGCCTCGGCGTCCGGGTAACGCTCGCTGTGCTCGAAACCGAAGATCACCAACTGCAGGTCGACGCCGATCTGCGGCGCTGCCAGCCCCACGCCACCGACGCTTTCCATGGTCTGGAACATATCGTCGATCAGCTCCCAGAGTGACGGGCTGTCGAACATCTCGGGCGGTACCGGGGGGGCGACGCGCAGCAGGCGCTCATCGCCCATCTTGAGGATTTCACGGATCATGTTCAGGCTTCGTCAGTGCTCGGCTGGAGCGAGTGATCGCGGCCCAGTCCCGAAACGTGTTGTTTGTCGCCGGGCCCGTCAAAGTCCTTTGCACCAGGATCCTTGCCTTCGGCCGACATGTGTTCGATCACCGCATTCATCTCCGCGCCCAGCAACAACACCGCCGAAGAGATGTAGAAGTACAGCAGCAGGACGATGATCGCGCCGATACTGCCATACATCGCGTTGTAGTTAGCGAAGGTTTTCACATAGTAGGCGAACCCCAGGGAAGCAATGATCCACACCACCACAGCCAGTACCGAACCTGGAGTGATGAAGCGGAACTTCTGCTTCACATCGGGCATCACGTAGTACATCAAGGCCACCGCTACCATCATCAGCAGCACGATCACCGGCCAGCGCAGGATGGTCCACAGGGTGACGATGAAATCCTCCAGGCCCACCTGCCCGGCCAGCCAGGCCATCACCTGCGGCCCCAGGACCATCAGCGCCGCAGCCGCCAGGAGCATGCCGGCGATGCCCACGGTGTAGAAGATCGACAGCGGGAAACGCTTCCAGATCGGCCGCCCCTCCACCACGTCGTAGGCGGCATTCATGGCGCTCATCATCAGCCGCACACCCGCCGAGGCGGTCCACAGGGCGATGACGATACCCACCGACAACAAGCCGCCCTTGGACTGCTGCAATTGGTCGATCACCGGGTTCACCTGCTCCAGGGCTTCCCGGGGCAACACCAGCTCGGCCTGCAAGCGCAGCCAGGAGAAGAAGTCCGGCAGGTGCAGGAAACCGATCAGGGCGATGAGGAAGAGGATGAAGGGAAACAGCGAGAACAGCATCTGGTAGGCCAGGGCCGAGGCATAGGTGGACATCTCGTCCGCGATGAACTCGTTGACCGTGCGGATCAGCACCCGATGCAAGGGCAGGCCTTTGAGATCCGGAAAAATCATAGCGTCTCCTTTCGCCGCAAAATGGTTGAAGTCGCTGGCGACTCAGGGGGCGTTTTCTACAACAAATTAGCCTAGTTGGCGAACCACAACCATGACCGACGCTGGTTCTTCAGGGCTGCGGACATGAAAACGGCCATCCGAGGATGGCCGCCGGGACAACGCTCGCGCACATCGAGTCAGGCTTTGTCGACGGTGCTCTTCACCGCATCCTTGGCCTTGCCGAGGGCCTGCTGGGCCTCGCCCTTCTTCTCCTGCAACTTGCCTTCGGCCTGCAAGCGGGTGTTGTCGGTGGCTTTGCCGACCCCTTGCTTGACGTTGCCGATGGCTTCGTTGACCAGACCCTTTGCCTTATCCGCTGTGCTACCCATGGTATTTCTCCGTGAGACGATGGTGGTTCGAACAAAAAGGGAAATGCGTTGCTACCCTGGGTTGACCTGCGGCCGTTGCGCAGAGTTTCAATTATTTTGCTCCAGCCTTCGATCGCCGATCCGCGGTTGCGCTTTATGTTTGCCAGGCAACCCTGGAGAATGCGCGGCCGTTCAGGCCAAGCCCTGAAGATCCCATTTGCGTAGGAAGCTTATGAAATTCGATAAAAAGCAGGCCATCGCCCGCAGAAACCAGGAATTGGGCCGCGCGGTGCTGGACGTCGACAATTGCCAGTTCGCGGAACTCAACCGCAACCGCAATATCTGGTGGTTCGACATCCTGCTCGCCCGCCTGGCGGTCGGCCAGCAAGAATGGCTGCACCTGCTGCTGTACACCCCGAGCACCGACCAGTTGATCCACCTGAAGGTGCCGACCAGCTTCCTGCGCAAGAAGCGCGAAGGCCTGGAGGTGCGCAACGAAGGCAAGCGCAAGGCGGCACTGAGCCTGGAGCTGAGCGCCGACAAGGACTCCTTCCTCAAGGATGTACGCCCGGCCGGCACCGGCGTGGGTTTTGCCCAGTTCCAGCAGTAATTGGCCAGCATGAAAAAGCCCCGCACTGGCGGGGCTTTTTCATGGGCGCTATGGCTTACTTCTTCACGCCGAGCTTCTTCAGTTCTTCGTCACGCAGTTCGCGGCGCAGGATCTTGCCGACGTTGGTGGTCGGCAGGGCATCGCGGAACTCCACGGCCTTGGGCACCTTGTAGCCGGTGACATTGGCGCGCATGTGGGTCATTACCTGCTCCTTGGTCAGGGTGACCCCCGGCTTGGCGACAATGAAGATCTTGATGGTCTCGCCGGACTTCTCGTCCGGCACGCCGATCGCCGCACACTGCAGGACGCCCGGCAACGAGGCCAGCACATCTTCCAGTTCGTTGGGATACACGTTGAAACCCGAGACCAGGATCATGTCCTTCTTGCGGTCGACGATACGGATGTAGCCGTCGGGCTGGATCAAGGCGATGTCACCGGTCTTCAGCCAGCCTTCGCTGTTGAGGACTTCGTCGGTGGCATCCTGGCGCTGCCAGTAGCCCTTCATCACTTGCGGGCCCTTCACGCACAGCTCGCCGACTTCACCCAGGGGCAGTTCCTCGCCAGCATCGTTGACCACGCGGCACAGGGTCGACGGCACCGGGATGCCGATGGTGCCGATCTGGATGTTCTGGATCGGGTTGACCGTGGCCACCGGGCTGGTTTCGGTCATCCCGTAGCCTTCGCAGATCGGGCAGTTGGTCACCGACTTCCAGCGCTCGGCCGCGGCCAATTGCAGGGCCATGCCGCCGGACAGGGTGACCTTCAGCGCGGAGAAATCCAGCTTGCGGAACGCCTCGCTGTTGCACAGGGCGACGAACAAGGTGTTGAGGCCGACGAAACCGCTGAACTTCCACTTCGACAGTTCCTTGACCATCGCCGGCAGGTCGCGCGGGTTGGTGATCAGGATGTTGTGGTTGCCCATCAGCATGATGGCCATGCAATGGAAGGTGAACGCATAGATGTGGTACAGCGGCAGTGGCGTGATGAGGATCTCGCAACCTTCGTTGAGGTTCGAGCCCATCAGGGCCTTGCACTGCAGCATGTTGGCCACCAGGTTGCGGTGGGTCAGCATCGCGCCCTTGGCCACGCCGGTGGTACCACCGGTGTACTGCAATACCGCCACGTCGGAGCTGGCCGGGTTGGCCTCGCGAACCGGCTGGCCGTGGCCCTTGCGCAGCACGTCGTTGAACTTGATGGCCTGGGGCAGGTGGTAGGCCGGCACCATCTTCTTCACGTACTTGACGACGCTGTTGATCACCAGGCGCTTGAGCGGCGGCAGCAGGTCGGCCACCTCGGTGATGATCACGTGCTTGACCCCGGTCTTGGGCACCACGCTCTCTGCCAGGTGGGCCATGTTGGCCAGGCAGACCAGGGCCTTGGCCCCGGAGTCATTGAACTGGTGTTCCATTTCCCGTGCGGTATACAGCGGGTTGGTGTTGACCACCACCAGGCCAGCGCGGATCGCACCGAATACCGCGATCGGGTACTGCAGCAGGTTGGGCAGTTGCAAGGCGATTCGATCGCCAGGCTGCAAATCGGTATGCTGTTGCAGGTACGCGGCAAAAGCCCCGGACAGCTCGTACAGCTCACCGTAGGTGATTGTCCTGCCGAGGTTGCTAAAGGCCGGTTTGTCAGCGAAACGTTGGCAGGATTGCTTCAACACCGCCTGAATATTCGGATACTCGTCTGGATTGATATCGGCAGCAATTCCAGCTGGGTACTTATCCTTCCAAAAGTCTTCGATCATGGAAGCCCACTCCTCAGCAACGCGAATTCATCACCGCATTCGATGCGATTTTTATTGGGTGTGTGTTTTTATTGGTGTCTTTTTTGTGGTGAGTCTGGCTTTTTACTAGGCCGAGAAGTCACAAAGCGCGCCGAGAGTAGCAGCTTTGGAAAAGGCCGCCTAGAGCCAAAGAAGCCCTGAATAGTCACAAAAATGACTCAAGACCATTAAATGGTCATTTTTAGAGTAAAAATCCTACAACCACCGATTCCGCTCTGGCCCGCGGCTTTGCGCCCGACCACAGCAGCGCGGGCAAGCCTTGCACCCACCGGCTTGCCCGCGCAAGGTCAACGGACGGGACTCAGGCGATATCGCGCAGCTCGCGGCGCAGGATCTTGCCCACCGGGGTCATCGGCAGCGACTCACGCAGGACGATGTGCTTGGGCACCTTGTAGCCGGTGAAATTCTCCTTGCAGTAGGCCTTGAGCTCTTCGAGGCTGACCCCCGTTTCCCGGGGCACGACGAATAGCTTCACGGCCTCGCCGGAGCGTTCGTCCGGCACCCCGATCACCGCGCAGTTGGCCACCTTCGGGTGGGCCATGAGTACATCCTCGATTTCGTTCGGGTACACGTTGAAGCCCGAGACGATGATCATGTCCTTCTTGCGGTCGACGATACGCACGAAACCATCCGGATCGATCACCGCGATGTCCCCTGAGCGGAACCAGCCCTCGGCGTCCAGCACCTCTGCCGTGGCCTCGGGGTTCTGCCAGTAGCCCTTCATGATCTGCGGCCCCTTGATGCACAGCTCGCCACGCTCGCCCAGCGGCAACTCGACGCCCTGGTCATCGATGACCTTGACCAGGGTGCCCGGTACCGGAAGGCCGACGGTACCCAGCCGTGAACTGTCGCCATAGGGGTTGGTGCAGGCCACCGGCGACGTCTCGGTCAAGCCATAGCCTTCGGTAATGCGGCAGCCGGTGAGTTTCTGCCAGCGCTCGGCCGTGGCCTTGACCAGCGCCGTGCCACCGGAGTTGGTCAGCTTGAGATTGGAGAAATCCAGGTGCTTGAATTCCGGGTGATCCATAAGCGCCACGAACAATGTGTTGAGGCCCAGGAATGCCGAGAACCGCCAGTTCTTCAGCTCCTTGACGAAGCCACCGATATCCCGCGGGTTGGTGATCAGCACGTTGTGGTTGCCGGTGACCATCATGCACATGCAGTTAGCGGTGAAGGCATAGATGTGGTACAGCGGCAGCGGCGCCACCATCACCTCCTGGCCCTCACGCCACTGGGTGTTGCCATCGGGGCCGTGCTGGCCGAGACAGGCACGGGCTTGCTGCATGTTGGCCACCAGGTTGCCGTGGGTCAGCATCGCGCCCTTGGCCAGGCCGGTGGTGCCGCCGGTGTATTGCAGCACGGCGATATCGTCGAGCCCTATCGCCAGCGGCTTGATGCCCTGGCCGCGTCCCAGGCGCAGGGCGCTCTTGAAGGAGATGGCCTGGGGCAGGTGGTAGGCCGGCACCATCTTCTTGACCTTGTCCACCACGGTATTGACCAGCCAGCCCTTGGCGATGGGCATCAGGTCGCCCATCCGGGCCTCGATCAAGTACTGCAGGTCGGTGTCGCCCAGCACCTCCTGGACCTTCTGCCCGAACATGTTCAGGTACACCAGGGCCCGGGCCCCGGAGTCCTTGAACTGGTGGCGCATCTCGCGCGCGGTGTACAGCGGGTTGGTGTTGACCACCACCAGCCCGGCGCGCAGGGCGCCGAACACGGCGATCGGGTATTGCAGGACGTTGGGCATCTGCACCGCGATGCGATCCCCGGGCGCCAGGTCGGTCTGGCTCTGCAGGTAGGCGGCGAACGCCGCGCTGTGGCGCTCCAGTTCGGCGTAGGTCAGGGTCACTCCCATGTTGCTGAAGGCCGGGCGGTCGGCAAATTTCTTGCAGGAACGCTCAAACACCTCGATCACCGACTTGTAGGCCCCCTGGTCGATGTCGTTGGGGACGCCGGCCGGGCGCTTATCATTCCAGAAATCAGGTTGCATTATTCTTGTCCTCTTATTTTGCCTGAACGATCCTGGCCGCCTCTGCAACGCTGCCAGGGCGGGGCTCTTCGGACGTTAGCAGCTATGGCGATTCAGGCAAATATGGGCAAGTGTGTCATTAATTGTGTGAATCTTGCTTCCAACAGGTGCCCGAATCGGACGCGCCAGCAACGATGGGCTATATAGTGCAGCGTCTTCGAGCAAAGGAATCGCCATGACCCACGACATGTTCTGGTTGACCACCAGTGACCACCACCGGCTGTTCGTCAACCAGTGGATGCCCACCAGCCCGCCCAGGGCGATTGTCCTGCTGTCCCATGGCATGGCCGAGCACAGTGGTCGCTATGCCCGCCTGGCCCAGGCCCTGTGCGACGCAGGTTATGGCGTGTGCGCCCCGGACCAGCGTGGCCACGGCCGTACCGCCGAGCAGGGGGTACTCGGCCATTACGCGGATCACGGCGGCTGGAGCAAGGTGGTGGGCGACCTGGCCAGTCTCAACCAGCACATCGGCCAACAATACCCCGGCACGCCCATCGTGTTGCTGGGACACAGCATGGGCAGCTACATCGCCCAGGCCTACCTGCTGCACCACAGCGCCAGCCTGCATGGGGCGATCCTCAGCGGCTCGAATTTCCAGCCGGTGGCCCTGTACCGCGCCGCCAGCCTCATTGCTCGTTTCGAGCGCTGGCGCCAGGGCGGCCAGGGCCGCAGCGCCCTGATCGAATGGCTGTCCTTCGGCTCGTTCAACAAAGCCTTCAAGCCCAACCGCACGGCCTTCGACTGGCTCAGCCGGGACCCGGCGGAAGTCGACAAGTACGTCAACGACCCCCTGTGCGGCTATCGCTGCACCAACCAGCTGTGGATCGACCTGCTCGGCGGACTGCAGCAAATCAGCAAGATAGCCAACCTGGCACAGATCGATCCGGGCCTGCCGCTGCTGGTCATGGGCGGCGAATGTGATCCGGTGAGCGATGGCAAGCGTCTCAAGGATCTGGCCGGCGCCTTGCGCGAGGCCGGCAGCCAGTGCCTGCAACTGAATATCTACCCGCAGGCGCGCCATGAACTGTTCAACGAAAGCAATCGCGACCAAGTGACCGAGGACGTACTGGCCTGGCTGGAACAGGCACTGCAACACCGCAGGCCGGCACGTTCGGAATAGGTCGCCGGCCAGTACGCTCAATTATCTGCCATAGGATTTGCACAACATGACCCAGGTTACCAACACCCCATACGACGCCCTGGAAGTCGGCCAGACCGCCCAGTACAGCAAGACCGTCGAGGAGCGTGATATCCAGCTGTTCGCCGCCATGTCCGGCGACCACAACCCGGTGCACCTGGACCCCGAGTTCGCCGCCGCCACCATGTTCAAGGAGCGCATCGCCCATGGCATGTTCAGCGGCGCGTTGATCAGTGCGGCAGTGGCCTGCGAGCTGCCTGGCCCGGGCACTATCTACATCGGCCAGCAGATGAGCTTCCAGAAGCCAGTGAAGATCGGCGACACCCTGACCGTGCGCCTGGAAATCCTGGAAAAGCTGCCCAAATTCCGCGTGCGCATCGCCACCCGCGTGTTCAACCAACGTGATGAGCTGGTGGTCGACGGCGAAGCCGAGATCCTCGCGCCGCGCAAGCAACAGACCGTGACCCTGCCAACCCTGCCAGCCATCGCCATCGGCTGACCCCGGGCCGATACGCCGGCCCTGTTACTTGCGCCCCTCTTCGACCTGAACGCTGGCGGTCATGCCGGCGCTCAGGTTGATGCCTTGCGGCACCTTGTCGAGCTTGATCCGCACCGGAATCCGCTGGGCCAGGCGCACCCAGTTGAAGGTCGGCTCCACCTCGGCCAGCAGTTGCCCGTCAGGCGTGGCGTTGCGGTCGGTGATCCCTCGACTGATGCTTTCGACATGCCCCTGCAAGGCCTCCCCGGCGCTCATCAGCCAGACCTTGACCGGATCACCGACCTTGATCCGCGGCAGCTTGGTTTCCTCGAAGTAGGCCTGGACATAAAAGGTCGAGTCATCCACCAAAGCCATCACCGACTGCCCGGCGTTGACGTAGTTGCCTTCGGCCAGGCGCAGGTTGGTGATGTGCCCATCCCGTGGCGCGCGAACCTGGCTGCGGGCCAGGTTCAGTTCGGCGACCTTGGCTTCGGCCTGGGCCTGGCGCAGTTCGCCACGGGCAACCCCGGCGTTGATCTGGGCATTCTCCCGCAGCTCGGCACTGATGGCCTGGGGCCCCAGGGCCGCACGCCGACTGGCCTCGTGCTCGCGCAGGCTGAGCTGCTGCTGGCGGGTCTGTACCACGGCCTGGGCCTTTTCCAGGGCCGCCTCGAAACGATCGCGATCGATGCTCAACAACAGCTCGCCGGCCTTGACCTGCTGGTTGTCCGCCACCTTGAGCTCGCGCACCCAGCCGGAGACGTCGGGGGCGACGATCACCACATCGGCGCGGATTCGCGCGTCGCGGGTCCAGGGGGTGAGCATGTAGTACTGCCACAGGTGATAACCGGCGAAGACCGCCAACGCCACCAGGCACAGGGTAAACAGGACACGTACCGGTGTACGCATGGACAACTCCTTATAAAGGTCCGAGGACGAACGTGACCGCCGCCAGCACACAGACATACAACGCACAATCGAACAACGCTTCGTGCCAGATCCAGCGCCCCACCCCGCAGGCCCGTAGCAACAGGCGCAGCGCACCGGTGAGCGCCAACGCCAGCACCACGTAGGTCAGGAACGGACTGAGCAGCACCCCACCCAGCGACCACTCACGCAGCCCCATGACTTTCCTCCTGCTGCCGGCACCAACTGCGCCAGCTGTTTTGCAATTGCAGCACCGCGCCCTTGGCCAGCTTCAGTGCATCGCTGGGTGGCTGCTGTTCCAGGGCTGCGAGCAAGGCGGCACTGGGCGCCACCAGGGCGTCCTGGCGGCTACCCGCCGGGCCTTGCTCCAGGGTGCGCTGCAGATCTTCGAAATACCTGTGCTGGGCGACGCCTGCCGGCACTTGGGCCACCGCCAGGCTCAGGCGCAAGTGCATCAGCTCATCACCGATATCCAGGCCCAGCAGGCCGTCATCCCAGCGACTGCGGGCCGGCTCGGGCAACTCCGGGTAATGCCGGGCCAGCTGCAACAGGCGGTCGGCCATGCGTCCGCCAAACCAGCTTTCGGCCCCCCGCAGGTTGCGCCGGGTCAGGCGCACCAGGTCACTCAGGGTCGCCGCCAGCAGGCGCCGGCCATGCCAGGCCGGATTTCGCAGGATCAGCAGACGGAAGGCCAGCACCGCCGCCCCGACCCCCAGCACCATGGCCTGGGCGCTGTTGAGGAAGTTGGCCACGTCGAAGGTCATGTGGTTCATCGGCGAGATCAATACGATGAAGTGCAGGCAGAACGAGGTGGCGGTGGCGCCGATCTGCGGCTTGGCCATGCCCAGGGCCCCGAGGAACAACGGCACGCCCATGGCCATCGCCAGCATCGGGAAACCGCTCCACTGGGGCAGCAGGATCTGCCCGACGAAGAAGGCCGCAGGCAGCGCCAGGAAGATCCCGCGCATGAAGCTCATGCCGATCTGCGCACCGTTCTCGCGGCTGGCGAACAAGCCGCAGACCACACAGGTCAGCAACATCGCCCCGGAAGCCGCGGGCCAGGCGGTAGCCAGCCAAAAACTGGCCACCGTGAGGAAGGCCAGGGCACTACGAGCGCCGAAGACCAGGGCCAACGACAGGTCACGGTGGGGCGTCAGGTTCGCCGGCTGCTCCACCGGCCCTCGTCCCCGTTGCACCGCATCCAGGGCCTGGCTCGCGGCCAGGGCAGTGTCGAGCAACAGGGCGAAACGCGCCAGGCAGAAGCCCTGGGCCGGGCTCAGGTGCTGATCATGGGAAGCATCCAGCAGGCGCGGACGCAACACCTGCAAATCGGCCTTGTCCGTCGTGGCCAGGGCCTGCTGCACCTGGTCCAGCCAGGGTTGCAACTGCCGGGCCTCATCGGCGTCCAGTTGCTTCCACTGGCGCCGCACCGAACGCGAGATGCGCAACAGCTTCAGCAGCTTCTGGCTCAGGCCGCTGATGGCCCTGGCCCGCTGGCGCCCCGACGGCCCCTCGAACCAGGCATGTTCGCGCTGGGCATCCACGGCGACGATCCGTCCGAGGATCTCCAGCAAACCCTTGCGCGCCTGGGCATCGCCGGCCAGGGTGGCACGGGCCGCCTGCATCCCGCTCTGCCAGGCGGCATGGGCTTGTTCCGCCAGTTGGCGCTCGACCCGCAGGGGCCAGATCAGGGCGCTGCTGGCGGTGGCGCAGATGATTCCCAGGGAAATTTCCGTACAACGCGCCACCGCCTGGTCGAAGATGCTCAACGGATGGTTGATGGCCGGCAAGGCGATGATCGCCACGGTGTAGCCGGCCAGCACGAAGGAATAGGACCAGGCGCTGCGCAACAAGGTGGAACTGGCAGTGCACAGCCCCAGCCACAGCGCCAGGGCCAGCAGGAACAACCAGGGAGTCTGGGCGAACAGGCCCATGAACAGCACCGACATGAAGGTGCCGACCAGGGTCCCCAACAGCCGCGCCAGGCCCTTCTGCAAGACCATGCCGGACAGTGGCTGGGCGACGATGAACGCAGTCATCAAGGCCCAGGAGGGCTGCTCCAGGCCCCAGCGCAGCGCTAGCCACAGCGCCAGCCCGCCACCCAGCAGGGTCTTGATCGCGAACTGCAGCGCGGGAAGGCTCGGGGCAAGCAGGGCCTGCAAGGTAATGGGCACGGACAAGGACTCTTGGAGGTACGAATTAAACATAGCCGGGAACGCCCAGGACGGGCGCAGGCCAATTATTAGCAAGCTAACTAAACCCCGTCCAGCGCTAAATCCAAGGCACAAAAAAACGCCAGACTGGCTGGCGTTTTTGACAGCTTTTAAGCTTAGGAGCGGGCGCGAGCCTGGTTGCGCAGGGCCTTGACCTGGTCATGGTTGCGTTGCGCGCCGTGGTACTGGCGCTCCACCACGTCACGAATGCCTACCAGGTTGTGCTTGGAGATTTTCTCCAGGGCTTCCTTGTAGGCTTTCAGGGCATGGTCCTCACCCCGCTCGGCCTCGTTGAGCACGGCTTCCTCGTCCTTGCCGGTCACCATGGACTTGAGGTCGACCCAACGCCGGTGCAAGTCGCCGCTGACGCTGGTGGAGGTCTCCGGATCGCCGCCCATGGAACGCACCACCGATTGCAATTCAGCCGCGGCGGCGGCGCAGTCGGTGGAACGCTTGATGAACAGGGCCTTGAGCTCCGGATGCTGGATGTCCTCGGCACAGGTCTTGAAGCCCTCCTGGCCATCCTTGCTGGTCTCGATCAGGCTGTTGAGTACCGAAATCGCTTCTTTGTTCAAGTCAGTCATTTTCAGGTTCCTTGCAGGTTACGAGAATGGGATCGACCGTGGCCGACCTTCCTGCCGTTTACCATTGCAGCGCCCATGCCAGACTCACCAATAAAATATTTTTCTTTATATTCAACAAGTTAATAGAAACAGGAAAATCTGTATCCGCGTTATTTGCATGATCTGTCATTTGGCCTGCATGCAGAATGCCTGTATTTTCCAAGACTCTCGTAGCACACCACGGTGGCGGCCATGACCCCTGAAACACTCGAACTGCTGGTCACCCGGGAAATGCCCTTCGGCAAGTACAAGGGACGCATCCTCGCCGACCTGCCCGGCCCTTATCTCAACTGGTTCGCCCGCGAAGGCTTTCCCAAGGGCGAACTCGGCGGCCTGCTGGCGCTGATGCAGGAAATCGACCACAACGGCCTGTCCGACCTGCTCGATCCGCTACGCGCCAAGCACGGCAAGCCCAAGCCCCGCCATTGACCACTGCCCTTCCCTGAACCTCCATCACCGATAAAGAGCCCAGCATGCCAAGGACTGCCACCACGCTGGCCCGCGACGAAGAGCATTGGCGGGGCATTGCCCGGCAGTTCGACCTCGAGTCCGGACCGATCAACCTCGAGAACGGCTATTTCGGGCGCATGACCCGCAAGGTGGCCGAGGACTACCAACGCAATATCCTGTGGGTCAACAGCAGCAATTCGGTGCATGTGCGCCAGCGCTTCGAGCAGGTCGAGGCCTTGCAGATCCGCCACCAGCTGGCGCGTTTGCTGGCAGTCCCGGATAACGCCGTGGCCCTGACCCGCTGTGCCTCCGACGCCTTGCAATCACTGATCCGCAACTACAATCGCCTGCAACCCGGAGACCAGGTGCTGCTCAGCGACCTGGAGTACGACACGGTGAAAAGCGCCATGCGCTGGCTGGCCCGCCATCGTGGCGTGGAAGTGATAGAAATCCAGCACCAGCACCCTGCCAGTTTTGACAGCCTTTTGACGACCTACAAGGATGCATTCGAGCGCTATCCGCGCCTCAAGTTGCTCCCCCTGACCCACGTCACCCACCGCAGCGGCCTGGTGATGCCGGTCCAGGCCATTGCCGCGCTGGCCAAGGAATACGAGGTCGATATCATCCTCGACGGCGCCCATGCCCTGGGCCAGATCGATTTCGACCTGCAACAGCTGGGCATCGCCTTTGCCGGTTTCAACCTGCACAAGTGGATCGGCGCGCCATTGAGCCTGGGCTTTCTCTACATCGATCCCGAGCGCCTGGACGCCATCGACCCCGACATGGACGAATTCCACTTTCCGGCGGACGACATCCGCGCCCGCACGCCCTACAGCACACCCAACATCCCGGCCTTGATGACCTTGCCGCTGGTGTTCGAGGAACACCGGGCCATGGGCGGCGCGGCAGCCAAGGGCGCTCGCCTGAACTACCTGCGCGAAACCTGGACCGAAGCCGTGCGCCAGTTGCCGGGCATCGAGGTGATGACGCCGGCGGACCCGCGCCTGTGCTGCGCCATCAGCGCCCTGCGCTTCACTGGCCACCAGGATCAGCAAGCCCTGGTGGACCGGCTGCTGCGCGACTACGACCTGTTCACGGTGATCCGCAAGGGTGCAGGCTTCGGCCCCTGTATCCGCATCACCCCGGGCCTGGTGACGCCGCTGGAGCATATCCAGCGCCTGGTCGTCGCCCTTGAAGAACTGGCCACCAGCTGAAACCTTCCGGAACCGCTGCCCCCGGCCGCCACCAGCCCATTGCGCCAGCGGTTACGGGGAGTTCAGGTCGGCACTTTTTTCCGGGCAAAAAAAAGGTGCGCCGACCAAGCGCACCATAAAGCCGTAGAACACACCAACGAATAGGATTGGAGCTTCAGTCCAGCAGGGCCAGGGCCTGCGCCGTGCACTCCTGGATACGGGCCCAGTCGCCGTCCTTGATCCACTGCGGATCGAGCATCCAGCTACCGCCCACGCACATCACGTTCTTCAACGCCATGTAGCTCTTGATATTGGCCGGGCCGACACCGCCGGTAGGGCAGAACTTGACCTCGCCGAACGGGCCACCCAAGGCCTTGATCGCCGCCACGCCACCGCTGACCTCAGACGGGAACAGCTTGAAGCGGCGATAACCCAGGGCATACCCCTCCATGATCCCGGAGGCGTTGCTGATTCCCGGCAACAGCGGGATCGGGCTGGCGACGCTGGCTTGCAGCAGCTCGCGGGTGATGCCCGGGGTGACGATGAACTGCGAACCCGCCGCCTCCGCCGCCGCCAGCATCTGCGGGTCGAGCACGGTGCCGGCGCCGGTCACCAGCTCCGGGCGCTGCTCACGCAGGATCTGGATGGCCTTGAGGCCGAACTGCGAACGCAGGGTGACTTCCAGGGCCGTCAGGCCGCCCGCGGCCAGGGCATCGGCCAGCGGCAGCACGTCCTGCTCACGGGCGATGGTGATCACCGGCAGGATCCGCGCCTTGGCGCAGAGGCTGTCGAGCAGGGCTACTTTGTCCGCCATGGAAACGGTCGGAGGGAGGTTTGTCATCGCGGCTGATCCTTGGCTCATGGGCACCAGTAAATCTCTAACGGGGTTTGCAGGAAGGCGCGAATCGGCATGTCGGCGACCACGTCGCCAGCCAGTGCGGCACCCAGGGTGGTCAGCTTGGACTGACCGGAAATCGACAGCAGGCTGCTACGGGCCGACGCCAGCAGGGCCCGGCTCATGCTCAGGCGCTGACGGGGCACGGTAGGCGCCAGCATCGGCCAGCACCGGCGGCTGCCAGCGGGTTCGAGCGCCTCGGCCAGGTTCGGGCTGCCAGGGAACAGCGAGGCCGTATGCCCGTCATCGCCCATGCCCAGCACCAGCACATCGATCCCGGGCAACTGCGCCAGGGCCTCGTCGGCTTGCCGGGCGGCTTCTTCCAGGCTGGCCGCGGCGCTATAGAGACCAAGGAAACGCGCCTTGGCCACCGGCCCCACCAGCAAGTGCTGCTTGAGCAGGCCGGCGTTGCTATCGGCATGCTCCACCGGAACCCAGCGCTCGTCGGCCAGGCTGATCAGCACCTTGGACCAGTCCAGCTCCTGCTTGACCAGGGCCTGGAAGAACGCCACAGGGCTGCGGCCACCGGAAACCACCAGGCTTGCCTGGCCCCGGGCGGCAATGGCCTCGCGCAGTTGTTCGGCGACCTTCAGGGCCAGGCCCGCAGCCAGCAGGGTCGAGCTGCGAAATTCGTGGGCGCGCACGCCCGCCGGCAATTGCAAATCAGATATCGCCATACCACGACCTCCCATCCCGCGTGATCAGTGCAATGGAACTCATTGGCCCCCAGGACCCGGCCGCATAGGGCTTGGGTGCATCACCGGACTTCTTCCAGCCGGCGATCAACTGGTCGCACCACTTCCACGCGGCTTCGATTTCATCTTTGCGCACAAACAGGTTCTGGTTGCCGCGCATCACTTCCAGCAACAAGCGCTCGTAGGCGTCGGGAATCCGCGCGCTGCGATAGGTATCGGAAAAATTCAGCTGCAACGGACCGCTGCGCAGTTGCATGCCCTTGTCCAGGCCCTGCTCCTTGGTCATCACCCGCAACGAGATGCCTTCGTCCGGTTGCAGGCGGATGATCAGCTTGTTGCTGATCTGCAGGCGCTGCTCGGGGGCGAAGATGTAGTGCGAGGGTTCCTTGAAGTGGATGACGATCTGCGACAGTTTCTGCGGCATGCGCTTGCCGGTGCGCAGGTAGAACGGCACCCCGGCCCAGCGCCAGTTGCGGATATCCACACGCAGGGCGACGAAGGTCTCGGTATCGCTCTGGGTGTTGGAGTTTTCTTCCTCCAGGTAGCCAGGTACCGATTGGCCCTCGCTGTGGCCGGCGATGTACTGGCCACGTACCACCTGGGTGGTCAGGCCTTCTGGGCTGATGGGCGCCAGGGCCTTGAGCACCTTGACCTTCTCATCGCGGATGCTGTCGGCCGAGAGGTCGGCCGGCGGGTCCATGGCGATCAGGCAGAGCAATTGCAGCAAGTGGTTCTGGATCATGTCCCGCAGCTGGCCGGCCTTGTCGAAATAGCCCCAGCGGCCTTCGATGCCGACCTTCTCGGCCACGGTGATTTCCACGTGGGAGATGTAGTTCTGGTTCCACTGGGTTTCGAACAGGCTGTTGGCGAAACGCAGGGCGATCAGGTTCTGTACCGTTTCCTTGCCCAGGTAGTGGTCGATCCGGTAGATGCGGTTCTCCGGGAAGAACTGCGCCACGGCATCGTTGACCTTGCGCGAGGAATCCAGGTCCGAGCCGATGGGTTTTTCCAGGACCACCCGGGTGTGCTGGTTGAGCCCGACCCGCGACAGGTTCTCGCAGATCGCCCCGTACACCGCCGCCGGCGTGGCGAAATAGGCGATCAGGCGCTGCTCGCTGCCGACCCGCTCGGCCAGGGCCACGTAGTCCTCGGCCTTGAGGAAATCCACATGCAGGTAGCTCAGGCGGGCCAGGAATCCCTTCAACACGGCGGCGTCGATGTCATGGGCGCCGACGTACCTGTGCAACTCAGCCTCGATATTGGCCAGGTGTTCCTGCTCGCTGCCCGGCTCGCGAGCCAGGGCCAGGATCCGTGTGTCCTCATGCAAGAGGCCGGCGGCATCGAGCTGGTACAAGGCAGGAAACAGCTTACGCAGCGCCAGATCGCCCAGCGCGCCGAACAAGGCAAAGGTGCAGGGTTCAACCGTTATCGAAGGCATGATGTTTGTTCTTTTATCAAGTTAAGCTACAAATACCTTTTTTCAAGGCATCACTCAAGGGAAAATGTAGTAATAAACACAACATCTTCACAAAATATCGATTCCAGGTGGTCCTCATTCCGGGCCACCAGTACGATAGGCCACCTTTCAACTTCGCATTGCAGGCGCGGCGAGCCCGGCACGCAGCGTAATCCCGGGACCCCGGCGGCATCACGATCGCCAACGCCCTTCCCGGATTGACCGCCTCCCGGCTTCCCCGTTTCACCTGTCTAGCCGATCTAGGAAACCTGAATGGACCGAGTGCGAAATCTACTGGAGCAGATCCAGAACCGCCTTGAAGAATTGAACAAGGCGGAACGCAAAGTCGCCGAAGTCATCCTGCTCAACCCGCAGCAGGCCACCCGCTTCAGCATCGCCGCCCTGGCCCAGGCCGCGTCGGTCAGCGAACCGACGGTCAACCGCTTCTGCCGTTCGTTCGGCGTCAGCGGCTACCCGGAACTCAAGCTGCAACTGGCCCAGAGCCTGGCCAGCGGCGCTGCGTACGTCAGCCGTGCGGTGGAAGCCGACGATGACCCGGCAGCCTACACCCAGAAGATCTTCGCCAGCGCCATCGCCTCGCTGGACAGCGCCTGCCAGCAGATCGACCCGCAGCAGGTCAGCCGCGCCGTGGACATGATGATCCAGGCCCGGCAGATCCACTTCTTCGGCCTCGGCGCCTCGGCTCCGGTGGCCATGGACGCCCAGCACAAGTTCTTCCGCTTCAACCTGGCGGTGTCGGCCCACCCCGACGTACTGATGCAGCGCATGCTCGCCTCGGTGGCGCACACCGGCGACCTGTTCGTGATCATCTCCTACACCGGCCGCACCCGCGAATTGGTGGAGGTCGCGCGCCAGGCTCGGGAGAACGGCGCCTCGGTGCTGGGCATCACCGCCGCCGGCTCGCCGCTGGCCAAGGCATGCAGCCTGAGCGTGCACCTGCCACTGCCGGAAGACACCGATATCTACATGCCCATGACCTCGCGGATCATCCAGCTCACGGTGCTCGATGTCCTGGCCACCGGCATGACCCTGCGCCGTGGCGTGGACTTCCAGCCGCACCTGCGCAAGATCAAGGAAAGCCTCAACGCCAGCCGCTACCCGGCAGGCGACGAGCTCGACTGAAGCCACAGGCTCCCGCGACCCGCGGGAGCCTCTTTGCCCTACCCCGCCGCGCGCGCCTGCAGGCTTAGGTGGGCCCGCTCCCCCGGTGCCAGCCGCAGGCTGTCGGTGCCGCCGGCAGCCGCCTCGACACAGACGAAACGCGACACCTCGCTCCAACTCACCCCCAGCAGTGGCCGGGTACCGGGATGCCAGACCACGGTGTCGGCGTCCTCGCCGGTATCGATGCGCAGCGCGCGTTGCCAGGCGCGGTCCTCGATCTGCAACTCGCCCTCGTGCTGGAACACCCGCTGGCAGCCGCCGTCGACCCGCAATTCGCCCTGTTGCCGGCAGGCCTGGCGATTCAAATGATCGTAGCCCTCGGCGCCATCGAGCCCAGACAGCGCTACCTCACCAACGTCGCCAATACGCCAGTAGGCGTGCAAGGCCTGGCTCAACTGGCAGGGTTCGCTGTCCTGGTGCTCGGTGCTCAAGCGCAGATCCATGCCCCGGCCCAGGTGCGCATGCAGCTCGACCTTCCAGTCGCACAGCTGCAATTGCCAATGCAGGCGCACACCGTCGTCATCGCTGTCGCTGTCCAGCAGCTTCCAGTCCAGCAAGCGCGCCCAGCCATGGGACGGCCAGGCATTCTCGCTTGGATGACGGCCATACCAGGGCCAGCACACCGGCACCCCACCCCGGATCGCCCCCACCTGCGGCCACTTCGCCGCGCACCAGAGCCAGGGTTTTTCCCCGGCGGGCTGGAAGTGCAGGAGCTGCGCGCCCTGGCGGCTGAATACCGCCTGGCACAGCGGATGGTCGATCACCAGCACATCGCGCATCTGGTAGCGCTCCCAGGCAAACACCGGGCGCTCGCGCAGGGTCTTGAAAAAACGTTGCAGGGGATGCTCATGCATGTGCCGCGGTCCTGAAAATCATGGTGGTGGTCGTACAGCTGGCGGCTGTCGCGAGAGCGCCTGGCAAAAAAAAGCGGATAGCCAAGGCCATCCGCAATATGCGCACAGAGAAAGGAGCTTATCGCAACAGCGTCAGAACACCGACTGAATTTTCAGGCCGGCCACCAGGGCGTTGTCGACCTGGTCCACACCGCCCGGATGGGTGATGTATTGCAGGTTCGGCCGCACGGTCAGCCAGTCGGTCACATGGAAACCGTAGTTGAGCTCGTAGTTGTACTCGGTCTCGCGCAGGGGCGAGTACAGCGGATTGTCGTAGTCGCTCACACCGATGGCGGCGTTGGCCAGCTGGGCGTTCTTCTTCACGTCGTCGTTGACATGAATGCGGGCGAAACCGATGCCCACGTCATCCTTTGGCCGGGCATCGAACGGCCCCTTGTAGACGAACATCAGCGACTGGTAGTTGTCGACGACGTTGGTGTCCTTGTCATGAAAAGTAGCGTTGGCGGCGATGTTCAGGCCACGCGAGGCGTCGCCGTTATGGCTGGTGAGCTGCTGCTGGGCGACGAACCAGTAGCCGTGCTTGCTGTTGTGCACGCGGTAGGCGCTACCGGTGCTGGCGGCATCCTGGCCATTGACGTCCTCGCGTACGTCATTGGCCTTGGCGGTGCTCTTGTAGTAACCCACCCGGTACTCGCCTGGCAGGTTGTTGACCTTCGGCGACCACACCAGTTCTACCGGCAGCACGGTGCCCTTGGTGCCGCTGCCGCTGAGCTTGAAGCCGTTGCCGTGCTCGGTTTGCGACGGGTTCTGGTTGTAGGCGCCGATCTGCGCATAGAACTCGGGGGTGATGTGGTACTTGATGCGCAACGCCGCCTGGCTGACCGGCCAGTTGTACCAGATGTTGGTCGCCCAGTTGCCCACCTGGGAACCACAGAAGGCCAGGTTCTGGAACTCGCAGGGGAAGGTGTTGAAGTCCTCGCCCTCGCCGAAATAACCGGCCTTGACGTCCAGCTTGCCGTCCAGGAATTGGTGCTGGATCCACAGTTGGGTCAAGCGCACCATGTGCCCGCGGCCGTAGACCTCCTGGGAGGAACTCAAGGTGCCGGCCCGGGGATCGCCGACGCGATCGTTGGAGATGTTCTGGCCATTACGGTTGGTCAGCTGGATCTTGGCCTGGGTGTTGTCCCAGCCCAAAAGCTTCTGCAGGTCGAACGCCACGCCCAGGCCGAACTGGTCGCTGTAGCGCCCGGTCTTGTCGTCGTTGTAGCCACCATGGAGGTTGGCGCCCATCTCCGCGACGTAGTCGGCCTTGATGTCGATCCCCTGCTCCAG
Source organism: Pseudomonas sp. MSSRFD41 (assembly GCF_014230245.1). Lineage (NCBI taxonomy): Bacteria > Pseudomonadati > Pseudomonadota > Gammaproteobacteria > Pseudomonadales > Pseudomonadaceae > Pseudomonas > Pseudomonas sp. MSSRFD41. The sequence continues at coordinate 131,121 of NZ_JACKZK010000016.1, read as the reverse complement.
CAGCTTGGTGCGGGTCCCGCCCCAGTCACCGGTCATCCACTTCGAGTTGGCGCCGAACGCTTCGTCGGCCATGGCCTGGCCGGACAGGACCAGCGCCGCCACCGCCGACAGCTGGCAGAGCAGGCGGGTATTGCCGTGTTGCTTCTTCATCCCTACATCCTCGTCTTTATTGTTATTAACGGTTTATCCAACGCGGTTTACAGTTCCTGCGACGGATGACAGGCCATCCGCCCCGAATTCATCGCCCCTTGAATTGCGCCACATTGCCGCCGTGGCCCTGGGCCATGGCAGGGCCGGCCGCGCCCAGGCGCTCGCCGCTCTGGGCATCGAACAACAGGACCCGGGCCGGGTCGAACTGCAAGGTCAGGTTCTGCCCGGCCGCGGGCGCCTGGTCCGGGGCCAGGCGGCAGCAGACCTTGGTGCCGTTGAGGGTGACGAATACCAGGGTATCGGGCCCGGTGGGCTCCACCACCTCGACCTCGGCGCGGATGCTCGGCAGGCCGTTGGCCTCGGCGGGCGCCAGGGCGATCTGCTCCGGACGAATGCCCAGGATCACCTCGCGCTCCTCGAGCCCGGCGTCACGCGGCCCCAACGGCAGCTCGCAGCGGGCCTGGCCACTGTCCAGCAGGGCCAGCCACTGGCCGTCCTGGCGTTGCAGGCGCAGGGGAATGAAGTTCATCGGTGGCGAGCCGATGAAGCTTGCCACGAACAGGTTGGCCGGATCGTTGTAGATCTGCTGCGGAGTCCCGAATTGCTGGATGATCCCGTCCTTCATCACCGCCACCTTGTCCCCCAAAGTCATGGCCTCGATCTGGTCGTGGGTGACATACACCGTGGTGGTCTTCAGGCGCTGGTGCATCAACTTCATTTCGGTACGCATCTCGACCCGCAGCTTGGCGTCGAGGTTGGACAGCGGCTCGTCGAACAGATAGATCTTCGGCCGCCGCGCCAGGGCCCGGCCCATGGCCACCCGCTGCTGCTGGCCACCGGAGAGCTGGCCCGGCTTGCGCGCCAGCAGGTGCTCGATCTGCAGCAGCTTGGCCACCCGCGCCACCTCGGTATCGATCTCGGCGGCGGGCATCTTGCGGATCTTCAGGCCGAAGGCGATGTTGTCGCGCACGCTCATGGTCGGGTACAGCGCGTAGGACTGGAACACCATGGCGATGTCCCGGTCCTTGGGGCTCATGCCGCTGATGTCGGAATCATCCACCAGGATCGCCCCACCGCTGATGGTCTCCAGGCCAGCGATGCAGTTCATCAGGGTCGACTTGCCGCACCCCGAGGGGCCGACGAGGATCAGGAACTCGCCGTCGTCGATCTTCAGCTCGATGTTCTTCAAGGTGTCCGGCAGGCCGGCACCGTAGGTCTTGTTGACGTTGCGTAATTCGAGAGTTGCCATGCCTTACCCCTTGACCGCGCCGGACGTCAGCCCGCGCAGGAAATACTTGCCGGCGAAGATGTACACCAGCAGTGTCGGCAGCCCCGCGATCATCGCCGCCGCCATATCAACGTTGTATTCCTTGGCCCCGGTACTGGTGTTGACCAGGTTGTTCAGGGCCACGGTGATCGGTTGCGCGTCGCCACTGGCGAACACCACGCCGAACAAGAAGTCGTTCCAGATCTGCGTGAACTGCCAGATCAGGCAGACCATGATGATCGGCACCGACATCGGCAGCAGGATCTTGCCGAAGATGGTGAAGAACCCCGCGCCATCCAGGCGCGCAGCCTTGACCAGGGCATCCGGCACGCTGACGTAGTAGTTGCGAAAGAACAGCGTGGTGAAGGCCAGGCCGTAGACCACGTGCACCAGCACCAGGCCGGTGGTGGTGTTGGCCAGGCCGAACCGGCCAAGGGTGAACGAGGCCGGCAGCAGCACGGTCTGGAACGGCAGGAAGCAGCCGAACAGCAACAGGCCGAAGAACAGCTGCGAACCGCGAAAGCGCCACATCGACAGCACATAGCCGTTCAGCGCGCCGATCAGGGTGGAGATCAGCACCGCCGGCACGGTGATCTTCACCGAGTTCCAGAAATAGCCACCCACGGTGTCCCAGGCCTTGATCCAGCCGATGCCATCGACCACCTGGGGCCAGCTCAAAAGGTTGCCGGTACGGATGTCCTCAGGGGACTTGAAGCTGGTGAGCAGCATCACCACCAGCGGCACCAGGTACACCGCCGCCGCCAGCAGCAGCGTGGCGTAGATGGCGATCCGGCTGAAATTCAGGCGCGGCCTGGCGAACGAATCAGTCATGGCGCTTGCCCCGCAATTCGGAATACAGGTACGGCACCAGGATGGTCAGCACCGCGCCCAGCATCAGCATGGCGCTGGCCGAACCGATGCCCATCTGGCCACGGCTGAAGGTGAAGGAGTACATGAACATCGCCGGCAGGTCGGAAGAGTAGCCAGGGCCGCCGGCGGTCATCGCCGCCACCAGGTCGAAGCTCTTGATCGCGATATGGGCCAGGATCATGAAGGCGCTGAAGAACACCGGGCGCAGGCTCGGCAGGACGATCTTCAGGTAGATGGTCGGCAGGCTGGCGCCGTCCACCTGGGCCGCACGGATGATCGACTGGTCGACACCCCGCAGGCCGGCCAGGAACATCGCCATGACGAAACCCGAGGCCTGCCATACGGCGGCGATCACCAGGCAGTAGACCACGCGATCCTGGTCCACCAGCCAGTCCAGGCGAAAGCCTTCCCAGCCCCAGTCGCGCAGCATCTTGTCCAGGCCCAGGCCGGGATTGAGCAGCCATTTCCAGGCGGTGCCGGTGACGATCATCGACAACGCCATGGGGTACAGGTAGACGGTGCGGATGAAGCCCTCGCGGCGGATGCGCTGGTCCAGCAACACCGCCAGGAACACCCCCAGCACCAGGCTGATGCCGATGAACAAGCCGCCGAACACGGCCAGGTTCTTGCTCGCCACCCACCAGCGGTCGTTGTCCATCAGCCGCAGGTATTGCTGCAGGCCGACCCACTTGTAGCTCGGCATGAAGCTGGAATTGGTGAAGGACAGAATGAAGGTCCAGAGGATGTAGCCATAGAAACCCACCAGCACGATCACCATGCTCGGCGCCAGCACCAGCTTGGGCAACCAGCGCTGCAAGGCATCCAACGGCGAGGCTTTGCTGAAAACCGCCACAGAGCTCATCGGAGAAATCCAGTTGAAGAAGTGAGTGTCCGCAGGAGCGAGGCTCGCCGGCGGATGGACATCGACAGGTAAATCGATGCCCACCGACGCACCGCCTTCGCGGGCCAGCCTCGCTCCTGCGAGGGAGAGCGTTTCGGGAATGGCCGCAGGCATGCCTGCGGCCCGGACCTTACTGCGCGGCCTTGACCGCCGACGCCAGTTGCGCACTGGCCTTGGCCGGGTCCGCATCCTTGTCGTTCATGAAGTTGGTCACCACATCGAAGATCGCGCCCTGCACCGCCAGGGACGTGGCCATGTTGTGCGCCATGCTCGGCTGCAGCCCACCGGTCTTCTCATCCGCCAGGAAGTCCTTGGCGGCGGCCTGGGCGCAGGAGTCGAAACCTTCGGCGTCCATGGCGTTGAGCATGTCGGTGCGCACCGGGATCGAGCCCTTGTTGATGCTGAAGACCTTCTGGAAGTCCTTGCCCAGGGCGACCTTGGCCAGGTCCTGCTGGGCGGCGATATCGCCCTTGCGATCGGCCTTGAGCTTGAACACGGCCAGGGAGTCGATGTTGTAGGTGAAAGCCTTGTCGGTGCCCGGGAACGGCACGCACTGGTAATCCTTGCCGGCGACTTTCTTGGCCGCGGTCCATTCGCTCTTGGCCCAGTCGCCCATCATCTGCATCCCGGCCTTGCCGTTGATCACGTCGGCGGCGGCGATGTTCCAGTCACGCCCGGCACGGTTGGGGTCCATGTAGCCGGAGAGCTTCTTCAGCTCGGCGAAGGCCTTGGTCATCTCCGGGCCTGCCAGGGTCTTCTGGTCCAGGTCCACCAGGGCCTTCTTGTAGCCTTCGGCGCCCATCACCGAGAGCACCACGTCTTCGAATACAGTGCTGTCCTGCCAGGGCTGGCCACCGTGGGCCAGGGCGATGAAGCCGGCGGCCTTGAGCTTGTCGCCGGCGGCATAGAATTCTTCGAGGGTGGTGGGCGCCTTGGCGATCCCGGCCTTCTTGAACACCTCGGGGTTGATCCACAGCCAGTTGACCCGGTGGATGTTCACCGGCACGGCGACGTAGTCCCCTTCGTACTTGACGGTATTGGCCACCTTGGGCGAAAGCAGGCCGTCCCAATTCTCGCTCTTGGCCACGTCCTTGAGGGTATCGGTGCTGAGCAGGCCGGTGCTGCCCCATTCCTGGATGTCCGGGCCCTTGATCTGTGCCACACCGGGTGGGTTGCCGGCCACGGCGCGGCTCTTGAGCACGGTCATCGCGGTGGAACCGCCACCGCCGGCCACGGCGCCGTCCTTCCAGGTGAAACCGTCTTTCTCCACCTGGGCCTTGAGCACATCGACCGCAGCCTTTTCACCACCGGACGTCCACCAATGGACCACTTCCACGGAACCTTTGGAGTCGGCGGCCAGGGCACTCAGGGGAAACAGGGAGGCAAGGGAAATGACAGTGGCGAGGCGAGAAATCGCATTCATCTGAAGTACCTTTCTTGTTGTTATCATGCAAGTCTGGTGCTTGCGCTGCAAACGAGTCTAAACAGACTAGCCCAGCGCCCGAGTAACGAAGCGATGGGGAAATGTCACCGCATGGTTACACAGCCCCCGGGGCAGACATGTCGGCCAGGGCCGTGGCCATGCTCGGCGCCAGGGGCAGGCGCGGAATCAGCACGGCCTGCCAGGCGTGATAAAGGTCCGGCTTGCCGCCCCAGATTTCTGCCGCAGGGCGGTTGTCCAGGCCCAGTTCGTGGTGCCAGCTGCCGAACTCGCGGTCGATGAAATGCGCCTGGCAGAACTCCCAGAAAACCCGGTACCAGGTTTCGTAGCGCTCCTCTGCGGTACGCCTGAGCAAGGCACTGGCGGCGGCGCTGGCTTCGGCGTGGGTCCAGTGCAGGCGCTGGCGCACCACCGGGCGGTTGCCCCAGTCCAGGGTGTAGACGATGCCCGGGGCGCCATCCACGTTCCAGCCGTGACGGCAGTTGCTGTCGAACAGGCGCTGGGCATCCAGCACCAGCCAGCCAGGGGTCAGCATTCCGGCCTGGCCCCGCGCGGCTTCCAGGTGCAGCAACAGCCGCGCCCACTCGAATCCGTGGCCCGGCGTGGTACCGAAGGGGCGAAAACCATCGGCGGGACACTCCCGGTTGTAATCGCGCAAGGGCTGCCAATCCAGGTCGAAGTGCTCGACCACCATGAAGTCGTTGGCCGCCGCATGGACGTGGATCAAGCGCTCGGCGATGCGCAGGGCGCGACTGAGCCAGCGCGGGTCCTGGGTGACGTCGGCCAGGGCGAGAAAGGCCTCGGTGGCGTGCATGTTGCTATTGGCCCCGCGATAGGCCTCCTGTTCGCTCCAGTCGCGGCTGAAGGACTCGATCATCGCGCCCTCCTGCTCGCTCCAGAAATGCTCCTCGATCACGCCGACCGCCTGCTCCAGCAAGGCCTCGGCCCCCGGGCGCCGGGCCACCACCGCGGAACTGGCGGCCAGGGCGACGAAGGCATGCAGGTAGGCTGCCTTGCCGCCATTGCCGTCGGCCTGCCCGGCCACCGCGAACCAGCCGCCATGCTCGGCATCACGCAGCGGACCTGAGAGCGCCGCGACGCCGTGGTCCACCAATTCGGCAAAGCCAGGCAGCCCCTGGATATGGGCCATGGCGAAGCTGTGGGTCATGCGCGCGGTATTCATGGTTTCGGCCCGGGCGCCGGCAGGCAGGCAGCCCCGGGCATCCAGGTTGCCGAAGCCCTCGGCAAGCCGCGAGGCCTTGGCGAAATCCAGCAGCCGCAAGCCCTCGGCGGCCAGCCAGCTGTGGTGTGCGGGAGCGTTCAGCCAACTGCTGAACGGCAGGGAAAGAGGTTCCATGGACGACCTGTTGTTGTTCTTGTCGAAGGCTTGAGTCTAATCAAGCCAAGGTTGGCCCCAGGTAACGAAGGACACGGCAAATGTCACCAGGTCGTGACAAACCAGCGGACGCCGGTAGGCGCTAAGTTTGCTCGCGATGCACGATAACGCGCCGTGTCAGGCAGGACGCTTTCCAGGTACCAGGTAAGCCTCGCTGCTACAGGAGAAGAAGAGTTGTTCAGTCCGCGAAACGCGGCAGGTACAAGGTCACCCGCAGGCCGCCCTCGCGCAGGTTCTGCAAGCTGACTTCCCCGCCATGGCTATGGGCGATGTTGCGTGCGATGCCCAGCCCCAGGCCGTAACCCTGCTGCTGGCCGGCCAGGCGGAAGTGCGGCTCGAAGACCTGCTCCAGCCGCTGCTGGGGCACGCCGGGGCCCTCGTCGTCCACGTGCAGGATGAAGGCGTCGGCGTCATCCTCGATATGCAGGTGGGCGTTCTGCCCATATTTCAGGGCGTTGTCGATCAGGTTGCCCATGCAGCGCTTGAGCGCCAGGGGCTTGCCCGGGTAGCTGGCCAGGGCCCGTCCCTGCTGGGTCACCCGGCCATTGCCGGCGGGCGCCAGGTAAGGCTCCACCAGGCAGTCGAGCACCTGGTTCAAGTCCACCGGCTCGATGTTCTCGTGGATGTCGGTGTCCTTGACGCATTGCAATGCGCCCTTGACCAGCAGCTCCAGCTCATCGAGGTCGCGGCCGAACTTGGCTTGCAGTTGTTCATCCTCCAGCAGTTCCACCCGCAACCGCAGGCGGGTGATGGGAGTGCGCAAGTCATGGGAGATGGCGCTGAACAACTGGCTGCGCTCGGTCAGGTAGCGGCTGATGCGCTCGCGCATGCTGTTGAAGGCCCTCGCCACTTCCACCACCTCACTGCCGCCGCCCGGCGCCACCGGCTGCACATCGGCGCCCAGGGACAACTCGCGAGCGGCCCGGGCCAGGCGCTTGAGGGGCCGGCTCTGCCAGTGCACCAGCAGGCCGATGAACAACAACAGGAAGCAGCTGGTCAGCAGGATGAACCACACCTGCTGTGCCGGCAGGCCCTGCTCTTCGAGGCTGGTGTAGGGCTCGGGCAGCAATGAAGCGATGTACAGCCACTCGCCCGGGGCCATCTGGATCTGGGTCACCAGCACCGGCGGGTTCACCGGTTCCAGGGTCAGGGCGTAGTGGGCCCAGGACCGTGGCAGCTCGTCGAGCTTCAAGCCACCGTTGAAGATCCGCAGGTCGTCGGGCCGTACGAAGGTCACGGAGATGTCCGCATCGTTGCCCAGGGACTGGCGCAACACCTGCTCCACCGCCCGCAGTACCGCCTCCTTGCGCGGCGTGGCCGGCAACACCTGCATGTCCAGCGGCTTGTCGTTGAGGGTCACGACAAAACGCGTACCGCCCATGCTGCGCAACTGGTCGAGTACCAGCGGCCGATAGGCCACCGGCAGCGAACGCAGGTAACTGACGCTGGCGGTCATCGAATGGGCCAGGCTGCGGGCGCTGGTCACCAGGCCCTCGAGCTGGGTGGCACGCAACTGCGAGACCCAGATCACGCTGGACAGGGCCTGGGCCAGCAGCACCACCAGCAGGGTCAGCAACAGCATCCGGCCCAGCAGCGAACGCGGCATGGGCACCCGTTGCAGGCAGCCCTTGAGGGTTTCAGCGAGCACTGCCAGCTACCACATTGGCCGCCAACTGGTAGCCACTGCCGCGCACGGTGCGAATCAGCCGCGGTGGTTTTTCCGTGTCCCGCAGGCGTTGGCGCAAGCGGCTGACCGCCATGTCGACGATGCGATCCAGGGGCATCAGGTCGCGACCACGGGTGGCATTGCCGATGGTGTCGCGATCGAGGATTTCCTGGGGATGATCGAGGAACAGCTTGAGCAGGGCGAAGTCGGCGCCGGAGAGGATCACTTCCTCGCCGTCGTTGTGGAACAGCCGGTGGCTGATCACATCCAGGCGCCACTCGTCGAAGCACAACACCTCGCCTCCGGCCCGCTCCTGGGCGAACTGCGCCCGGCGCAGCAGGGCCTTGATCCGCGCCTGCAGCTCACGGGGGCTGAACGGCTTGCCCAGGTAGTCATCGGCCCCCAGTTCCAGGCCGATGACCCGGTCGGCCTCGTCGGAACTGGCGGTGAGCATGATGATCGGCACCTGGCCGCGCTTGGGGTGCTGGCGAATCCAGCGGCACAGGCTGAAGCCGTCCTCGTCGGGCAGCATCACGTCGAGGATCACCAGGTCGCTGGGCGCCTCGTTCAGGGCCTGGCGAAAACCTGCGCCATCGGCGGTGCTGCGCACCTGGAAACCGCAGCGGCTGAGGTAGGTCTCCAGCAGCTCGCGGATTTCCTGATCGTCGTCGACCAACAAGATCGACCTACTGGCTGATATCACCCATGCCGTCCTTTGTCGTTGTCATGAATGGAGGGCGATTATGCCTGTTCCAGGGCCACCCCGGCGCCGGTCAGTCCGGAATAGGGCGCGGTCACCAGCCACACCGGGATGCCCTTGAAGTAATCGCTCATGCAGCCCTTGTCGGCAAAGCTCTTGGCGAAGCCGCTCTGGATGAAAAAGTCGGCAAAACGCGGGATCACCCCGCCGACGATGTACACCCCGCCCCGGCCGCCGGTGGTCAGCACGTTATTGCCCGCCACCCGGCCCAGCCAGCAACTGAACTGCTCCAGCACCTCGCGGGCGATGGGGTCGCCGGCCAACCCCGCGGCGGTGATCGCCTCGGGGGTATCCAGCCGTGGCTGGTGGCCGTCCACTGCGCAGATGGCCCGGTAGACCCGGGGCAGGCCGCCGCCGCTGAGGGCGGTCTCGGCGCTGACATGGCCGATCTCGTCGTGGATGTGTTGCCAGAGCTGGGTTTCCCGGGGGCTGCTCAAGGGCAGGTCGACATGCCCGCCCTCCCCCGGCAGGGCCATGTAGCGGCCATCGCCGAAGTTCAGCAGGGTGCCCACCCCCAGGCCGGTGCCCGGGCCGATCACCACCGCCGGGCGCAGCGGCTCGGCAACGCCCTCGCAGACCACGCGGAATTCATCCGGTTGCAGCCGGGTCATGCCCAGGGCCATGGCCGAGAAATCGTTGACCAACAGCAGGCGCTCGACCTGCAGCGCCTGGCAGAACGCCTGGCGGTCCAGGCGCCAGTGATTGTTGGTGAAGCGGAACTCGTCGCCGCTGACCGGCCCGGCCACCGACAGGCACACCGAACCCACCGCGCCCAGGGCCAGGCCCTGCTCCTTCAGATAGGCCTTGATGGCATCTTCCGGACAACTGTAGTCCGCCGTGGCATGGACCTGGATCGCGTCCAGCTGTTGGTCTTTCCACAACGCGAACCGGGCGTTGGTGCCGCCGATGTCACCGACCAGGGCCAGTTTCAATTCAGTGTCTCCAGGGCAGAAGTGAAGGCGCTGGCGCCCTGCTCCGCCGAGCTGAAGGCCATGCGCATGAAGGCGAAGAGTTCGCGGCCGGTGCCGACGTTGTTGCCCAGCAGGCCCTTGGCCGGCTCGCGGGCGGCGAACTGTTCGGCGTCCACCTTAAGCTCCAGGGTGCCCTTGATGCCATCCACGCGAATGATGTCGCCATCCCGCACTCGGGCCAGCGCCCCGCCGACCTGGGCCTCGGGGCTGACGTGGATGGCCGCTGGGATCTTGCCCGAGGCGCCGGACATGCGCCCGTCGGTGACCAGTGCCACCTTGAAGCCACGGTCCTGCAGCACCCCGAGGAAAGGGGTCATCTTGTGCAGCTCGGGCATGCCATTGGAACGCGGGCCCTGGAAGCGCATCACGGCCACGAAGTCTTTTTCCAACTGGCCGGCCTTGAAGGCGTCGGCCAGGTCCTGCTGGTCCTGGAACACCATGGCCGGAGCCTCGACGACCTGGTGCTCGGGGGCCACGGCGGAGACCTTCATCACCCCGCGCCCCAGGTTGCCTTCCATGACCCGCAGCCCGCCTTCCGGCGAGAAGGCCCGGGCCACCGGGCGCAGGATGCTTTCGTCGAGGCTTTCGATCGGACCGTCGCGCCATACCAGCTTGCCGTTGTCGAGGAACGGCTCCTGGGTGTAGCGGCTCAGGCCCGGGCCGGCCACGGTGTTGACGTCTTCGTGGAGCAGCCCGGCCTCCAGCAGTTCGCGGATCAGGAACGACATGCCGCCGGCGGCCTGGAAGTGGTTGATGTCGGCCTTGCCGTTGGGATAGACGTGGGACAGGGTCGGCACCACCTCGGAGAGGTCGGCCATGTCCTGCCAGGTCAGCTGGATGCCCGCGGCCTGGGCGATGGCCGGCATGTGCAGGGTGTGGTTGGTGGAGCCGCCGGTGGCGTGCAGGGCGACGATGGAGTTGACCAGGCAACGCTCGTCGACGATTTCACCAATGGGCGTGAAGGCGCCGCTCTGGCGGGTCAGGCGGGTGACCTGTTGCGCCGCCTCATGGGTCAGGGCATCGCGCAACGGCGTGTTGGGGTTGACGAAGGACGCGCCGGGCAAGTGCAGGCCCATGACCTCCATCAGCAACTGGTTGGTGTTGGCGGTGCCATAGAAGGTGCAGGTGCCCGGGCTGTGGTAGGACTTCATCTCCGATTCCAGCAGCTCTTCGCGGCTGGCCTTGCCTTCGGCATAGCGCTGGCGCACGTCGGCCTTCTGTTTGTTGGAGATCCCCGAGACCATGGGGCCGCCCGGGACGAAAATCATCGGCAGGTGGCCGAAGCGCAGGGCTCCCATCATCAGGCCCGGGACGATCTTGTCGCAGATGCCGAGCATCAGGGCGGCGTCGAACATGTTGTGCGACAGCGCTACCGCCGTGGACAACGCAATGACCTCGCGGCTCGGCAAGCTCAGCTCCATCCCCGCCTCGCCCTGGGTCACGCCGTCGCACATGGCTGGGGTGCCGCCGGCGAACTGGCCCACCGAACCGATCTCGCGCAGGGCCTTCTTGATCAACTCGGGGAAATGCTCGTAGGGCTGGTGCGCCGACAACATGTCGTTATATGACGAAACAATCGCCACGTTGGCCGCGTTCATCATCCGCAGGCTGTGCTTGTCTTCGGCGCCACAACCGGCCACCCCATGGGCGAAGTTCGCGCATTGCAGCTTGCCGCGCTGCGGGCCGTCGCTGGCCGCACCGCGAATCAGGGCGAGATAGGCCTGGCGAGTGGCGCGACTACGGGCGATGAGCCGTTCGGTGACCTCAAGAACGCGGGGATGCATGTGTAGAACTCCAGGCTAACGGATGTGGCGACCTGTTTGTCTATGCTGGTCCAAAGCCCCGCCGCTAGGGGACAGCGGAGGAAATTCCTGACCATTCGGACCAGTTGATTCAGGTCACTCGTTGTAGATAAAACAAAATACTGCCACTAAAAAGGCTTGTTTTCTATTTCCATGCGAATAATCTTGTAATTCCAACAACAAATCCTACGACAGGCGCTTACCCATGACTCTTCGAATCGCAATCAATGGTTTTGGCCGCATCGGCCGCAACGTCCTGCGCGCGCTCTATACCCAAGGCTATCGCCAGGACCTGCAGGTCGTCGCCATCAACGATCTCGGAGACAGCGCTATCAATGCCCACCTGCTCAAGCACGACACTGTCCACGGCCTGTTCGACGCCGATATCCAGCATGACCAGGAGAGCCTGACCGTCAACGGCGACCGCATCGCGGTCAGCGCCATCCGCAACCCGGGCGAGCTGCCCTGGGCCGCGGAAAAGATCGACGTGGTGTTCGAATGCACCGGGCTGTTCACCGACCGGGCCAAGGCCGCTGCCCATCTTACGGCCGGCGCGCGCAAAGTGATCATCTCGGCCCCGGCCAAGGGCGCCGATGCCACCGTGGTCTACGGGGTCAACCACGACATCCTGCGCCAGTCGCACCAGATCATCTCCAACGCCTCCTGCACCACCAACTGCCTGGCCCCGGTGGCCCAGGTGCTGCACCGCGAGCTGGGGATCGAGAACGGCCTGATGACCACCATCCACGCCTACACCAATGACCAGAACCTCACCGACGTCTATCACACCGACCCCTACCGCGCTCGCTCCGGCACCCAGAACATGATCCCGAGCAAGACCGGCGCAGCGGAGGCCGTGGGCCTGGTGCTGCCGGAGCTGGCCGGCAAGCTGACCGGCATGGCGGTGCGGGTGCCGGTGATCAATGTATCCCTGGTGGACCTGACCGTGACCCTCAAGCGCGACACCAGCGCCGAGGAGGTCAACGCCCTGCTCAAGAGCGCCAGCCAGCATTCGAAGATCCTCGGCTACAACACCCTGCCGCTGGTCTCCAGTGACTTCAACCACAACCCGCTGTCGTCGATCTTCGACGCCAACCACACCAAGGTCAGCGGCGGTCGCCTGCTCAAGGTCCTGGCCTGGTACGACAACGAATGGGGCTTCTCCAACCGCATGCTGGATAACTGCCTGGCCCTGTGCAACGCCGAATGATCGGCTGACCATCGGCCAATGGCAGAGGTTCCCGCCAGGAGAGTGTCCACTGCCTGACGGGATGGATCACACAAGGCTTGACCACGGATGCATATGACAATCATTATCATCCGCTAAAAAATGGATCAGGCCTTGCTGTGAGTCAGACGCACTTCAACCATGTATTCCTCACTCAACGAACGTCCCTGCTACGCACGCTGGAGCGGATGGTCAACAACCACAGCACCGCTGAAGACTTGCTGCAAGAGACCTACCTGCGCGTGACCCGGGCGCTGGCCGAGCGCACCATCACCCACCTGGAACCCTTCGTGTTCCAGACCGCCCGCAACCTGGCGCTCGACCACCTGCGTGCCCGGCGCATCCAGGACCGGACCCTGCTCGAAGACGTACCGCCCCAGGTGCTGGAGAGCGTTGCCGCGCCCCTCAGCAGCGCCGAGGACGCCGCCCACGCCGAGCAGTTGCTGGAACGCCTGAACCTCAGCCTGGGTCAACTCAGTGCCCGCCAGCAGCGAATCTTCATCCTCAGCCGCCTGCACGGTCACAGCTATCAGGAAATCGCCGACGAACTGGGGGTCTCCCCGAGCACGGTACAAAAGGAACTGAAACTGATCATGGCCATCTGCATCGGTATCGCCGAACGCCTCGAAGGCCAATGAGGCTCGACGACCAGGCAGAATGACTGCGTCAGCCCCGGGGCTTTTGCTACCCTTGCCCGGCTTTCGCTCTATCTTGAAAAAACAGCTGCGCACAGACGTGGCCGAGGAACACCCGTGACGGACTTTCACAGCGCCGAGCCCCCCACCCCTGCCGGCCAGAATCCGAATATCCAGGCCATGGACCAGGCCCTGGACTGGCTGATCGAACTGGAACACCCGACCCAGGAACAGATGAGTCAATTCCACCAGTGGCTGGCGGCGTCACCGCGCAACGCCCAGGCCTTCGCCAAGGCCCAGGCCATCTGGGATGGCCCGCAAGTGGCGCAGTCCGCCCTGGCCCTGGCCGCTCCCGCGAAGGTCTCGCCCCTGGCCCGCCTGCGCCCACATTGGAAACCCCTGGCCACCGCCGCCGTGCTGGTCCTTGGATTGTTCAGCTTCAGCAACCTGCCCCTGCGCCTGCAGGCCGACCACCTGACCCTGGTGGGCGAGCGCCAGCGCCTGCAACTCGAGGATGGCTCCCAAGTATTGCTCAATACCAACTCGGCGTTCTCCAGCGATATCGACGAGCACCGGCGCACCGCTCGGCTGTACCAGGGCGAGGCGTTCTTCGAGATCCCCGGTAATCGCGGACTGCCCCTGGAGCTGGACGCCGGTCCGGTGCGTGCCAGCGTGCGCGATACCGCGTTTGCCGTGCGTTACCTGGACGGTATCGCCCAGGTCCAGGTACAACGCGGGGATCTCGACCTGCGGGCAACCCACGCCGACCAGCGCCTGCGCCTGAGTGCTGGCGAAAGCGTACGCGTCGGCCCCCAAGGGTTCGAGCAACCGGCCAAACTCGATGCCAGCAAGGACCTGGCCTGGATCGAAGGCCGGCTGGTGTTCGAGAACTGCCCCTTGAGCCAGGTCCTGGCGGAGCTGCGTCGCTACTATCCCGGCTGGATCGTCAACAACAACGAAAAACTGGCCAATGTCGCGGTAACCGGCAACTACCGCCTGGACCAGCCCCTGGATGTGGTCCGCTCCCTGGCCCACATCACCTCGGCGCGGCTGTCGGAGCTACCGGCGCTAGTCATTCTCAATTGAGAACAATTATTTTTACGCGATAACCCCGGGCCGTACGTCTCGTTATAGCCAATGCAACTGATTCGCATTTTTGCATGTGAATCTGCACCTATAAAGATTCGTGCGACCCGGAGCGCTTTCGATGTCTTCTTGCCTCAACAGCCGATCCCCAGTTCCTCACTCCCGCCTGCATCACTGCACCCTGTCACTGCTCACCGCGGCCATCCTGCTGGCCGGCACCCATGCTGCGCCCGCTGTGGCCGCGCAAACCCCGGGCAGTTCCAGCCAGCGCATGGGCACCTACAACTTCGCCATTGCCCAGCAACCCCTGGTATCGGCGCTCAACGCCTTCAGCACGATGACAGGCTGGCAGGTCGGCCTGCCGGCCGAATTGGGCAAGGACGTGGTTTCTCCTGGAGTACGCGGCTCGCTGACGCCGGAGAAAGCCCTGGATCGGCTGCTGGCCGGCACCCACCTGAGTTATCGCAAGTTGGGCAGCAACAGCATCGTGCTGGAAAAGCGCAGCAGTCCGAATGCGGTGAACCTGCAGCAAGTGACCATCAGTGCCACCCGCCAGGAACAGGACATCACCTCGGTCCCCAGCACCGTGAGCGTGCACACCCGGGAAGAGCTCGACCGGCAGAACGTCACCACTATCAAGGACCTGGTGCGCTACGAGCCCGGCGTGTCGGTAGGTGGCGCCGGCCAACGCGCCGGTATCAGCGGCTACAACATCCGCGGCATCGACAGCAACCGGATCCTGACCCAGGTGGACGGCGTCGAAGTCCCGAATCAGTTCTTCAGCGGCCCCTACGCCAAGACCAACCGCAACTACGTCGACCCGGAAATCGTCAAGCGCGTGGAAATCCTTCGCGGCCCGGCCTCGGTGCTGTACGGCAGCAACGCCATCGGCGGCGCGGTCAGCTACTACACCCTGGACCCCGACGACATCATCAAGCCCGGCCAGGACTTCGGAGCGCGGCTGAAGGCCGGCTATAGCTCGGCGGACGAAAGCTGGCTCAAGTCCGGTAGCTTCGCCGGTCGGGTCGGCGAGTTCGACGGCCTGCTGCACCTGAGCCGGCGCGATGGCCACGAAACCGAATCCTACGGCGGCAACCACGGCACGGGCCTGGCGCGTACCGCCGCCAACCCCGAAGATGTGCGCACCACCAATGTGCTGGCCAAGCTGGGCTGGAACTATGCGGACGACGCCCGCCTGGGCCTGACCTACGAGAAATACAAGGACGACCGCGATACCAACCAGAAAAGCGCCTATGGCGGCCCGTTCGACAAAGGCAAACCTGCCATTCCCGGCAATATCCTGCCCGGAGGCATGTATCAATGGCGCAAGGGCAACGATACTCTCACCCGCGAGCGATTCGGCCTGGAGCACAATTTCGCCCTGGACAGCCTCCTGGCGGACAACGTCAAGTGGAGCCTGAACCATCAGGTCGCCAAGACCACCCAGGGCACCGAGGAGTTCTACTACCCCATTACTCGTAAGGTCTTGCGTACCCGTGAAACCAAATACGAGGAGCAACAATGGGTGTTCGACGCTCAGTTGGACAAGGCGTTCGCTATCGCTGAAACCGATCACCAACTGACCTACGGCACTACGCTCAAGCGCCAGAAAGTCACCGGCTCGCGTACCGGCAACGGTGTCTGCCTGAGCGTCGGCCGCGGCTGCCCGAGGGTTGGAGCCATCAGCACTGCCGACGTGCTGAACAAGTCCAGTGACTTCCCTGACCCAACCATCAATAGCTACGCGCTGTTCGCCCAGGACCAGATCAGTTGGAATGCCTGGACCTTCACCCCGGGCCTGCGCTACGACTACATCCAGCTCAAGCCGCATACGACCCAAGAGTTCCTCAATGCCGTCAATCCCAAAGGCACTACCCAGGTCAATGTCGATGAGAAGACCTGGCACCGGGTCTCGCCCAAGTTCGGCCTGACCTACGCCTTCGACAAGCACTACACCGCCTATGGCCAATATGCCGAGGGCTTCCGCACGCCGTCAGCCAAGGCGCTCTACGGGCGTTTCGAGAACCTCGCAGACGGTTATGTGGTCGAGCCCAACTCCAACCTCAAGCCTGAGACCAGCAAAGGCATCGAGACCGGCCTGCGGGGCAAGTTCGACGCCGGTTCCTTCGACATCTCGGTGTTCTACAACCAGTACCGCGACTTCATCAACGAAGACGCGATCAATCCAGGCGCGCAACAAACAGCAGTCATCCAGAGCAACAACATCAAGCGCGCCACCATCAAGGGTGCCGAAGCCAAGGGCCGCTTGAACCTGGATGCCTTCGGCGCCCCCCAGGGCCTGTACAGTATTGGCTCGGTGGCTTACGCCCATGGGCGCAACAACGATACTGGAGAGCCGATCAACAGCGTCAATCCACTCAAGGGCGTGTTCGGCCTGGGCTATGAACAGGACGACTATGGCACGCTGCTGAGCTGGACCCTGGTCAAGCGCAAGGACCGAGTCGACAGCACCACCTTCAAGGCTCCGGATGGCGCCAGCAGCCAGTTCAAGACCCCCGGCTTCGGCATCCTCGACCTCACCGGCTTCTACAAGGTCACCGACGACCTGACCGTCAATGCCGGCCTGTACAACCTCACCGACAAGAAATACTGGAACTGGGATGACGTACGTGGCTACGACGGTGTCGGCGAAGCTGGTGCCACAGCCCCCGCCAACCTCGACCGCCTGACCATGCCCGGCCGTAACTTCTCGGTGAACCTGGTCTGGGATATCTGACCCTGCCCCTCACTGCTCTTTTTCATTCAGGGCAGTGAGGATTTTTTACTGTGTCGCGTCTTCTTGTTCGTCTAGTCACTAAGTGCCTCTCATTCTCAAGGACATCGGTATGACCGCCCAGGCTTGCGCCCAACCTCATCACCTGCGCTCCCAGCGCCTGAACCAGATCACCCACGAGCCGCATTCCAAGCTCGATGCCCTGGTCAAGGCCCACGCGCCCTTCGAAACCCAGGGCGCCTTCGCCCGTTTCGTGGTGGCCCAGTACCTGTTCCAGTCGGAACTGGTGGAGCTGTACAACGATCCCGAGCTGATCGCGATCGTCCCTGACCTGGCCCAGCGTTGCCGCGCCGAAGCGGCCAAGGCCGACCTCGCCGACCTGGACACCGACGTACCGGCGCCGGTCGCCGGTGCCGTGCGCAATCCGAGCAAGGCCGAGGCCCTGGGCTGGATCTTCGTTTCCGAGGGCTCCAAGCTTGGCGCCGCGTTCCTGATCAAGCGCGCCGTGGGCCTGGGCCTGAGCGAAACCTTCGGTGCCCGCCACCTGGGCGAACCGGCCGGTGGCCGCGCCGAAGGCTGGAAGACCTTCACCCGCATCCTCGACGGCCTGGAGTTCAGCGCCGAGGAAGAAGCAGCCGCGGAAAAGGGCGCCCTGGATGCCTTCAATCGCTTCACCGTGCTGCTGGAACAGGCTTACTCCAGCGCGGCACAACCGGCCTGATCCCCCGCGACTGTGGCCAGGGCACGGTGGAGTGTCCTGGCCCACAGCGGTATCCTCTGCCGCGGCCCGTCTCGCGGATCAGCCGTACCACGCGTTACCTCAGCATCGACGCCATGACCCCCATTCGCCCCCCCGCTTCGAAAATCTCCCGCCTGCTGTTCGGCGCGCTGGCCTATGTCAGCCTGGCCATCGGCCTGATCGCCATCGTGGTGCCGGGCCTGCCGACCACCGAGTTCATCCTCCTGGCCGCCTGGGCCGCCACCAAGAGCTCGCCAAGGCTCAGCGCCTGGATGGAGAACCACCGCCTGTTCGGGCCGATCCTGAGCAACTGGCGCAATGGCCGGATCGTCAGCCGCAAGACCAAGGTCAGCGCCACCGTCAGCATGCTGCTGTGCGCCGGCCTGATGCTGGGCCTGCTCAATCACCACTGGACCCTGTATGCCGCCATCGCCGGCATGACCCTGGGCAACCTGTGGATCTGGTCACGCCCCGAGAGCCTGCCGCAAGCCTCCTGAAGCCCGTTATTGGCGGCTATGCCTTATGCCTCGCGGCATATATGCCAAGGACATGACCGTTCGTCGGCGGCGCCTCACGCAAAGGCCACCCGAGCCGATGTTCCGGGCATGGCGCTGAAATGGACTTGGCGAGCGGGGTCGTCCGACTCCGTGCTTTGCATCTGTCCTTTCGCGAGATCGCCCCATGTTCGACTCTCTCTCCATTCGCCTGAAGATCGTGCTGCTGTCCGGACTGTGCCTGCTGGGGGTCGTGGCCCTGATCGTCAGCATGAACCTGTACCAGAGCCGGCAGAACAATCAGCTGGTCAACGCCTCCAGCACGCGCATGCTGACCGCCGGGGTCGAAGACCTGCTGCAGGCCAAGGCGGCCGACCAGGCGGTGCGCATCCAGAAGACCTTCGGCGAGAGCCAGCTGGCGCTCAACGCCCTGGCGGACCAGGTCCGCGACCTGCGCCAGATGGCCAGCAAGCGCGGACTGGAAGCCTCGGCCCTGCGCGAGGAGCTCAACCACAGCCTCAAGACTGCCTTCGAGCGCAACGCCCGGGTGCTCGGTATCTGGCTGGCCTACGAACCCAACGCCCTGGATGGCAAGGACAGTGAGTTCGCCAACGATACGGCCCGCGCCTCCAACGAGCGCGGACGCTTCGCCACCTACTGGAGCCGTTCCGGTGGCCAAGGGCTCAACACGGTGATGGTCGAGGACGACCTGACCAAGACCACCCTCAACCTCAGCGGTACCCCCTACAACATCTGGTACACCTGCCCCCGGGACAACCGCCGCACCTGCCTGCTCGATCCCTATGCCGACACCATCGGCGAGGACAAGAAGCAGGTGCTGATGACCACCATCTCCCAACCCCTGCTGGTGGATGGCAAGGTGATCGGGGTGATGGGCATCGACATCGCCCTGGACTCGCTCCAGGCCGCCGCCGGCGAAGCCCAGCGATTCCTGTTCGATGGCGCCGGGCACATGATGATCGTCGCTGGCAGCGGCTTGCTGGCGGCGGTCGGCGCCGATGCCGGCCAGGTGGGCAAGAGCATCAACGATACCCTGGGCACAGAAGGCAAGGACCTGCTCGCGGCGGTGACCGGCAACCAGGCCAAGACCCTGCAGCAAGGCGAGCTGATCCGCTCGGTCTACCCTTTCAGCCCGATCGCCGATGCCAAGCCCTGGGGCGTGACCATCGACCTGCCCCGGCAGGTGCTGCTGGCCGACTCGGTGAAGCTGCAGACACTGCTGGACGACGCCCAGACCAGCGGCACGCTCAAGACCGTGCTGGTCGCCATCGGCGCCGGCCTGCTGGGCCTGGCGTTGATCTGGCTCAGCGCGTCGGGCGTGACCCGGCCGATCAACAGCGTGGCGCAGATGCTCAAGGCCATCGCCAGCGGCGACGGCGACCTGACCCAGCGCCTGGACTACAGCAAGAAGGACGAGCTGGGTGAGCTGGTGGGCTGGTTCAACCGCTTCCTCGACAAGCTGCAACCGACCATCGCCCAGATCAAGCAAAGCATCATCGAAGCCCGCGGCACCGCCGACCAGTCTTCGGAAATCGCCCGCCAGACCAGCGAAGGTATGCAGGTCCAGTTCCGCGAAATCGACCAGGTGGCCACTGCCTCCAACGAAATGAGCGCCACCGCCCACGAGGTCGCCAGCAGTGCGGCCAACGCCGCCCAGGCCGCCCGCGGCGCCGACCAGTCGGCCAGGGAAGGCCTGACCATCATCGAACGCAGCACCCAGGACATCAGCCTGCTGGCCGACGAGGTGAGCAAGGCGGTGGGTGAAGTCGAGGCCCTGGCGGTGAGCAGCGAGCAGATCGGTTCGGTGCTGGAGGTGATCCGCAGCATCGCCGAGCAGACCAACCTGCTGGCCCTCAACGCCGCCATCGAGGCTGCCCGTGCCGGTGAAAGCGGCCGTGGTTTCGCGGTGGTGGCCGATGAAGTACGCAACCTGGCCAAGCGCACCCAGGACTCGGTGGAAGAGATTCGCGTGGTGATCGAGCGCATCCAGAGCGGCACCCGTGACGTGGTGACCACCATGCATGCCAGCCAGGATCAGGCGCAGAGCAATGCCGGGCAGATCCAGCAAGCGGTCCAGGCCCTGGGCAAGATCAGCGACGCGGTGACGGTGATCAGCGACATGAACTTGCAGATCGCCAGTGCCGCCGAAGAACAGAGCGCGGTGGCCGAAGAGGTCAACCGCAATGTCTCGGCGATCCGCAGCGTCACCGAGACCCTTACCGAACAGGCCAGCGAGTCGGCCCAGGTCAGCAGCCAGCTCAATGCCCTGGCCACCCAGCAGATGCAGCTGATGGACCAGTTCCGCGTCTGAGTCCGGCCCTTGTGACGCGGCAACCCGCGTCACAAGGGCCGCGCCTGCGCCTCGACAGGCCATGGGGTTTCAGGGTGCAATGCCCTCCTCTTGTCGAGAGGAGCCGTCCATGCACCCGCTACTGACATCCATCCAAGCCGCCCTGGACCTGCCGCCGTCCCATCTCACCGAACAAGGCGAGGGCGCCCTGCCCTCGGCCTTCGCCGTCAGTGACCTGGCCAGCGCCAGCATCGGCGCCGCCGGGCAGGCACTCGCCGAATTCTTGTACCACCACACCGGCCGCCGGCCGGCTGTCAGCGTCGACCGGCGCCTGGCCTCGTTCTGGTTCGCCAGCTCGCTACGTCCCCTGGGCTGGAACCCGCCCGCACTCTGGGACCCGATCGCCGGTGACTACGCCACCTGCGATGGCTGGATTCGCCTGCATACCAACGCTCCTCACCATCGAGCCGTGGCCGAACACGTCCTGGGCGCCGCCAGCGACCGCGCGACCATGGCCACCCGGGTGGCCGGCTGGAACGCCCTGGAACTGGAGCAGGCCATGGTCGAGCAAGGTGGCTGCGCGGCGCAGATGCGCAGTTGGGCCCAATGGCAGGCCCACCCCCAGGGCCAGGCAGTGGCCGGCGAGCCCCTGGTGCACTGGCTGCCCGGTGGCGAACCCCGGGGCAAGGCCTGGAGCGGTTGCAGCGAACGGCCACTGGCCGGGCTCAAGGTCCTGGACCTGACCCGGGTCCTGGCCGGCCCCGTGGCCAGCCGCCTGCTGGCCGGGCTCGGCGCCGACGTGCTGCGCATCGATCCACCCTGGTGGAACGAACCGGCCGTCGAACCGGAAATGACCCTGGGCAAGCGCTGCGCCCGCCTGGACCTGCACGATCGCCAAGACCGCGCCACCTTCGAAGGCTTGCTGGCCCAGGCCGACCTGCTGCTGCATGGCTACCGCGGCGACGCCCTGGACGGGCTGGGCTATGACAGCGAGCAGCGCCAGCGCCTAGCCCCGGGGCTGATCGAGGTGAGCCTCAACGCCTACGGCTGGAGCGGTCCGTGGCGCAACCGCCGGGGGTTCGACAGCCTGGTGCAGATGAGCAGCGGGATCGCCGAGGCGGGCATGGCCTGGAAAGCTGCGCAGCGCCCCACGCCATTGCCGGTCCAGGCCCTGGACCACGCCACTGGCTACCTGATGGCCGCCAGTGCCCTGCGGGCCCTGGATCCGTCCTGGCGCCACGGTGGCCAGGCGCGCCTGTCCCTGGCGCGTACCGCGCAGTTGCTGGTCGAGCATTCAGGCCAGGGGCCAGCCACCAGCGGGTTGCGCGGGGAAGATCAGGACGACCAGGGGCTGGTGCTGGAGCAGACCGCCTGGGGCCCGGCCCGTCGCCTGCGCGTGCCCCTGCAGATCAGCGGCACGCCGATCCAGTGGGATTGCCCGGCCGGCCCCCTGGGCGCCCATCGCGCCCGCTGGTGGTAGGCGCCTGGCTCCTCAGCTACCCAATGTCCACAACTGCTGCGCCGCATAACCGCGCCAGGGCCGCCAGGCCTCGGCGCGGGCCAGCAGTTGCCGGGCACTGGGCCGCTGGCCCTGGAGGGTGGCCATGGCATTGAGCAGGCCCACGTCGGCCGCCGGGAAAGCGTCCATCTCACGCATGTGCCGCAAGGCGATGTAATGCGCCGTCCAGTCACCGATGCCCACCAGCCGCAGCAGGCCATCGAGCCCTTGCTGCAAGCTGGCCTTGGGGTCGAGCAAACCCGGATCCGCCAGCAATGCCTGGGCCACGGTGGACAAGGTCCGGCCACGGCTGGCGGGCATGCCCAGGGCAGCCAGGTCCGCCACGGCCAGGGCGGCGGGCGTGGCGAACACCTGGGTCAGGCCCGGCCAGCCGGGATCGGCGAGTGCCAGGGGCTGGCCATGCACGGCCACCAGCCGAGTGGCGAGGCGGATCGCACCCGCTACCGTGATCTGCTGGCCCAGTACCGCGCGGATCGCCAGTTCGAAGCCATCCCAGGCACCCGGAACACGCAACCCGCGACGCGCCTGCAGCAAGGGTTGCAACAACGGGTCGGCGGCCAGCTCATGGTGGATGCGCAGTACGTCGGCATCCAGGTCGAACTGTCGGCGCACGCGCCTCACCACCTGGTCGATCAGCGCCGGGGACGGTTCCTCGCCCCCCAGGTTCAAGCGCAAATCCAACTGCTCGCCAGGCCCGGGCCGCAGGCTCAGGGTGCCCTGTCGCCCGTCGAGCTCGAAGCTGCGAGCGTAGACACCGTCCTGCACCACCTCCAGGCCGCCGATGGCGCGCACCGCGAAGAACCCCAGCATGGCCTGCCAGTCATAGGGCCCCTGGTAGGGCAGCAGGAGCCGCTGCTGCGGATTCATAGCGCCAGCAAGCCGCTGTACAGACCATAGGCGGCCAGCAACGCACCGACGATCACGGCACTGAAGATCAGCTTCTCCGGCAGGGTGAACAACGGCTCGCCCTGCTCGTGCTTGGCCTTGGCGAACAGGATCACTCCCGGCGCGTAGAGCAGCGCCGAGAGCAGCAGGTACTTGACCCCGCCGGCATACAGCAACCAGATGGCATAGCTCAGGGCGACCACGGCGATGCACAGGTCCTTGAAGCGTTCCCCCGAGGCTTGCTCATAGGTTTCGCCGCGGCCACTGAGCAACACCGCATAGGCCGCCGACCACAGGTAGGGCACCAGGATCATCGACGAGGCCAGGTAGATCAGCTTGGTGTAGGTGCCGGCGGACACCAGGGTGATCAACAGGAACGCCTGGATCATCACGTTGGTCAGCCACAGGGCGTTGACCGGTACATGGTTGGCGTTTTCCTTGCGCAAGAAGGCCGGCATGGTCCGGTCGCTCGCGGTGGCGTGGAGGATCTCCGCGCACAACAGGGCCCAGGACAACAGGGCCCCCAGCAGCGATACCGCCAGGCCGACGCTGATCAACAAGGCGCCCCAGGGCCCGACGATATGCTCCAGTACCGCCGCCAGGGACGGGTTCTGCAACCTGGCCAGTTCCGGCTGGCTCATGATCCCCAGCGACAGCACGTTGACCAGCACCAACAACGCCAGCACGCCGAGGAAACCTATCACCGTGGCCCGCCCGACATCCGCGCGCTTCTGCGCCCGCGCCGAATACACACTGGCCCCCTCGATGCCGATGAACACGAATACCGTGACCAGCATCATGTTGCGCACCTGGTCCAGCACTCCGCCGAAATTCGGGTTGGCGCGTCCCCAGATATCGCGGGTGAAGATCTCCGCCTTGAAGGCCACCGCGGCGATCACGATGAACATCACAAGGGGCACGATCTTGGCCACCGTGGTCAGCTGGTTGATGAACGTGGCTTCCTTGATCCCGCGCAGTACCAGAAAGTGCACGGCCCACAGCAGCAGCGATGCACAACCGATGGCCACCGGGGTGTTGCCCTGGCCGAACACCGGGAAGAAGTAGCCCAGGGTGCTGAACAGCAGGACGAAGTAGCCGACGTTGCCCAGCCAGGCGCTGATCCAGTAGCCCCAGGCCGAAGAAAAACCCATGTAGTCGCCGAAGCCGGCCTTGGCATAGGCGTAGACCCCGGAATCCAGTTCAGGCTTGCGATTGGCCAGGGTCTGGAACACGAAGGCCAGGGTCAGCATGCCGACCGCGGTAATCGCCCAGCCGATCAGTACCGCCCCGGCGTCGGCCCGGGCCGCCATGTTCTGCGGCAGGGAAAAGATCCCCCCGCCAATCATCGAGCCCACCACCAACGCGATCAGCGCACCCAATTGAAGTTTCTGTGCCGGTTGTGACATCCCTACTCCTTATATCAGCGAGTCGCCCTGGCGATAAAATTAGACGCAATTAAATAACTTTCTAGGAATTTGATTCTGATAGTAACAGTCAATTAACCATCCTTTATTCGGATACTCTGCCACTACCTGCCAGAACACACTGAATAACCGAGTATTTCGTTAAGAGTATGTACCAAGTGCCATCACCACCTTCGCCTTAATTAGCAAGCGACAGGATTTGCATAATCTTTGAAAGGGTCTAGCGTCAATCGACATCGATAATGGAAGTCACCTCTTGAAAGGAGATCGAAGCCTCATGGGATGGGCCTTGCAGGGCTGCATTCTACCTCTGGCTACAAACCTTAAGTCATTCATTCACAACGAAATGCAGCAATTGACTGATCCAAGTCAGCAGTTTGGATTGGCGACAGACTTAATCTGAAGTCTCTCTTCTCCTGCATTGGAGTCATGCAATGTCTGAATCTCCCGGAAAACTAAAACTGGGCGCATTAGTCGCCCTGGTAGTGGGTTCCATGATTGGCGGGGGGATCTTTTCCCTGCCGCAGAACATGGCAGCCAGCGCCGATGTCGGGGCAGTTCTTATTGGTTGGGCAATTACTGCAGTCGGCATGTTGACATTGGCATTCGTCTTTCAAACCCTGGCCAATCGAAAACCTGACCTGGATGGCGGTGTCTATGCCTACGCCAAGGCCGGATTCGGCGACTACATGGGCTTCTCCTCGGCCTGGGGCTACTGGATCAGCGCCTGGTTGGGCAACGTCGGCTACTTCGTCCTGCTGTTCAGCACCCTGGGTTACTTCTTCCCGATATTTGGGGAGGGAAACACTCCTGCGGCGGTGATCGGTGCCTCCGTCCTGCTCTGGGCCGTGCACTTTCTGGTGCTGCGCGGGATCAAGGAAGCGGCCTTCATCAACCTGGTGACCACGGTGGCCAAGGTGGTGCCGCTGCTGCTGTTCGTACTGATCGCGCTCTTCGCCTTCAAGCTGGACATCTTCACCGCTGACATCTGGGGCGTGAAGAACCCGGACCTGGGCAGCGTGATGAACCAGGTGCGCAACATGATGCTGGTCACCGTCTGGGTGTTCATCGGCATCGAGGGCGCGAGCATCTTCTCTTCCCGGGCGGAAAAACGCTCCGACGTGGGCAAGGCCACCGTCATCGGCTTCATCACCGTGCTGCTGTTCCTGGTGCTGGTGAACGTGCTGTCCCTGGGGATCATGACCCAGCCGGAACTGGCCAAGCTGCAGAACCCATCCATGGCCGCAGTCCTGGAACACGTGGTGGGCCACTGGGGCGCGCTGCTGATCAGCATCGGCCTGATCATCTCGCTGGTGGGAGCGCTGCTGTCGTGGGTCCTGCTGTGCGCCGAGATCATGTTCGCCGCCGCCAAGGACCACACCATGCCGGAGTTCCTGCGCCGCGAGAACGCCAACCACGTACCGGCCAACGCCCTGTGGCTGACCAACGTCATGGTGCAGGTCTTCCTGGTCATCACCCTGTTTTCCAAGGGCACCTACCTGTCGCTGATCTACCTCGCCACCTCGATGATCCTGGTGCCGTACTTCTGGTCGGCGGCTTACGCGGTGCTCCTGGCGGTGCGTGGCGAAAGCTACGAGCAAGCCCTGGCCGAGCGCAAGAAGGACCTGGTGATCGGCGCCATCGCCCTGCTCTACGCGGTGTGGCTGCTGTACGCCGGCGGGGTCAAGTACCTGCTGCTCTCGGCCCTGCTCTACGCCCCCGGCGCGGTGCTCTTCGCCAAGGCCAAGATGGAATTGCACAAACCGGTTTTCACTCCTGTCGAGAAGCTGATCTTCGCGGCCGTGCTCCTGGGCGCCGCCCTGGCGGCCTACGGCCTCTACGACGGCTTCCTGACCCTATAGCTGCACCGGCAACACCCCCTGATTGTTTTGTCTCTGGAGGATCACAGTAATGACCACGGAAAAAGTTAAGTACGGCGTCCATTCCGAAGCCGGCAAACTGCGCAAAGTCATGGTTTGCTCCCCAGGCCTGGCCCATCAGCGGCTGACTCCGAACAACTGCGATGAACTGCTGTTCGACGACGTGCTGTGGGTGGCCCAGGCCAAGCGCGATCACTTCGACTTCGTCACCAAGATGCGCGAGCGGGATATCGATGTGCTGGAGATGCACAACCTGCTGACCGACATCGTCGCCATCCCCGAAGCCCTGGACTGGATCCTGGAGCGCAAGATCACCGCCAACACCGTGGGCCTGGGGCTGGTGGAGGAAGTCGGCTCGTGGTTGCGCAGCCTGGAGCCGCGCAAGATCGCCGAATACCTCATCGGCGGGGTCTCGGCCGACGACCTGCCCAGCAGCTTCGGCGGCAGGACCATCGAGATGTTCCGCGACTTCCTCGGCCACGCCAGCTTCATCCTGCCGCCGCTGCCCAACACCCAGTTCACCCGCGATACCACCTGCTGGATCTATGGCGGCGTGACGCTCAACCCCATGTACTGGCCGGCGCGACGCCAGGAAACCCTGCTGACCACCGCCATCTACAAGTTCCACCCCGAGTTCACCAACGCCGACTTCCAGATCTGGTACGGCGACCCCGACCAGGAACATGGTGCCTCCACCCTGGAAGGCGGTGACGTCATGCCCATTGGCAACGGCGTGGTCCTGATCGGCATGGGCGAGCGTTCGTCCCACCAGGCCATCGGCCAACTGGCGCGCAACCTGTTCAAGAACAAGGCCGTGGAGCGGGTGATCGTTGCCGGCCTGCCGAAATCCCGCGCAGCGATGCACCTGGACACCGTGTTCAGTTTCTGCGACCGCGACCTGGTCACCATCTTCCCCGAAGTGGTCAATCAGATCGTTCCTTTCACCCTGCGCCCTGACGAGAGCAAGCCCCACGGCATCGCTATCCAGCGCGAGAAGACCAACTTCCTCGACACCGTGGCCGCCGCCCTCAACCTCAAGGCCCTGCGGGTCGTGGAGACCGGCGGCAACAGCTTCGCCGCCGAACGCGAGCAATGGGACGACGGCAACAACGTGGTGGCCGTGGAGCCCGGCGTGGTCATCGGCTACGACCGCAACACCTACACCAACACCCTGCTGCGCAAGGCCGGCGTGGAAGTCATCACCATCAGCGCCGGCGAACTGGGCCGCGGCCGTGGCGGCGGCCATTGCATGACCTGCCCGATCGTGCGCGACCCGATCGACTACTGAGCCTTTAGACGACCCACTGTCCGACCGCGCCTGCCCGGCGCCGGTCGGGCCGATCAGCGAATTCGAGGAAAATCACCATGGCCTTCAACATCCACAACCGCAACCTGCTGAGCCTGGAACACCACACCCCGCGTGAGCTGCGCTACCTGCTGGACCTGTCCCGCGACCTCAAGCGCGCCAAGTACACCGGCACCGAGCAGCAGCACCTGAAGGGCAACAACATCGCCCTGATCTTCGAAAAGACCTCCACCCGTACCCGCTGCGCCTTCGAGGTAGCGGCCTATGACCAAGGGGCCAACGTCACCTACATCGACCCCAACTCCTCGCAGATCGGCCACAAGGAAAGCATGAAGGACACCGCCCGGGTGCTGGGGCGCATGTACGACGCCATCGAGTATCGCGGCTTCAAGCAGGAGATCGTCGAGGAACTGGCGAAGTTCGCCGGGGTGCCGGTGTTCAACGGCCTGACCGACGAATACCACCCGACCCAGATGATCGCCGACGTGCTGACCATGCGTGAGCACGCCGACAAGCCGATCCACGAGATCAGCTACGCCTACCTGGGCGATGCTCGCAACAACATGGGCAACTCGCTGCTGCTGGTGGGCGCCAAGCTCGGCATGGACGTGCGCATCTGCGCGCCCAAGGCCCTGTGGCCCCATGACGACCTGGTCGAGCGCTGCAAGAAATACGCTGAGGAAAGCGGTGCGCGCATCACCCTCACCGAGGACCCGAAAGCCGCGGTCAAGGGCGTGGACTTCATCCACACCGACGTCTGGGTCTCCATGGGCGAGCCGGTGGAAGCCTGGGCCGAGCGCATCGAGCAACTGCTGCCCTACCAGGTCAACACCCAGCTGATGAAGGCCACCGGCAACCCTCGGACCAAGTTCATGCACTGCCTGCCGGCCTTCCACAACAGCGACACCAAGGTCGGCAAGCAGATCGCCGAGCAGTATCCGCACCTGGCCAACGGCATCGAAGTCACCGATGACGTATTCGAGTCCCCGGCCTGCATCGCCTTCGAGCAGGCGGAGAACCGCATGCACACCATCAAGGCGATCCTGGTCTCGACCCTGGCCGACCTGTAATTCCCCTTCGGTACCGGCGCTGCCCAGGTAGCGCCGGCACCGGACTCTAGAAGGACTGCATTATGCGTATCGTCGTTGCATTGGGCGGTAACGCCCTGCTCCGCCGTGGTGAGCCCATGACCGCGGACAACCAGCGCGCCAACATCCGCATCGCCACCGAACAGATCGCCAAGATCCATCCCGGCAACCAGCTGGTGATCGCCCACGGCAATGGTCCGCAAGTGGGGCTGCTGTCGCTGCAGGCGGCGGCCTACACCCAGGTCTCGCCCTACCCGCTGGACGTGCTCGGGGCCGAGACCGAGGGCATGATCGGCTACATCATCGAACAGGAACTGGGCAACCTGCTGGACTTCGAGGTGCCGTTCGCCACCCTGCTGACCCAGGTGGAAGTGGACGCCAAGGACCCGGCATTCAAGAACCCGACCAAGCCCATCGGCCCGGTCTATGACAAGGAAGAAGCCGAGCGCCTGGCCAAGGAAAAAGGCTG
The DNA here is from genome assembly GCF_014230245.1 of Pseudomonas sp. MSSRFD41. Lineage (NCBI taxonomy): Bacteria > Pseudomonadati > Pseudomonadota > Gammaproteobacteria > Pseudomonadales > Pseudomonadaceae > Pseudomonas > Pseudomonas sp. MSSRFD41. The sequence goes on along the minus strand of NZ_JACKZK010000016.1, from coordinate 102,099 downwards.
GGCCATCGCTGCGGACGGCGACAAGTTCCGCCGCGTGGTGGCGAGCCCGAAACCCAAGCGCATCTTCGAGATCCGCCCGATCAAGTGGCTGCTGGAGAAAAGCAGCATCGTGATCTGCGCCGGCGGTGGCGGCATCCCGACCCTGTATGGCGAGGACGGCAAGCTCAAGGGCATCGAGGCGGTGATCGACAAGGACCTGTGCTCGGCACTGCTGGCCCGACAACTGGAAGCCGACCTGCTGGTGATCGCCACCGACGTCAACGCGGCGTTCGTCGACTTCGGCAAGCCGACCCAGAAGGCCATCGCCCAGGCCCATCCGGACGAAATCGAGAAGCTGGGCTTTGCCGCCGGCTCCATGGGCCCCAAGGTCCAGGCGGCCTGCGAATTCGCCCGGCAGACTGGAAAAGTCGCGGTGATCGGTTCACTCTCGGACATCGAAGCCATCGTCCAGGGCCAGGCCGGCACGCGCATCAGCACGGCGAAACCCGGCATCAGCTACCTGTAGACGCCCGCTGCCAGAATACGGGCAGGCCCGCGGCCTGTCCCTTCTTCAACGCCCAGGAGGACAACGCCTATGGCCATGTTTGAGCCCGGTCACCTGCATATCGAGCGCCATGCGCTGAACAAGGACGACTACAGCTACAACCTGTGCATCGACTACGAACTGGCCCAGGACCCCAAGGAGGGCCGGGGCATGCAGTTCACCCTGCACGGCACCATCGAGGACAAGCCCCTCAAGGAACAGTTCTTCCTGGCCAAGGACCAGGCCTTCGATTTCGCTCGCCATGCCGCGCGTATCGCCCAGCAACACGGGATGCCCAAGAGCGCCAATATCTCGTCCCTGCACAAGTACTACGACGAAATGTTCGAAGACGTGCGCAAGCAACTGGACATCAAGTCCGGCGACCCGATGAATCCCGAACACCTGGAATAAGCCCCGGGCAGTTGCCAGCCTGCCGGCGCCAGTCACGCCGGCAGACTTGCGCACCTGCCCCGGACCTTGCGCCGGCGCCGGCCACGGCGATTTCGACTAAGCCCCGCGCCCAAGGCATACTGGCACCCCTCCAGTGCCCCAGAACCCTCCGCCACCCCCATGCGTATCCACGTCAGCTTCATCGACCGCGTCGGCATCACCCAGGAAGTCCTGGCCCTGCTGGGCGGGCGCAACCTCAACCTGGATGCGGTGGAAATGGTGCCGCCCAACGTCTACATCGACGCCCCGACCCTGAGCCCGCAAGTCCTGGATGAACTGCGCGACGCCCTGTTCAACGTGCGCGGCGTGCAAGCGGTGACGGTGGTCGACATCCTCCCCGGGCAACGCCGCCACCTGCAGCTCGATGCCCTGCTGGCCGCCATGACCGACCCGGTGCTGGCCCTGGACAGCGCCGGCAAGGTGCTGCTGGCCAACCCGGCGCTGGTGGCCCTGTACGGCCGCGAGCCTGCGGGAGAAAGCGTGGCCGAGCTGTTCGCCGACCCCGGCCTGCTGGCTACGCTGCTGGAACAGGGGTTTCGCCTGCCGCTGCGGGAGGTCACGGTCAATGGCCAGACCTTGTTGCTCGACGCCATGCCCATCACCGACGCCGGCGCACTGCTGACCCTGTACCAGCCCAATCGCATCGGCGAGCAGTTGTCGGCCCTGCACCACGATCATGCCGAGGGCTTCGATGCCCTGCTCGGCGAGTCGCCGGCGATCCGCACCCTCAAGGCTCGGGCGCAACGGGTCGCGGCCCTGGATGCGCCGTTGCTGATCCAGGGTGAAACCGGCACCGGCAAGGAACTGGTGGCCCGCGCCTGCCACGCCATCAGCGCTCGCCATAGCGCGCCGTTCCTGGCCCTGAACTGCGCGGCGCTGCCGGAAAACCTCGCCGAGAGCGAGTTGTTCGGTTATGCCCCCGGCGCCTTCACCGGAGCCCAGCGCGGGGGCAAGCCAGGGCTGATGGAACTGGCCAACCAGGGCACGGTATTCCTCGATGAAATTGGCGAGATGTCGCCCTACCTGCAAGCCAAGTTGCTGCGCTTTCTCAACGACGGCAGCTTTCGCCGGGTCGGTGGCGACCGCGAGATCAAGGTCGATGTGCGCATCCTCAGCGCTACCCATCGCGACCTGGAGAAAATGGTCGCCGAGGGCAGCTTCCGCGAGGACCTGTTCTACCGCCTCAATGTGCTGACCATCCAAGTACCGCCATTGCGCGAACGCGGCCAGGACATCCTGTTGCTGGCCCGCTACTTCATGCAGCAGGCCTGCACCCAGATCCAGCGCCCGGTATGCCGGCTGACCCCGGGCACCTACCCAGCGCTGCTGGGCAACCGCTGGCCGGGCAATGTGCGCCAGCTGCAGAACGTGATCTTTCGCGCGGCGGCGATCTGCGACGGCAACCTGGTGGACATCGGCGACCTGGACATCGCCGGGACCTCGGTGGCGCGCCAGAACGATGCCGAGGTCGAGAGCCTGGAGCAGGCGGTGGAAGGTTTCGAGAAAGAGCTGCTGGAAAGCCTCTATGTCCATTACCCCTCGACCCGGCAGCTGGCCAACCGCCTGCAGACCTCCCACACCGCCATCGCCCATCGCCTGCGCAAGTACGGTATCCCCGGCAAGCCCTGAAACAGACTGCACTGCTTCTTTAGCAGCGAAGCTCGCTCGCGAAAATCTCAACGACGCCGCGATGCCTGGAGCCTGCGCAGCGCCCTCGGCCTCTATCGCGAGCAAGCTGCGCTCCTACAAAAAACGGGCGAAAAGCGACCTCCATCTGTACTGAAAGCGCTACAGCGGAACGATATCGCTACAGCCGCGCCAAGCCTCTGTTCTCCAAGACTTTGATCCCCAAAGCGTTTTTTTCGCAGCCAGGGCTGTAGCGATTTCGCTACAGCCGATCCAGTCATTTGCTCGCCAAAATAACTCAAGCAATTGATTTATAAAGAATAAATACAAATTGGCCATGTTCTTGCTATGGATATCGCCATTCGGCTCGGCCCCGCACGAGCATTCAATCGCGTCCACCAGACGAAATCTGGCCCCTGAGGAGTTTCCATGAGCGAGTTGCGTTTTACCGAAGATCACGAATGGCTGCGTGCTGAAGCCGATGGCAGCGTCACCGTTGGCATCACGGCTTTCGCGCAGAACGCCCTGGGCGATGTGGTGTTCGTGCAACTGCCCGAATTGCAGGGCTACGACAAGGGCGCCGAAGCCGCCACCGTGGAATCGGTGAAGGCTGCCAGCGGCGTGTACATGCCCCTGGACGGCGAAGTGGTCGCCATCAACCCGGCCCTGGAAGACCGCCCGGAACTGGTCAACGAAGACCCGCTGGGCGAAGGCTGGTTCTTCCGCTTCATTCCTGCCGATGCCGGCACTGTTGGCCAACTGCTCGACCAGGACGCCTACGACCGCCTGATCAAAGCCAACGCCCAAGCCTGAGGAATCCGTGATGACCGTCAACCTCACCACCGCCAACGAATTCATCAGCCGCCATATCGGCCCACGCCAGGACGACGAGCAAGCCATGCTCAACCGCCTGGGCTTCGACTCCCTGGAAGCCCTGAGCGCCAGCGTGATCCCCGAGAGCATCAAGGGCACCAGCGTGCTGGAACTCGGCGCCGGCCAGAGCGAAGCCGATGCCCTGGCTTCGATCAAGGCCATCGCCGCCAACAACCAGCTGTTCAAGACTTATATCGGCCAGGGCTACTACAGCTGCCATACGCCTTCGCCGATCCTGCGCAACCTGCTGGAAAACCCGGCCTGGTACACCGCCTATACCCCATACCAGCCGGAGATTTCCCAAGGCCGCCTGGAAGCCCTGCTGAACTTCCAGACCCTGATCAGCGACCTGACCGGCCTGCCGATCGCCAACGCCTCCTTGCTCGACGAAGGCACCGCCGCCGCCGAAGCCATGACCTTCTGCAAGCGCCTGAGCAAGAACAAGGGCAGCCATGCCTTCTTCGCCTCCGTGCATTGCCACCCGCAGACCCTGGACGTACTGCGCACCCGCGCCGAACCCCTGGGCATCGAAGTGGTGGTGGGCGACGAACGCCAGTTGACCGATGTCAGCCCGTTCTTCGGCGCCCTGCTGCAATACCCGGCCAGTAATGGCGACCTGTTCGACTACCGTGAGCTGGCCGAACGTTTCCATGGGGCCAATGCCCTGGTGGCCGTGGCCGCCGACCTGCTGGCCCTGACCCTGTTGACCCCGCCGGGCGAATTCGGCGCCGACGTAGCCATCGGCAGCGCCCAGCGCTTTGGCGTGCCACTGGGCTTCGGTGGCCCGCACGCGGCCTATTTCTCCACGCGCGATGCGTTCAAGCGCGACATGCCTGGCCGCCTGGTCGGCGTCTCGGTGGACCGTTTCGGCAAGCCGGCGCTGCGCCTGGCCATGCAGACCCGCGAACAGCACATCCGTCGCGAGAAGGCCACCAGCAACATCTGCACCGCCCAGGTCCTGCTGGCCAACATCGCCAGCATGTATGCCGTGTACCACGGTCCCAAGGGCCTGGTGCAGATCGCCCAGCGCATCCACCAGCTGACCGCGATCCTCGCCCAGGGCCTGGCGCAACTCGGCCTGGCCCCGGAACAGCAGGACTTCTTCGATACCCTGAGCCTGCACACCGGCGCCCGCACTGGCGCATTGCATGAACAAGCGCGTGCGCAGCGCATCAACCTGCGGGTGATCGACGCCGAGCGCCTGGGCCTGTCCCTGGACGAGACCTGCTCCCAGGCCGACGTCGAAACCCTGTGGCAGCTGCTGGCCGAAGGCAAGCCGGTACCGGACTTCGCCAGCGTGGCCCAGGCCGTCTCCAGCCGCATTCCAGCGGCGCTGGTACGCCAGTCGGCGATCCTCAGCCACCCGGTGTTCAACCGCTACCACTCGGAAACCGAGCTGATGCGCTACCTGCGCAAGCTGGCGGACAAGGACCTGGCCCTGGATCGCACCATGATCCCGCTGGGCTCGTGCACCATGAAGCTCAACGCCGCCAGCGAGATGATCCCGATCACCTGGGCCGAGTTCGGCGCGTTGCACCCCTTCGCCCCGACCGAGCAAAGCGCCGGCTACCAGCAACTGACCGACGAACTGGAGGCGATGCTCTGCGCCGCCACGGGCTATGACGCCGTGTCGCTGCAGCCCAACGCCGGCTCCCAGGGCGAGTACGCCGGCCTGCTGGCGATCCGTGCCTATCACCAGAGCCGTGGCGAAGGCCGCCGCGATATCTGCCTGATTCCATCCTCGGCCCACGGCACCAACCCGGCCACCGCCAACATGGCCGGCATGCGCGTGGTGGTCACCGCCTGCGACGCCCGGGGCAACGTGGATATCGAGGACCTGCGAGCCAAGGCCATCGAGCATCGTGAGCACCTGGCCGCGCTGATGATCACCTACCCGTCGACCCACGGCGTGTTCGAGGAAGGCATCCGCGAGATCTGCGGCATCATTCATGACAATGGCGGCCAGGTGTACATCGACGGCGCCAACATGAACGCCATGGTCGGCCTCTGCGCCCCGGGCAAGTTCGGCGGCGACGTGTCCCACCTGAACCTGCACAAGACCTTCTGCATTCCCCATGGCGGTGGCGGCCCGGGTGTCGGCCCGATCGGCGTCAAGTCGCACCTGGCACCGTTCATGCCGGGCCACGCGGTGCTGGACAACAAGCAGGGCGCCGTCAGCGCCGCGCCTTTCGGCAGCGCCAGCATCCTGCCGATCACCTGGATGTACATCCGCATGATGGGCGGTGCCGGGCTCAAGCGTGCCTCGCAATTGGCGATCCTCAACGCCAACTACATCGCCCGGCGCCTGGAAGAGCACTACCCCGTGCTCTATACCGGTAGCAACGGCCTGGTGGCCCACGAGTGCATCCTCGACCTGCGTCCACTCAAGGACAGCAGCGGCATCAGCGTCGACGACGTGGCCAAGCGCCTGATCGACTTCGGCTTCCATGCCCCGACCATGTCGTTCCCGGTGGCCGGCACGCTGATGATCGAACCGACCGAAAGCGAGTCCAAGGAAGAACTGGATCGTTTCTGCGACGCCATGATCCGCATCCGCGAGGAGATCCGCGCCGTGGAGAACGGCACCCTGGACAAGGATGACAATCCACTGAAGAACGCTCCGCACACTGCGGCGGAACTGGTGGGCGAGTGGACGCACCCGTACAGCCGCGAGCAGGCGGTGTACCCGGTGGCGTCGCTGGTCGAAGGCAAGTACTGGCCACCGGTGGGCCGGGTCGACAACGTGTTCGGCGACCGCAACCTGGTGTGCGCCTGCCCGTCGATCGAAAACTACGCTTAAGGCAGCCACAAGCTAATAGCCTCAAGCTGCAAGCAAGAGTTGCCCGACTTCTGACTTGCGGCTTGCGGCTTGCGGCTTGCGACTTACAGCTGCCGCTATAACAAGAAACCGGAGAACCAACATGTCCCTGAGCGTGTTCGACCTGTTCAAGATCGGCATCGGCCCCTCCAGCTCCCACACCGTCGGCCCGATGCGCGCAGCCGCGCGCTTCGTCGAGGGCTTGCGGCGTGAACAGCTGCTGGCCGCCACCGCCAGCGTCAAGGTCGAGCTGTATGGCTCGCTGGGCGCCACCGGCAAGGGCCACGGCAGCGACAAGGCCGTGCTGCTGGGTCTGGAAGGCGAACACCCGGACACCGTGGATACCGAAAGCATCGGCGCTCGCCTGCACGCGATACGCAGCAGCGCAAGCATCAACCTGCTCGGCGAACAACGCATCGCGTTCAACGAGAAAGAACACCTGGCGCTGATCCGCAAGCCCCTGCCCTATCACCCCAACGGCATGATCTTCCGTGCCTTCGATAGCGCCGGATTGCAGATCCGCAGCCGCGAGTACTACTCCGTGGGCGGTGGTTTCGTCGTCGATGAAGACGCCGCCGGCGCCGACCGCATCGTCGAGGACGCCACGCCACTCACCTTTCCTTTCAAGACCGCCCGGGAGCTGATGCAGCATTGCAGCACCTACGGCCTGTCCATCAGCCAGGTGATGCTGGGCAACGAAAGCGCCTGGCGCCCGGAAGCCCAGACCCGCGAGGGCCTGCTGAAGATCTGGCAGGTCATGCAGGATTGCGTGGATGCCGGCTGCCGGCATGAAGGGATATTGCCCGGCGGGCTCAAGGTCAAGCGCCGGGCCCCGGCCCTGTACCGGCAGTTGTGCAAGCACCCGGAAGCCGCGCTGCGCGATGCGCTGTCGGTACTGGATTGGGTCAACCTCTACGCCCTGGCGGTCAACGAGGAAAACGCCAATGGCGGTCGGGTGGTCACCGCCCCCACCAACGGCGCGGCCGGCATCATCCCGGCGGTCCTGCACTACTACATGCGCTTCATTCCCGGGGCCAATGAGGACGGGGTGGTGCGTTTTCTCCTGACTGCCGCCGCCATCGGCATCCTGTACAAGGAAAACGCCTCGATCTCCGGCGCCGAAGTCGGCTGCCAGGGTGAAGTGGGCGTGGCCTGCTCGATGGCCGCCGGTGCCCTGTGCGAAGTCCTGGGCGGCAGCGTGCAGCAAGTGGAGAACGCCGCGGAAATCGGCATGGAGCACAACCTCGGGCTGACCTGCGATCCCATCGGCGGACTGGTGCAGGTGCCCTGCATCGAGCGCAACGCCATGGGTTCGGTGAAAGCCATCAACGCGGTGCGCATGGCCTTGCGCGGAGACGGGCAGCACTTCGTGTCCCTGGACAAGGTCATCCGCACCATGCGCCAGACCGGCGCCGACATGAAAAGCAAATACAAGGAGACCGCCCGTGGCGGTCTGGCCGTGAACATCATCGAGTGCTGATACCCACACTGGGTCTCGGTCCATTTTTCAGGAGTCGTCATGTCCACCCAAACACTGTTGAAAACCCCATTGCACAGCCTGCACCTGGAACTCGGCGCGCGCATGGTGCCGTTCGCCGGCTACGACATGCCGGTGCAGTACCCATTGGGCGTGATGAAGGAACACCAGCACAGCCGCGAGCAGGCCGGGCTGTTCGATGTGTCCCACATGGGCCAGATGCTGCTGCGCGGCGCCAACGCCGCCCAGGCCCTGGAGACCCTGGTGCCGGTGGATATCATCGACCTGCCGGTGGGCATGCAGCGCTACGCCATGTTCACCAATGAACAAGGCGGCATTCTCGACGACCTGATGGTGGCCAACCTGGGCGACGAGCAACTGTTCCTGGTGGTCAACGCCGCCTGCAAGGACCAGGACCTGGCCCACCTGCGCCGGCACATTGGCGAGCAGTGCGAGATCCAGCCGCTGTTCGAGGAGCGTGCCCTGCTGGCCCTGCAAGGCCCGGCGGCAGTCACCGTGCTGGCGCGCCTGGCGCCGCAAGTGGCGCAGATGACCTTCATGCAGTTCAAGCCGGTGACGCTGCTGGGCGTCGACTGCTTCGTCAGTCGTTCGGGCTACACCGGCGAAGACGGCTTCGAAATCTCGATCCCCACGGCCCAGGCCGAGAAGATCGCCCGCGCCCTGCTGGCCGAACCGGAAGTGGCCCCGATCGGCCTCGGCGCCCGCGATTCGCTGCGCCTGGAAGCCGGCCTTTGCCTCTATGGCCATGACATGAACGAACAGACCACGCCGATCCAGGCCAGCCTGCTCTGGGCCATCTCCAAGGCCCGTCGGGCCGACGGCCCACGGGCGGGTGGCTTCCCCGGTGCCGCAGTGATCTTCGCCCAGCAGCAAGAGGGCGTGGCGCGCAAGCGTGTCGGCCTGCTGCCCCAGGAGCGCACGCCGGTTCGCGAAGGTGCGGAAATCGTCGATGCCGACGGCAATATCATCGGCAGTGTCTGCAGCGGCGGTTTCGGCCCGACCCTGGGCGGCCCGCTGGCCATGGGTTACCTGGATATCCGGTACACAGCGCTCGACACGCAGGTTTGCGCAATAGTTCGTGGGAAAAAGGTGCCAATGCTTGTAAGCAAAATGCCATTCGTGCCTCAACGCTACTATCGCGGCTAAACGACTGTTTCTATAAGTAACGCGGTTGCGTTAAAAGTGCACTAATCTGTAACGCCACCGCCATAAAACAGTGCATATTTTCGATACTGAAAGGCACTTATAACGCTCGAAAACAATTGAACAACTCTATCGAATAAGCCGTGCACGCTAGTTCCGCCAAACCTCGGCAAGCTGTGTAAAACCGGGGCTTCGCGGGGCTTGTTTTTTCTCCCATAGTTGGCGTAGAGTCTCCCCACTGTGTTTGCATGGGTCGCTTGGAATCGTGACCTGGGCAGTAGCTAACAAGTTTGCTACACCCGTTCGACGTCTCTTACTTTCCTGCAACCCAGCCCAGTACTCTTCCCCAAGGAAGAGACTGTCATTAATTTTTTAGCGTCAAAGGAAATAAGAAATGTCCCAACGTCAGAGCGGTACCGTCAAGTGGTTTAACGACGAGAAAGGTTTTGGTTTTATCACTCCAGAGAGCGGTCCGGATCTGTTCGTACACTTCCGCGCCATTCAAGGTAACGGCTTCAAGAGCCTGAAAGAAGGCCAGAAAGTGACCTTCATCGCTGTGCAAGGCCAGAAAGGCATGCAGGCTGACGAAGTACAAGCTGAAGCTTAATCGTCTGCAACGAAAAAGCCCCTGATGCTGACATCAGGGGCTTTTTTGTGCGCGCAAATCCGTAAAATGGCTTCTTTTTCCAGACGAGAGCCTGTCATGCCCAAACACCTGCTAAGCCCCCAGGGCGAATACCCCGCCGCCGGCCTGGGCCGTCGCCTGGCAGCGATGTTCTATGACTTCCTGTTGTGCGTCGCCCTGCTGATCGTCACGGGCGGCATCTACAAGCTGATCCAGATGCAGATCATTGGCGAAACCCGCATGCGCGCCCTGACCGAGTCCGGGGCCCTGGATGGTGATCCGCTGTACTCCACGGTCCTGTTGTTCGTGCTGTTCGGTTTCTTCGCCAAGTTCTGGACCCACTCCGGCCAGACCCTGGGCATGCAGGTCTGGGGCATCCGGGTACAGAACGCCGACGGCAGCCGTATCAGCCTGTGGCAAGCGCTGCTGCGCTTCATGGTGTCCATCGCCTCCTGGCTATGTGCCGGCCTGGGCTTTTTCTGGGTGCTGGTGGACAAGCAGAAACGCAGCTGGCACGACATCTATTCCAACACCCAGTTGGTGCGCATCCCCAAGCGGAAGAAATAATCCGTCCCCAATGAAAAACGCCCCGACGGATCGGGGCGTTTTCTTGTCCGTGACAACAGCCTCAGGCGTTGCCGGCCAGCTTCATCCGCGCGGCCTGGGTGAAATCCAGCATGCGCTTGAGCGGGCGGATGGCGTTGGGGATCAGCGCCGGGTCCACATGGATCTCGTTGCTGCCCTGCTGCAGGCAATGCAGGGTACGCTCCAGGGTGTTCATGGCCATCCACGGGCAGTGGGCACAACTGCGGCAGGCCGCGCCGTTGCCCGCAGTAGGTGCCTCGATGAACACCTTGTCCGGACACAGCTGCTGCATCTTGTAGAAAATGCCGCGGTCGGTGGCGACGATGAAGGTCTTGTTCGGCAGGCGCTGCGCCGCAGCGATCAACTGGCTGGTGGAACCCACCGCATCGGCCAGTTCGATCACCGAGCTGGGCGACTCCGGGTGCACCAGGATCGCCGCATCCGGATACAACGCCCGCATGTCTTCGAGCTGCTTGGACTTGAACTCTTCGTGGACGATGCAGGCACCGTCCCACAGCAGCATGTCGGCGCCGGTCTGGCGCTGGATGTAGGTGCCCAGGTGCTTGTCGGGCCCCCAGATGATCTTCTCGCCGTTGTCCATCAGGCTCTCGACGATCTCCAGGGCGCAGCTGGAAGTCACCACCCAGTCGGCCCGGGCCTTCACCGCAGCGGAGGTGTTGGCATACACCACCACGGTGCGCTCGGGATGCTGGTCGCAGAACGCCGAGAACTCATCCACCGGGCACCCCAGGTCCAGGGAACAGGTGGCTTCCAGGGTCGGCATGAGCACGCGTTTTTCGGGGTTGAGGATCTTCGCCGTCTCGCCCATGAAGCGCACCCCGGCCACCACCACGGTCTTGGCCGGATGGGCATTGCCGAAACGGGCCATTTCCAGGGAGTCGGAAACACAGCCACCGGTCTCTTCGGCCAGGGCCTGGATCACCGGATCGCAATAGAAGTGGGCAACCAGCACCGCGTCCTGGGCCTTGAGCTCAGCCGCGATGGCGGTACGGAAATGGGCTTCTTGCTCGGCACTCAACGGCACGGGTTGCTTGGCGTCGAGGTGGGCTTGAACCAGAAGGCGTTCGGAAATTTGCGTCATGTTCGCAAGACCTGCAGGCGCTTGGGCGCGAAAGTCGAGTATACCACCGGCTCCGGACCGCTCAGGGCCCCGCCGGGAGAGTGAATTCATCAGGCACGGACAACGTTGGAGCCGCGCAAGGCTACAGAATATCCCGGGTATTCAAAAGCTTATTCTGTCCGCCGGCTGATCTTCACAGTGCATACCGACTGACGGGCAAAACGCTGTTGGCCCGGCTAGCGGCTCGACCGGGCCAACGGCCATTGGCACTCAGTCGGCGCCCAAGCTGGAGGGCTCCTCCAGTACCCGCTTGGGATGCATGCCATTGACCATGCCCATGAACGGCGCATGGATCGAGTAGCCCAGCAAACGCTGGATGTGTTCGCTGCACTGGCGCACGGTATCGCGCGGGATCGACAGGCTGAAGTTCTCCTGCTGGCGTGCCCAGGGCTCGCAATACTGTGCCGTCAGGGCCAAGCGCGGTGCCTGGCTGCGATTGGCGCCACCGCCATGCCAGAGCGTGCCGAGAAAGAACACCACCGATCCCTTGGGCATCACCACCGGTTGCGCGCAGGCCCGCTCCGCCTCGGTGGGTAGGCGACCATCCCAGAGATGGCTACCGGGGATGACCAGGGTGGCGCCGTTGTCCGCGGTGAAGTCATCCACCGCCATGACCGTGGCTGCGCCATAAGGTGGCCGCGGACGCGCCATCGGATAGAACGCATCATCGTAATGCAGGCTCTGCGCGGACTCTCCCGGCAGGATATTGATGGCCTGCAGTTGGGACAGCAGGTAGTTCGGTGCCAGGATCCGATCCAGCAGTCCGAGCACCAGCGGATGCTCCACCAGAGGGTTGCAAGCCAAGGTCTTGGCGATCACCGCATACAAACGCTGGGTACGCATGCCCTCGAAGGCATTGCGTCCGGTGTGATGCGAAAAGAGCCCACCAAGCGCCCTGCGCATCTCATCCACCTGCTGCTCATCGAACAGGCGCTCGAGCACCACGAAGCCATCGCGCTGCAAGTCCCTGACAAGGTTTTCCAGCAGCGCCGGTGCCACGGCTTCCTGGCTGCCGGCGGTCGAGGGATGGGTCCTGGCATAACCGCTGTGCATGTAGTCGTGCTGCTCGGGCAAGGTCTTGTTATTCATTGCGCTGCTCCCGGGTGGTAGGTCGCATCAATTTGTAGGACCCTGGCGCAACCGCCAATGACGCTTTGCCTCAACTGACATGACCGACTGGATCGTTGCCCCGACCATTCCCGCCCGCTTTGCCCGCGAACTGCTGGCCCAGTTGCGCCTGGATGCAACCACCCACGACGCCCTGCTGCAACGCTGCGGGTTGTCCAGGGAGATGCTGCGTGACGGTCATCGGCTGGCTCCTCTCACCTACCGGGCCTTGAGCCGGCTGGCCGTAGGAGCCAGTCACGACGAAGCCTTCGGGTTCTTCGCCCGGCCCGTCCCGCTGGGAAGCTTCGCGCAATTGCTGCGACTGCTGGTGCACCTACCCACCCTGGCCGACGCTCTTGAAGAAGCAGCGCGTTTTTACCAATTGTTCGATGGTGCACGGCCCTGGCAGCTGGAAAAGGACCTCAACAGTGCCCGCTTGGTACTGGTTCCCCGAACAAAAGCCCAGGCCGACTCCACGCTCTGGCCCCATATGTTGCTACTGGCGCTCTGGCACAGCGCAAGCTGGCTCACAGGGCAAACCCTGCCGTTGCGCCAGATTGTCCTTCCCGAGCAACTCGCCACGTTCGCCCCGCAATCGCGCTTCCTGTTCGGCCACCAGCCCCTGTGCGGTACCAGGGCCCTGCTGGAACTACCAGTGGCCAGCCTGCGTGCCCCGATCATGCGTCGCCCCGAGGAAGTGGCACGTTTCACCCGCCACTTGGTGCCGACCCTGATCGCGCAAGCTCCCGCGCCCCACCTCGAGACCCAGCTGCGCAGCCTGCTTTGCGCGGCCGAGCCCTTCGCCAGCCTGTCCGAGATCGCTGCAGCCCAGGCCCTGGGGCTTTCCCGACAAACCCTGGCACGCAAGCTGGCAAGCCTGGGCACCAGCTTCCTCGGTATCCGCGAAGACCTGCGGCGCGACCTGGCCTGCGCCCAACTGGCACGCGGAACGATGAGCGTCGCAGACCTGGCACACCTGCTGGGCTACTCCGAACCCAGTGCGTTCCAACGTGCCTTCAAGCAATGGACTGGGCTTCCGCCAGGAGCCTATCGCGGTGGGCGGCGGGTGAATAGAACCGGCTGACTCTTCCCCTGCGCGAGGTATCGGCAAGCGGCTCTCCACCAACGAGACTCGTGAACCTGGCTACATCACTCTGGTGAGCGATGGTCGTAGCGATATGAGTCACTGAACCGCACAGGTCTCAATCACCCCGCTGCCGTCCAGTTCCCGAAAGGAAGAAGGTCTCGATCATATGGCTGCATCCGGCACGAGCAATCCGCCCTCGCCGCCCGGCATCGATGACCGCCCATACCGTCGCCATGAACAATTCCGACATGGCCACTGCTGACAGCTCGATACGGAAAGCGCCTGCTTGCTGCCCCTGTAGGAAAAACTCGTCCAGGGCCTGGATATAGCCCCGCCAACGCTCGCCACCGTTGGACTCCCTCAAGGTATCGGGGGGAGTCTGGAACATCAGGAAATGAATGAACTCGCTCTGCTCCAGGTGCCTGGCGGTCAAACGTTGCAGGGCGCTACCCGGACTGGAGGCATGCAACTCTGCCCCAATAACCAGATGATTGAGCACCTTCGAAGCATGATCGAGAAGCATCTCGACCAAGTTGTCCCGAGTACCGCAGAACCGATGGAGACTCGCCTTGCTCATCCCCGCCAACGTTGCAAGCTCCCTCAAGGTGGCGTGGGGCCGAGCTGCAATGGCCTGGGCCAATAAGCGCAATGTGCGCTCGTCTGGGCTGTTCCTGAACACTTCCTACTCCCTGCTAGCCGGTGGTGACCCAATCACCTGACGGGAGCACCATGAAACATTTAGCACCAAATGAAACACTGTAAATCATTGTGGATCAATATTGCTCCAAAAAAATCCAAATGACATCATCCCACCCCTTTAAACCGTTAAGCCTTTGAGGGGAAAAATGGATAGCAAAGTCCGCTGCCGAGTCCTGGCACTAGTAACCTGCCTGACGCCGGCCAGCCTTGCGGGATGCCTGCAGGAGCAACCTGCACAAGAGCCGACCATCAAGCTGGTCAGCGTCGAGAGAGTCGCCTCCCAGACACTGCAACTGACCGCCCAGCTACCCGGGCGGGTCGAACCGATACGCGTTGCGGAAATCCGTGCCCGAGTTGCCGGTATCGTCACCAAACGCCATTTCGAAGAAGGGGCCGAGGTCAAGAGCGGAGACCTGCTGTTCGAGATCGACCCGGCCCCCATGAAGGCGGCGCTCGCCCGGGCCCAGGGTGAATTGGCAAAAGCCAGCGCCGATGTCATGGATGCTCAATCGAAGGTCAAGCGCTACGAACCTCTGGTCGCGATCAATGCCATCAGTTCGGAGGATTTCGACACCGCTGTCGCCACGCTGGAACGCGCCAAGGCGGCACAGCACAGCGCACGGGCAGACCTGGAGACGGCCCAACTGAACCTGGGCTACGCCTACGTCAGGGCTCCCATTTCCGGCAAGATCGGCAAGGCTATGGTCACAGAGGGAGCACTGGTCGGCCAGGGCGAGGCCTCGCTAATGGCCGAGATCAAGCAGCTTGACCCGATCTATGTGGACTTCAACCAGTCAGCCTCGCAAGCCATCAGGCTCAAGGCCGCATTGGCCGACGGCACACTCTCGACCGACTCCGACCAACGCCTGCGGGTACAGATAGACGACACCCGATACAACCGCGAAGGCGAGTTGCTGTTTGCCGATGTAGCGGTCGATCCCGGTACCGGACAGGTAACCCTGCGCGGACACTTTGCCAATGAAGATCGCTTGCTGCTGCCTGGCATGTATGTTCGGGTCAGCGCTCCCCAGGGCACCGATCACCAGGCGGTCCTGGTGCCGCAACGGGCCATCCAGCGTGACAAGCAGGGTCAGGCACAGGTCTGGGTGGTGAATGATGAAAATCTGCTCGAACCACGCCTGGTCCAGACGGGAGACATGCATGCATCACGCTGGCACATCACCGAGGGTCTGAAGACCGGCGAGCTGGTGGTGGTGAGCAACCTGGACGGCCTGAGCGCAGGCGACAAGGTCAACCTCACGCCTTCGGCAAATCATCCGCGACAGACGTCGACTGACTGAAGCGGCAAGAAGCAGAGGAACCCACCATGCCTGCGTTTTTTATCCAGCGTCCCAACTTTGCCTGGGTCGTGGCCCTGTTCATCTCGATGTTCGGGCTTTTGCTGATCCCCTCCTTGCCAGTGGCGCAATACCCGGATGTCGCCCCACCACAGATCAACATTTATGCAACCTATCCTGGCGCCTCCGCCACGACGCTGACCAACTCCGTTACCAGTGTCATCGAGGAAGAACTCAGCGGCGCCAAGGGCCTGCTCTATTTCGAGTCCGCCAGTAACTCCAACGGCGTGGCCGAAATCATCGTGACCTTCAGTCCGGGAACCGATCCGGACCTGGCCCAGGTCGACGTGCAGAATCGCCTGAAGCAGGCAGAGGCCAGGCTACCCCAACCGGTGCTCACTCAAGGGCTGGAGGTCGAGCAGACCACTTCCGGCTTCCTGATGATCTACGCCCTCAAGTACAAGAACAGTCAAGCCGGCGATGACACCAGCGCCCTGGCGGACTACATGGCGCGCACCATCAACCCGGAGATCCGCCGCTTGCAGGGAGTCGGCAAGCTGCAGTTCTTTGCCGCAGAGGGGGCCATGCGAGTCTGGGTCGATACCCAGAAGCTGATCGGCTTCGGGTTGTCCATCGACGACGTGAGCAACGCGATCAAAGCCCAGAACGTCGAAGTCCCCGCTGGCAGCTTCGGCGCCGCGCCAACACCCGGCAAACAACAGGTCACCGCGACCCTGGCGGTCAAGGGCACCCTGAGCACGCCAGCCGAATTCGGCGAAATCGTCTTGCGGGCCAACACCGATGGTTCCCAGGTCAAGCTCCGCGACGTGGCACGTGTGGAGATTGGTAGCCAGGACTACAGTTTTGCCACCCGCCTCAACGGACAACCTGCCGTAGGCAGCGCCGTGCAATTGTCGCCAGGTGCCAACGCCCTGGCCACCGCCGAGGCCGTCAAGACACGCCTCGCCGAACTATCCCCGTACTTTCCGGACAACGTCGAGTTCGTCGTGCCCTACGACACTTCCAGATTCGTCAAGGTCGCGATCGAGAAAGTCATCTACACGCTGCTCGAGGCGATGGTTCTGGTGTTCCTGGTGATGTTCCTGTTCCTGCAGAACGTGCGCTACACCCTGATTCCATCCATCGTGGTGCCGGTGTGCCTGCTCGGTACCCTGGCGGTGATGTACCTGCTGGGCTTCTCGGTGAACATGATGACCATGTTCGGCATGGTGTTGGCCATCGGCATCCTGGTGGACGACGCCATCGTGGTGGTGGAGAACGTCGAGCGGATCATGGCCGAGGAGGGCCTGTCTCCGGTCGAGGCCACGGCCAAGGCGATGCAACAAGTGTCCGGCGCCATCATCGGGATCACCCTGGTCCTAGCCGCGGTGTTCCTGCCGCTGGCCCTGATGGGGGGGTCGGTAGGGGTGATCTACCGGCAATTCTCCATCTCGCTGGCCATTTCCATCCTGTTCTCCGGCTTCCTCGCCCTGACCTTCACCCCCGCACTCTGCGCCACCCTACTCAAGCCGGTGATTCACGGCCATGAGCCAAAGCGCGGGTTCTTCGGCGCGTTCAATCGGTATTTCGCTGCCCTGACCGAACGCTACAGCGTGCTCAACACTCGCCTGGTGAAACAGACCGGGCGCTACATGCTGATCTACGCGGGCCTCTTGGCAGTGCTGGGCCTGACCTACCTGCGGCTCCCGGAATCATTCGTGCCCAACGAAGACCAGGGTTATACGATCGTCGACATCCAGTTGCCGCCCGGAGCCACCCGCGAGCGCACATCGGCCGTCAGCGACGAACTGGAACAGTACCTGCTAGCTCGCCCCGCCACGGCGTCCACGTTCCTCTTGATGGGCTACAGCTTCTCGGGGATGGGCGAGAATGCCGCGCTGATTTTCCCTAGCCTCAAGGATTGGGCCGAACGCGACACCGAACAATCCGCTGCCGTCGAAACCCAGAAACTCAACGAACGTTTTGCCCAGGCATCGGACGGCACTGTACTGGCGATCAGTCCGCCGCCCATCGAAGGCCTTGGCAATTCCGGAGGCTTTGCCCTGCGCTTGCAGGATCGCGGCAACGTCGGACGTGAAGCCTTGCTCGAAGCACGGGACCAATTGCTGGAAAAAGCCAACGCCAACCCGAAGATCCTCTACGCCATGATGGAAGGACTGAACGAAGCACCACAATTGCGCGTAGCCATCGATCGAGAAAAAGCCCAGGCCATGGGGGTGGGTTTCGACGCCATCAGCAACGCGCTGGCCAATGCCTTCGGGTCTGCGGTGATCAACGACTTCTCCAATGCCGGACGCCAGCAACGGGTAGTGATCCAAGCCCGGGCCGAGGACCGGGTCCGGCCAGAGACCATCCTCAATCTCTATGTCGGCAACAGCAGCGGCAACCTTGTGCCACTGAGCGCCTTCGTAACGCTGAAATGGGAAGAAGGCCCGGTGCAGATCGTCAGGTACAACGCCTACCCCAGCATCAAGATTGCCGGCGATGCCGCGCCGGGCACCAGCACCGGTGAGGCCATGGCGGAGATGGAGAAGCTGGCCAGCCAGCTACCCGCCGGGATCGGCTACGAGTGGACCGGCCTGTCCTATCAGGAAAAAGTCGCCAGCGGACAGGCCGGTCAGTTGCTGCTTCTAGCGGTTGTCGTGGTGTTCCTGCTGCTGGTGGCGCTCTACGAGAGCTGGGCCATTCCCATGAGTGTCATGCTCATCGTTCCCATCGGAGCCCTCGGTGCCGTGGCTGCGGTGACCATCGCCGGCATGCCCAACGACGTCTATTTCAAGGTGGGACTGATCACCATCATCGGGCTGGCGGCGAAGAACGCGATCCTGATCGTCGAGTTCGCCAAGGATCTGCTCGAACAAGGCCGCTCATTGAAGGAGGCAGCCGTTGAGGCGGCGCGCCTGCGCTTTCGCCCGATCATCATGACCTCGATGGCCTTCATCCTCGGCGTGATACCCCTGACTCTGGCCGTCGGCGCCGGCGCAGCCAGCCAGAAGGCGATCGGGACCGGGGTCATTGGCGGGATGATCTCAGCCACCTTCCTGGGGGTAATACTCGTACCGATCTTCTTCGTCTCGGTCCTGGGCCTGTTGCCCAGGAAGCGGCCCATGCAGCAGCCAAACGACACGGTTCCAGAAGCACTGAAGGAGTAACTCCGGTGACACGTATTCATCACCAACACCCAGCCCTGGTGGCTTTGCTCCTGGCACTCGCCGGCTGCTCGCTGGCGCCCGAGCACCAACGCCCGGGCTTGCCCGTGGCCGAGCAATGGCCACAGTCGCCGGAGCAGGTATCCCCAGGCCAGGCTCGGCACCAGGGATATCGGGCGTTCATCACCGACCCGCACTTGCTCAAGGTGGTCGAGACGGCGCTGGGCAACAACCGCTCGCTCCGCCAGACCCTGCTGGATATCGAGGCTGCCAGGGCGCAATACCGCATCCAGCGCAGTGAACGCCTGCCATCGCTGAACGCCGATGCCAGTGCCCATCGCGCCCATGTGCCAGCCGACCTTTCCAGCTCAGGCAAGGAAGGCGTCGCATCCAGCTACAAGGTCGGCTTGAGTCTCCCCGAATATGAACTGGATCTGTTCGGCCGGCTCAACAGCCTGAGCGACTCGGCACTGGAGCACTTCCTGGCAGCACAAGAAACGGCAGCAAGCGCACGCATTGCCCTGATTGCCGAGACAATCCAAGGCTATCTCAATCTGGAGGGAGCCCAGCGTCAACGCCTGCTGACCCACCAGACTCTCCTGGCACGCCAAGCTTCGCTGAATCTGGTCAGGCAACAGCTGGCCAACGGTACGGCTACCGCCCTGGACTTTCAGGAAGCACGTGGCCTGGTGGAACATGCCAGGGCCGACCTGGAAAACAGCGAACGCCTGCTGCGCCAGGCACGCAATGCCCTGGTCCTGCTGGTGGGTACACAGGATGCTGCCAAGCTGTTGCCCACCCGACCGGGCGAGCAGAGGCGCATCCTCCAGCAACTCTCCCCCGGGGCACCCTCGCAGTTGCTGGAGCAACGCCCCGACATCCTC
Organism: Pseudomonas sp. MSSRFD41; assembly: GCF_014230245.1. Classification (NCBI taxonomy): domain Bacteria; kingdom Pseudomonadati; phylum Pseudomonadota; class Gammaproteobacteria; order Pseudomonadales; family Pseudomonadaceae; genus Pseudomonas; species Pseudomonas sp. MSSRFD41. The sequence goes on along the minus strand of NZ_JACKZK010000016.1, from coordinate 82,572 downwards.
GCCAGCGAACATGTACTAAGGGCCAGGAATGCCGATATCGGAGCCGCCCGGGCGGCGTTCTTCCCGCGTATCACCCTGACCGGCTCCTTCGGCAGTTCCAGTACCGAGATGTCTCGGCTGTTCGACGGCGGCTCGCGTGCCTGGACCTTCATCCCGAACCTGGAGCTGCCTCTGTTCCACGGCGGGCGCAACCGCGCCAACCTGGACCTGGCCAAGGTACGCAAGGACTCCGCCGTGGCCAGCTACGAACAGACCGTACAAACCGCGTTCCGGGAAGTGGCCGATGCGTTGGATGCCACCGACACCCTGCACCGGGAGGTCCAGGCAAGAAACGAACTGGCCGGAGCCAGTGGCGAGGCCCTGGTCCTGGCCAAGGCTCGCTACGAGCGGGGCGTGGACAATCACCTGCGTTACCTGGAGGCCCAGCGCAGCCACTTCAATGATCAGCTCGGCCTGATCCGGATCAGCACTGAGCAGCAACTGGCACTGGTTGCCCTGTACCGGGCGCTGGGAGGTGCCTGGTACTGAACCCGCAATGCCGCGCTATGGGGAACCGATAGCGCGGCATCCGCCAATTTGCCCCAATCACCGACTGGCCATGTAGACTTTTGCGTTTGTCCCAGTGAAGGAAGGAACTCACATGCGAACAGCAGTCATTGACGAGCACGTCATCAGCGAACTCGTCATTGCCTTGGCTCGTAATCCACGTGCCTCCCTGCAGGAGCTGGCTACAACCGTACGCATCGGCAAGACCACCCTCTACCGATACGCCAAGACGCGCGAAGAGCTGATCGACACACTGCGCGAGCGCTGCGTCAGCACCATGCTGGAGGCCGCGCAATCAGCCCTGCAGGATAGCTTGCCGTTGGTGGAGGCCTTCTCCAGGCTGGTGCACAACCACCTGGCCCACAAGGACGCCTGCGCCTTTCTGCTGAGCTATGGACGCTCCCCGCAGACCCCGCGTGCACAGGAGGTCGACCAGAAACTGCAGACCTATGAACAGATCATGGAAGCCTTCTTCATCCGAGGGCAAAAAGAGGGGCTGTTCAAGATCGGCCTCACGGCGATCGGCCTGACCGACCTCTTCAACTACGCCCTCGCCGGCCTGGCAGAGTCGGCCCTGGCGGGCCGTGTTGCATCACTGGGCCTGGAGAACATCGCCACAGACCTGTTGCTCAATGGACTGCGTGCCTAAAAGGCTCGCGGAACACCGGCCTGCCGATATTCTCGGGCAGGCCGTCCTTCTCCCTCAATAACCCGCCACGTAGTCGGTAATCTCCTGCTGGTACGCAGCCTTCCTGTCAGCCGACGCCCAACTGGCATCGAAGGAGTTCCGCGCCAGTTGCACCATCTCGGCCGGGGTCATCGGGTAGTTCTGCGCCAGGGCGAACATGTCGTCGGACACATAGCTCTGGAAGTACGCCGGGTCATCGGAGTTGACCGTGACCTTCACCCCGGCCCTGAGCAATTGCAGGATCTCATTGCCCTTCATGTCGCCGACGAAGCCATTGGACACCGGGCAGCACGTCAGGCCGATCCCCTTGTCCCGCACATAGGCCACCAGCTCCGGGTCCTCGACGATGTTGGTGCCGTGATCCAGGCGGTCGACCTGGATGTCCAGCAAGGCCTGGCGAATATTGCCGATGGAATTGTGCTGGTCGATGTCGCAATGCATGGTCAGGTGGAAACCCGCCTGCCTGGCCTTGCCGAACACCTCGCGGAATTTGCTTGGCGGGTTGCCGTTCTCGTCGGAGTCCAGGCCGACCCCGAGGATCTTGTCCCGGTGCACCAAGGCCTGTTCCAGGGTGTCGGCGGCCGACTGTGCGGACATGTCCCGCAAAAAGCGCATGACCAGGGCGGTTTCCACGCCAAGGGCACGGCTCTCGCGGACAGCCCGGTGATAGCCGTCGATGACGGTTTCGAAAGCGATGCCACGGCTGGTGTGGGCCTGGGGATCGAAGAACAGCTCGACATAGCGGACATTGTGTTCCCGGGCCTTGTGCAGGTAGGCCATGGCCAATTGATAGAAGTCCTCCTCCTGCTGCAGGACGTTCATCGCCGGGTAGTACACCTGCAGGAATGACGACAGCGAATCGAACCTGTAGCTGCGCTTGATCTCCTCGATGGTGGTTTGGCCGATATCGACCCGGTTCCTCTCTGCCAGGGCCAGCTTCAGTTCGGGCTCCAGCGTGCCCTCCAGGTGCAGGTGCAATTCGGCCTTCGGCAGGCCCTTGATGAAATCGTGGGTAAGGGTGGTCGGTAACATCGGATCAGGCTCCTGTTTTTATTATCACGTCGGGTTCATTGCGTTGAGTGGGGCCCTGGTCGCCCGTGGCGGCTATCGGCCGGTCGACCAAGAGGAAATAGGCCAAGGCCGACAGGCAGGCCACGCCCGCCGCCAATACGAAGGCCAGGGCAATGGAGTGGGTACGGTCGATGATCCAGCCGCTCACCACCGGGGCGAACGAGCCGCCGAAAAAGCCGATGAAATTCTGGATGCTGCCCAGCGACGCCACCAGCTGGGGCGGCGCCGCCACGCTCACCAGGCCCCAGGCCGAACCACCCGCCAAGTTGACGAAGAACATCGCCAGCGACAGGTAGGCGATGCAGGCAACGATGCTGTCGACGAACACCGAAGGCACGCAGAACAACGCGCCGCCCAACAAGCCGGCGATCAATGGCAGCTTCCTGCTGGCGATGGGACTGGTACCGGCTGCGATCAAGCGATCGGCCACCCAGCCGCTGCTGAACATGCCCAGTGTCGCGAACAGGTAGGGAATGGTCAGCACCCAGCCGGTGCCTTCCACGCCCAATTGGCGCTCTCCGGCCAGGTACCCGGGCAACCAGGCCAGGGTCAGCAGCACCATGTACATCACGCCGACGAACCCCAGGGCGATGCCCCAGGTGGTGCGATGCAGGAACAAGCCCTTCCAGTCGGCGAAGCTGGCCTTGGGCACCGCTACCTCGGTGTCGTCCTGGAAGTAGGCCTGGTCCTCGGGGCCGAGCCGCCCCTCGTTGCGATCGCGATAAACCACCAGCCAGACCACCGCCAGCAAGCCGCCCACCACGCCCATGATGACGAACATGCCGCGCCAGCCGAAAGTGACCATCAAGCTGGTCAGCAACGGCGGCGCAATCATCGAGCCCAGGGTGGTGGAAGCCAGGAACGCACCGGTGGGCAGGCCGCGTTCGCTCACCGGGAACCAGTCGCTGACCACCTTGACCCCGCCGGTGTATTGCGGTGACTCGCCGACGCCCAGGCAGACCCGCGCCACCAGCAACTGCGACATCGAGGTGGCCAGGCCACAGACCGCCTGGGCCGCGGACCATGCCGCCAGGGCCCAGCCGAGCACCAGTCGCGCCCCCTTGCGGTCCACCAGGGCCCCACTGGGCAATTGCGCAAAGGCATAGGCCCAGGAGAAGGCCGAGAAAATCCAGCCCATCTGCGTGGCGGACAGCGACAGGTCGGCGCTCAACAAATGGTTGGCGATCGCCACCGTGCTTCTGTCGAAATAATTGACGATGCCCATCAACATCAACAGCACCACCGCCGTCCACTGTGAGCGGCGCAGGTGCCGGGGCTTGGCATGGCTCATCATGATGACTCCCGAACGTCGCGACAGCTTGGCCTAGGCGGCCCGTGCGCCGATGTAGGGCGGCTTGATCCGGGACCAGACCTGGACGATGAGCCGGTCGATTTCCCGGGAGAATGTCTCATGCAACGTCCGCTTGGCAGCAGCATCCAGCCAGCAGGCATCGACCCCGGCCAGGGCCAGCTGGCGAGCCTGGTGGATACCCCAGCCGCAGTGGCTGAACAGTTTGGCCCAGGAGTGTTCCAGGTCGGTGTGGTGCAGGTAGGGATCGTCGGTACCGATGTTCAAGCGCAGGCCGGCATCGTGCATCAGCTTGATTGCGTCCATGCGGTTGCCCAGGTTGCTTTTCTTGGCGGTGCACACGGTGACATTGAAGGCAATGCCCTGCTCCCGGGCCGCAATCACCGCTTCCGGGTCGGCCAGCAGGTTGTAGCCATGGTCGACGCGATCGCAGGCCAGCGCCTCGATGCAGGTCCGCAGGTGAGTGGGCGGCGCCAGCGCCAGGGGCTGGTTGTCCTCGCAGACATGGGCGGTGCGCCGCAGGCCATGGCGCGCCGCCAGTTGGTAGGCCTCGATGAACCGTTGCGGCGGCCCCTTGCCCTCGGCGAAGTCCATGCCGATGCCGGCCACTTCGTCACGTCGATGCTCCAGCACTTGCTCGACCATGGCCCGGGCCACCCCTGCCGGACGTTCGCGGTCGATACAGGGAACCAGCAAGCTGGACATGGCGAAATCGCTCCGGGCGGCGTTCATGCCGTCGATCAGGCCATCCACCACCACGCGGTAGCGCACCTGGTTATCGAGGAACACCGTGGGGTTGAACGACAACTCCAGGTGCCGGCAATTGCCCTTGCGGTGGGCGTCTTCCAACAGTTCGTAGGCCACCCGGGCAAAGTCCTCCCGGTCCACCAGGCATTGCCCGGCCAGGCGCAGGACATTCAGGAAGCCTGGAAAGTCCCGGTATCGATAGATTTGCCGCGCGTCACCGGCCGGCAACGACAGGCCATGCTTACGCCCCAGGGCCACGAGGGTATCCGGGCGAATGGCGCCCAGCAGATGGATATGCAGGTCGGTCTTGGGAATACGCCGCAGGAAGTCACCCAGGACGGGATCTTGAATCATGGTCGAGTGCCCTTCTGATCATTATTGTTGTTCTGTCATCCGCATGTCTTGGCGGCCCAGCGAGCGGGGCCTGGGGTTTGAGTATATGCCGGCAACTTATTAGAAAAAGTTGTTAATTCTACATATTCATTAGATTTTAATTAACAGAATGGCAAACTGTCCGGCCCACCCTTCGCGCCAGGAACATCCCATGAACTCCAAGGAAACAAGTGGCGTCTCCAAGCGCCCGCTCGCTGCCCTGTCGCTGCGCCACCTGCACTACTTCGCCACCCTCAGCCGAGTCCTGCATTTTCGCCTGGCGGCCGAGGAACTGGCCCTGACCGCCTCCGCCCTGAGCACCTCGATCAGGGAAACCGAACGCCTGATCGGCGCCCAGCTGTTCATCCGCAAGGGCCACCAGGTCACCCTGTCGGAGATCGGCGCGGCGATCCTGCCCATCGCCGAGCACCTGCTGAACACCGCGGGCAACGCCGTGGCCGACATGGTCCACATCAGCCAGGAACGCCAGCAGACGATCCGCATCGGCCTGGTGCCGTCGGTGGCCCACCGGATCCTGCCCAAGCTCCAGGAGCTGCAACGACAGCATGCCGATCTGCGTTTCGACTTCATCGACTTGCCCACCCGGGCGCTGATCAATGACGTGCGCAGCGCCAAGGTGGATTTCGGCATCGGTGCCGGCGACGCGACGGCCGCATTGCCCATGCATCGCTTGCTGGTCGACGAACTGGTGGCGGTGGTACGCAAGGACGACCCACTGTGTGCCGCCCCCACCGTAAGCTGGGCCCAGCTCGATAACCGGCCAGTGGCGCATTTCCTGTTGGGCAGCGTCGCCGACCTGGCGCTGGGTTCGCCCAAGGCCCAGGAAGTCATCGTCAAGGCGACGTACCGGGTCTCTTTCACCGAAACCCTGTACAGCCTGATCCGCGCCGGATTCTGTGTCGGCATCGTGCCGCGCCTGACCGCAGAGGGCCTGCTGTCCGACGAGCTGACCTGGCTGCCCATCGTCAAGCCACGGATCCAGCGTGACATCGTGCTGTTCGAAACCAGCCACGGGCCACGCACCCCGGCGGTCGCCACCTGCCTGGCTTTTCTCAAGGCCCAGGCCGCCGAGGCACCTGCAGCGGACAGCCAAGGAACGCACTGAACATGCACCACCACTGGGAAAACGATCCGCAGCTACAAGCTGCACTGGCACTCCTCAGGCAAGTGCTCGGCCCCAACCTGCTGGCGCTGTACCTGCACGGCTCGGCCGTCACCGGGGGCCTGCGGCCACAGAGCGACATCGATCTGCTGGCGACGGTCGAACAGGGCCTGGACCAGCAGCAACGCAAGGCCCTGACCGCCGGACTGCTGCGCCTTTCGGCACGGCACCCGGCCATCGCCGGTGGGCCGCGTTGCCTCGAACTGCTGGTCTTTCGCCAGGCCGACCTGGACGAACCGGATTGTGCGCCACGGGCCGAGCTGGTCTATGGAGAATGGCTACGAACGGACTTCGAGAACGGCAAGTTGCCCATGCCCCATGCCGATCCGGAATACCGCTTGCTGCTGGCCCAGGCCCGGCTCCAGGCCGTTGCGCTGCTGGGGACGAACGCTGCACGGATGCTGCCGGACATATCCCCGGAGCAGGTCCGCCAGGCCATGGCCCAGGCACTGCCGGCGTTGCTACAGGGGCTGCACGGAGATGAGCGCAACGTCTTGCTGACCCTGGCCAGGATGTGGCGCACCGCCCAGGCCGGGGACTTCCTTGGCAAGGACCAAGCCGCGACCTGGGCCATCGCGCAGCTTCCGGCACAACTGGCCGGCACCCTGGAGTACGCGCGCAGTGCCTACCTGGGGCAACGGGTGGACGATTGGTCCGACAAGCAGGCCCAGGCAGGGCAACTGGCCCAAGCCTTGCGCGAGCGAATCGGCGAGCGGCTCTAAGGGGCGCGCAGGTTCAGACCGGCTCGCCCAGCACCCGGCGCGCCTCGCGCCAGCCCGATAGCAGCGCGCCATGGACCGTCGCGCTGTAGTCCGGATGGGTCGCTTCCCCGGCGAACAGCAAGGTGTTGCCGACCGGAGCTGCAAGATCCTCGCGGTCGGACGGCCGCGCCCCGACCTGGGGAAAGGAATAACTGCCGCGGGCAAAGGGATCCGCATGCCAGCGAGTGATGTGCATATCGCTCGGCAGCGGGATCGAGGAACCGAACATCTGGCGCAGGTGGGCCATGGCGTCTTCCTGGATCTGCTGGTTCGACATGCCTTCGAGCAACCGGGCCGGGGTGCCGCCATGCAGGGCGCAGAGCACGGGTTGCTTGGCGTAGTGGTTCAAGGGGTACCAGTTGGCCCACAGCCCCTTGTCGGTATTCAACTGGCTGATGATCGCGGCCTGGCCCCAGAACACCTCCGGAAACAGGAACACCGCCTTGTTGTAGACCCCCATGCCCAGGCGCTCGATGGCACCGCGCTTGGCCACGGGCAGTGCCGGCGAAAACGTGACCCCGCCTTCCTTGAGCACTCCCAGGGGCAAGGTGACGATCGCGATATCCCCCGCCAGCTCGCCATGGCTGGTAGCCACGCGCACGCCCGATGGGTCATGCCGGATGCCGGTGACCCGATGGTTGAAGCGAATCTCCAGGCCCTCGGCCAGCCGGTCCACCAGTTGTCCGTAGCCCTTGGGAAAAATCACTTCATGGCCATCGAAGCCACTGCCTTCCTGCAGCCCCCAGGCAGCGATGTCCTGTGGGTCGGCGGCGAGCCCGTCCTCCAGTTCGCGACTGAACAGCTCCATGACCGTGGCCTTTTCGGCCTGCGTACCGGCCAACCCGGCGAGCACCTGGAGCATTTCATCCCGGGCGTTGCGCTCCGGCGCGGCGCCTTGCACTTTGTCCCCGAGGAGCGTGTTCGCCTGCTCTTGAAGTTGCGTGAGCCCCTCCAGTTCCTGGCTGCCCAGCTTGCGTCCAGCGGCGTCGTAGACCAGGTTCGACGCAGGTCTTTCCACGTCATACACCAGGGTTTCGATCCCCAGTTGCCGGGCCAGGTTGGCGACCGGGTTGCCATCGACGCCATGGATCCAGGAGGCCCCCAGGTCCACCGGGGCATCCCACCAGCTGCGATTGGTCCATATCCGGCCACCCACCCGGTCACGGCCCTCGATCACCGTCACGCGATGACCGGCCGCGTGCAGCATCCTGGCGGCGGCCAGCCCGGAAATACCGGCACCGATCACCAGGACGCTCTTGGCAGCGGGGGCTGGCGCGCCCCTGGCGATGACGGGAGCCACCCATGGCGATGCCGCCAGCAGGCTCAGCTTGATCAGGGTTCTACGGGAAAAATCAGGCATGGCCCAAACTCCAGGATCGAACAATCCGAATGGTCCAGCCTTGTACCATGCAGAAACTTGTATTCATTAGGCCTCGAGGTCCCATGCTCCACGCAGCGGACTCATCGAGGTCTCGATCAACAGCGGGTAACTTGCAACCGAGCAACCAGAAGTATGCTAACGGTCAGCCCTGATCCCTATCTCGCTAGTTCAATATCTACTTGATATCAAAACCTGGCATGGCACATCCATTAGATAAGCCACAAGCCCTGGATTCATTGGTATTGACGCTCGACCAGCCACTTCAGGCAAAGCCCGAAAGCCCCCGTATAACTTGCCCGAGGTAAAAATCCGGTAAACGCAGGTATAACGTCGCGAAACTTATTCGAACATCTGGTCATTGCAATTAAAACCACAAGCCATCGCGAGCGTTACTTTAAAAGCCAGGAAAAATGACAGTTGTAAATATAAGTAAAAATGAACTCAGCCATATTCACGGAGTGCGGGACTAGGCCATCCCATATCCCTGTTCGACGGTGCTCTCAATGGCTGGAACACTCCTGCACTTGCTGGCGCAACCAGCGATGCACCTGGTCGTTGTTGACCCGTGGGTGCCAGGCCTGGGAGAACTCGCCGCTGGGGGTCACCACCGGCAGGGTGAAGATGCTCAGCGGCAGCAGCGGCAAGGACCATTCGACGAAACGCCGGGGAATCACCGCCACCAGCTCCGAGGTGCTGGCCAACTGCATGGCCGCCTGGAAGCCGGGCACCACCAACGGCACCTTGCGTTGCAGGCCGATCTTCTCCAGCTCCAGGTCCAGCGGGCCACGGGTTCGCCCCCGACGCGAGACCGACAGGTGCGGATAGGCCACCAGGTCCTCGGCGCTGACATGGGCCAGGCGAGCCAGCGGATGCTGGTTGTTGACCACCCCGACGAAGCTGTCGATGTACAAGCGCTGCTTGTATACCTCGGGGCCCAGCGGCCCGGCGATGCCAATGTCCAGATCGCTCAAGCCATCGCGCAGGGCGGCGACATCCTCGTTGCCCTGGGACATGAAGCGCAGGGTGACATGGGGCGCCTGCTCGGCGACCCGCTGGCTCAGGCGCAAGGCCCAGGCACCGGTGAAACCGTCCTCGGCGCGCAGGGTGAACACCCGCTTGATGGTGCCCAGGTTGAGTTCCTGCTTGTTGCCCAGGACATTGCGCGCCTCTTCCAGAAGGCCATGGACCTGGGGCGCCAGTTCCAGGGCCAGCGGCGTGGGTACCAAGCGCCGCCCCGCCAGGACGAACAGCGGATCGCCCATGGTCTCGCGCAGGTTGGCCAAGCGCCGGCTCATGGCCGGGATGCTCAGGTTCATGCGTTCGGCGGCACCGGTGACGCTGCCTTCGCGCAGCATCGCGTCGAAGGTCAAGAGCAGGTTGAGGTCGGGAAAGTTCATCGCGGCGTCTCGTTTGCATTTTGCGCAAATCTAAACTCCGTTATTTGCAATTTTCAATACACCTGGGCCTCTCTAGCATCCCGTCACAACCTAATCGTTCAAGGACGTTGTGATGGCTCCTCATCGTTTGCTCCAGTCGGCAACCCTGCTGGGCCTGTTGCTGACACTGCCGGCCTGCATCAACCCCGGGCACACGCCCGAACTGCCCAAGCGGCTGTCCGCCGACGCCCTCGCGGCCGGCCAGGACATCACCCGGGCCACACCCCGGACACCGGCCAGCGACCTGTGGTGGCGAACCTTCCAGGACCCGGACCTGGATCGCCTGCTCGACGCCGCCCTGGACAGTTCGCCCAGCCTGGCGATCGCCAGTGCGCGCATCAGCCGGGCCGAGGCCGAGGCCAACGTCGCCCAGGCCAATACCCGGCCCGGCCTGTCGGCCATGACCCAGATCCTGCGCAGCCAGGATTCGCAGCACTACAAGACCAGCGCCAGCGAGTCCGGCACTTGGCATAGCGACGGCCAGGCCTTGCTGCAAGGTCGCTACAACCTCGACCTCTGGGGTCTGAACCGCGCGTTGAACGAAGCGGCGGTGGATAGCCTGCGGGCCGCCGAGGCCGACCGCGCGGTGGCGCGCCTGGCCCTGAGCGGCAGCCTGGTGGAAACCTGGTTCGCCCTGGCCGGCGTGCTGGAACAGCAGACCGTGGTCGACCAGGCCCTGGAGCAGCGGCGCAGCATCCACCGCATCAGCGAACGACGCTTGCAGTCCGGATTGGGCACCCAAGTCGACGTGGTCCGTGCCCGCGGCCCCATCCCTTTGCTCGAGGCCGAGCAGGCCCGGCTGCAGGGCGCTGCCCGCGTTTATCAACTGCGCCTGGCGGCCCTGGCCGGCAAGGGCCCGGGCTGGGGCGAACAATGGCGGCCCCGCGGCACGGACCTGCGACGCAGCGTGGTATTGCCCGGGCAGCTGCCAGCCGAGCTGGTGGGCAACCGCCCGGACGTCATCGCCCAGCGCTGGCGCGTCGAAGTCCAGGCCCAGCGTGTTGGCGCGGCACGCGCGGCGTTCTACCCGAACATCGACCTGCTGGCCTTCGCCGGATTCCAGAGTTTCAGCTTCCAGAACTTGTTCCACCACGACAGCCGCACCTACGGCGTCGGCCCGGCGCTGACCCTGCCGATCTTCGATGCCGGCCGCCTGCGCGGCCAGTACCAGGCCCAACAGGCCGGCTATGCCGAGGCCGTGGCGAACTACAACCAGGTGCTGGTGGATGCCCTGGCCGACGTCGCCCGCTGTCTCTCGCAATTGCAGGCCCTTGAGGCCCAGCGGGTGAAGACCGTGCAGGGCCTGGACGAAGCCGAACGGGCCTATGACCTGGAACACCTGCGCTACCGCCAGAGCCTCACCGACTTCCTGCATGTGCTCGACGCCCAGACCCGGGTGCTCGATACCCGCATGCAACTGGTCCAGCTCAACACGGCCGCGCGACAGAACCATGCCGGCCTGTTGCGTGCCTTGGGCGGCCGGACCGAAACCGACCAGAACGTCACCCGACTTGCAGAGACCTCCCATGACTGATGCCTCCCCAACCCCGACCCCGGCCCCGGCCAAGTCGCGCCGTGGCCTGAACTTCCTGATCATCACCCTGGTGGCCCTGGCCCTGATCATCGCGGCCGGTGCCTGGTGGCTGCTCTACGGCCGCCTCTACGAAAGCACCGACAACGCCTACGTGCGCGGCGACGTGATCCTGGTCTCGGCCCAGACCCGTGGCACCGCTACGGCGGTGCACATCCAGAACACCGACACGGTGAAGGCCGGCGACGCCCTGGTGGAGATCGACCCGGTCGATGCCCGCCTGGGCCTGGATGCCGCGACCCATCAACTGGCCCTGACCGTGCGTGCGGTCAACAGCCTGTATGCCGAGGAAAACGACCTGGCGGCCCAGGTCAAGTTGCGCCAGGCCGAGGCCAGCCGCGCCAGCCAGGACCTGCAGCGGCGGCGCGCGGTGATCGCCCAGGGCGGGGTCTCCGGCGAAGACCTGCACCACGCCGAGGAAGCGGCGCAGGTGGCCCAGTCCGGATTGCGTGCCGCCGAGGCCAAGCTGGTGGCCCTGCAGGCACGGATTCAGGGGACCACGGTGGAGAATCATCCGCAGGTTGGCGCGGCGGCCGAACGGGTGCGCGAGGCCTACCTGGCCCTGGCCCGGACCAAGGTTCCCGCGCCGGCCGATGGCCTGATCACCAAGCGTGCCGTGCAAGTGGGCCAGCACATCGAGCCCGGCACCGTGCTGATGGGGCTGGTGCCATTGGACAAGGTCTGGGTGGAAGCCAACTTCAAGGAATCGCAGTTGGGGCAGATCAAGGTCGGCCAGGCGGTGGAACTGTTCGCCGACCTGTATGGCCAGAAAGTGATGTACCACGGACGCATCCAGGGCATCGAGGCCGGCAGCGGCGCCGCCTTCGCCACCATCCCGGCGCAGAACGCCACCGGCAACTGGATCAAGGTGGTGCAGCGGGTGCCGGTGCGTATCGCCCTGGACCGCGAGGAAGTGCTGCGCCACCCACTGCGCATCGGCCTGTCGATGACCGTCAAGGCGATCCTCGGTGAACCCGGGGAACAGCCCGCGCAAGCCAAGGTGCAAGACAGCACCGGGGTCTACGACAACCTCGAGCAGGGTAGCCAGGCGCTGGTCGAGCAGATCATCGCGCAGAACCTGCAAGCGTCGAAACTCAGCCTGTCGAGGAACGAACGATGATCGCCAAGCGTCCCATCGAACCACTGAGCGGCGGCACGCTGTTCCTGGGCGCGCTGGCGATCGGCATGGCCAACTTCATGATGGTGCTCGACACCACCATCGCCAACGTCGCGGTGCCGACCATCTCCGGCAACCTCGGCGTGGCCCCCGACCAGGGCACCTGGGTGCTGACTTCGTTCAGCATTTCCCTGGCCATCGGCCTGCCCTTGACCGGCTGGCTGGTGCAGCGCTTCGGCCAGGTCAAGCTGTTCATGACCGCGGTCGCCCTGTTCGTGCTGGCCTCGGTGTGCTGCGCCCTGGCGCCGAACCTTGGTTCGCTGCTGCTGTTCCGGATCTTCCAGGGAGCGGTGTGCGGCCCCCTGGCCCCGTTGTCCCAGGCCCTGCTGGTGGCGATCTTCCCGCCCGAGCGACGCACCTCGGCGCTGGTGGTGTGGTCGATGACCACCTTCCTCGGGCCGGTGTGCGGCCCGATCCTGGGTGGCTACCTGACCGACAACATCAGTTGGCCGTGGATCTTCTACATCAACGTGCCGGTCGGGGCGTTCATCCTGCTGACCCTCGGCCAGGTCCTGCATGGCCGGGACAACCCGACCCGCAAGCTGCCGGTGGATGTGGTCGGCTTGCTGCTGCTGATGGTCGCGGTCGGTTCGCTGCAGATCCTCCTCGACAAGGGTCAGGACCTGGACTGGTTCGCCTCCACGCCGATCCGCGTACTGGCGGTGGTGGCGGTGCTGGGTTTTGCGTCATTGATCAGCTGGGAACTGACCGAGCAGCATCCGATTCTCGACCTGCGCCTGTTCCAGGAGCGCAACTACGCCATCGGCACCCTGTGCGTGACCCTGGGCTTTTCCCTGTACTTCGCCTCGCTGGTGCTGGTGCCGCTGTGGCTGCAGACGGAGATGGGCTACACCGCGACCTGGGCCGGGATCGCCACCGCGCCGCTGGGGATCGCCGGGGTGGTGCTGGCGCCCTTCATCGGGCGGCTGATGCAGCACCTGGATGCGCGGATGCTGGCGAGCATGGCCTTCATCTGCTGGATCGGCGCCTCGTTGTGGCGCATGGGCTTCGAGACCGGCCTGGACATCCAGTTCATCGGTTGGAACTCGGTGCTGATGGGCGCCGGCACGGCTTTCCTGTTCACCCCGCTGGTGGCCATTTCGCTGTCGCGCCTGCCACCGGAAAAGATCCCCGCGGCCCTCGGCTTGCAGAACGCCCTGCGCATGACCGGCGCCAGCTTCGCCGTGTCCCTCGGCCCGGCGTTCTGGGACCACCGGGCCCGCGGCCACCAGGTCGACCTGGCCGAACGCATGAGCCCTTTCGATCACTGGAGCGGCCAGGCCCGGGCCAACCTCGACAGCCTCGGCCTGTCACCCGAGGGTGCCCTGGAATGGCTGGGCCGGGCCATCGATCGCCAGGCCCACATGTTGGCGCTCAACGACTTCTCGCTGGCCAGCGCATGGCTGTTCTTCGCCGTGCTCAGCATCGTCTGGCTGGCTCATTCACCCAAGGCGAAAGCCAAGTAGATCCGGAGTATTCATGTTCCTGCGTAAAAAAATGAAGTACGACATCGAAGTCACCGCCATCCATGACCTCACCCCCCTGGTACGGCGCGTCACCTTCAGGGGCGAGCTGTTCGGCGGTGACCTGAAGTGCCAGCCGGCCCAATGGCTGAAGCTGTTCCTGCCCAATGGCGGCAACCCCGCCAGCCGTGCCTACAGCATCCGCCGGCATGATCGGCAAGCGTCCAGCGTCGATATCGATTTCGTCCGCCATGGCCAGGGCCCGGCCGGGCGCTGGGCGGAACAGGCCCGGGTCGGCGACTGGATCGGCTGCTCGGCATTGCGTGGTGGTTTCCAGCCCCAGGAAGAGGCCGAATGGTTACTGCTGGCCGCCGATGAAACCGGCACCCCGGCGGTGATGAGCATCCTCGAGAGCCTGGCCCCCGGCGACCGCGCGGTGGTGGTGCTGGAAGCGGCGAGCATGACCGAGCTGCAGGCCATGGACACCCTGGCCACGGTCAACTACGAATGGATGTTCCGCGACGAGCATCCGCACGCCACCAACCTGCTGCTCGAAGGCATCGACAAGCTCCAGCTGCCTTCGGGGGTCGGGCAGTTCTGGATCGCCGCCGAAGCCCAGGCGATCAACGAAGTCCGCGACTACCTCACCGACGCCTGCTCGATCCAGCGCCGCCTAGTACGCAGCAAGGGCTACTGGATGCGCGGCGTCGCCGACCACCGCGACCGCGACTGAAGCACCCTCCTGCCACTTCCCTGGGCCACGGCGTCCAGTCGTGGGCCCGGCGCCGAGCCGGGCCCCAGGTCCTAGTCGATCCGCGGGTGCTGCTGCACCAGGTTCTTGCGCTTGGCCTCAAGCTCGGCGATCTGCGCATCGATGTCTTCGATCTTCTGCTCGATGTTGTCGTGGTGCTCTTGCAACAACTCCCGAGCCTCCTCGATATCGGCCGCCGCCGGGGCCGCGCCACGCAATGGCTTGTTGGCCGTCTCGCGCATGGAAATACCGGTGATCAAGCCGATCACCGCGATCACCATCAGGTAGTAGGCGGGCATGTACAGGTTCTCGGTGGTTTCCACCAGCCAGGCCGCGATCGTCGGGGTCAGGCCGGCAATCAGCACCGAGATGTTGAACGCACTGGCCAGGGCGCTGTAGCGGATACGCGTGGGGAACATCGCCGGCAGCGTAGAAGCCATCACACCGATGAAGAAGTTCAGCAACACGGCCAGGATCAGCAGGCCGGCGAAGATCACCCCCAGCACCCCGCTGTTGATCAGCATGAAGGCCGGGATGGCCAGCACGAACAGGCCGACGCTGCCGAAGATGATGAAGGGCCGGCGTCCGATCTTGTCGCTCATGAAGCCGATCATCGGTTGCACGAACAGCATGCCGACCATGATCGCGATGATGATCAGCACCCCGTGGTCTTCACTGTAGTGCAGGTTGTGCGACAGGTAGCTGGGCATGTAGGTCAGCAGCATGTAGTAGGTGACGTTGGTCGCCACCACCACGCCGACACAGGTCACCAGGCTGCGCCAATGCTGGGTCGCCACCTCCTTGAACGACACCGCCGGGCCCGAGGCCAGGCCTTCGCGGTCACCTTGCTCGAGCTTGTCGACATGCTGCTGGAAGGCCGGGGTCTCCTCCAGGGCATGGCGCAGGTAGAGACCGATGATGCCCAGGGGCAAGGCCAGGAAGAACGGCAGGCGCCAGCCCCATTCGAGGAATTTTTCTTCACCGAGGATGGTGGAGATCAGCACCACCAGGCCCGCGCCGAGGACGAAGCCGGCGATCGAGCCGAAGTCCAGCCAGCTGCCGAGGAACCCGCGCTTGCGGTCCGGGGCGTATTCGGCGACGAAAATCGAAGCGCCGGTGTACTCCCCGCCCACGGAAAAGCCCTGGGCCATCTTGGCCAGCAACAACAGGATCGGCGCCCAGATGCCGATCGAGGCATAGGATGGGATCAGGCCGATGGCGAAGGTGCTCAGGGACATGATCACGATGGTCGCCGCCAGGACTTTCTGCCGCCCGTAGCGGTCGCCCAGGACCCCGAAGAACAACCCGCCCAGGGGCCGGATCAGGAAAGGCACGGAAAAGGTCGCCAGGGCGGCGATCATCTGCACGCCGGGGCTGGCATTGGGGAAGAAGACCTTGCCCAACGCATAGGCGACGAAACCATAGACACCAAAGTCGAACCACTCCATGGCATTGCCCAGCGCGGCGGCGGTGATCGCCTTGCGCATCTTGGCGTCGTCGACGATGGTGATGTCCTTCAAGCCGATCGGCTTGACCCTTTTCTTGCGCGACTTCATAGCAGTTTCCCTATGGCTGACTGTGCTCATGCATACCTTTGCCCCGGGCCCGGATGGTGACAGGCACGAGCGGACAGCGAGATGACCAGTGTTCTACCGGCCGGGGCTCCATGCCATCAGATAGCCAGGGATTCGAAAAAATTCACTGCTCATGGCAATTGGCGATTATTGGGGCTACCGCCCTGTTGCTAGTGCGTGCGCCGCCGACCAGGGCGGAAGGCATGGCGCCGGCTGGACCAGGCCAGCCCCAGGGTGCCCGCCAGCAGGGCCAGGATCACCCAGGGAAAGACCCGCACACCGGTGGTTTGCAGGAGAACCCCGCCCAGCGCCCCGCTACCGGCAAAGGCCAGGTTGAACACCGTGACCAGCATCGACTGGGCGGCGGTGGCATGTTCCGCGGCGGCATCGGCCAGCGCGGTCTGCAATAGGGTCGGCGCGCCGCTGAAACTCAGCCCCCAGATCACCATCACCAGGTACACCATGGGCAGGGACAAGCCACCGCTGCCCAACAACAGCGCCACCAGGCAGAAGGCCGAAAGACTCAGCAGCACAAGGACACGCAGGCAGCGATCCACCAGCAGACCGACCGCCCAGACGCCCACCAGGGCCGCCAGGCCGAACACGAACAACAGCTGGCCCAGTTGGCTGGCCATGCCCAGGCTCTGCAGATACGCCGACAAGTAGGTATAGAGGATGTAATGGGCCAGGATCCAGCCCGTCACGACCCCCAGTACCGCGCCGACCCCAGGGGTCGACAGTACCTGGCGGAAGCTGGCGGGAGTCTTCCGGGCCTCGCCGACGCGATCCGGCAAGCCCCGGGCGATGCCGAGCATCAGCAACAGGTC
Source organism: Pseudomonas sp. MSSRFD41 (assembly GCF_014230245.1). NCBI lineage: Bacteria > Pseudomonadati > Pseudomonadota > Gammaproteobacteria > Pseudomonadales > Pseudomonadaceae > Pseudomonas > Pseudomonas sp. MSSRFD41. The sequence continues at coordinate 65,695 of NZ_JACKZK010000016.1, read as the reverse complement.
GAGGCCGCCCAGGACCGCGAAGACGGCGCGCCAGCCGAGCAGCTCACTGGCCCAACTGGCCAGCGGTACTCCCAGGGACAACGCCAGGGGGATGCCGAACATCGCCAGTGCCAGGGCCCGTCCTTGCTGCGGCACGGCCACCAGGCTGCGGGCATAGGTGGCCAGCAGGCTCCAGGCCAGGCCGGTGGCCAGGCCCACCAGCAACCGCACCGCCAGGGTCAGCCACAGGTTGCTGGACCCTGCACTGACCAGGCTGGCGATGCAGAACACCGCGAGCACCGCCAGCAGCACCCGGCGTTGGTTGCAGCCGCGAGTCGCCGCGCTCAGGGGAATGGCGGCCAGGCCCGCGCCCAGCGAACAGAAGGTCACCCACTGCCCTGCCCCGGCCTGGGAGATGCCGAAATCCGCGGCCAATTGCGGCAACAAGCCGGCGGGAAAGGTCAGGTTGGCCTCGGCCAGGAAACTGGCCATGCACAACAGCAGCAGGCGGCCTGAAGGGAAGTCGCCGGCCTGCGAGGCGACAGCGGCCGCAGGATCGATCGAAGATGCACGCATGGGGTTGGGCTCCACGGGTGGAATGAAGGTCGATGGGAGCCGGTATGGTGCGACTTGAATCCATATTTGATAATTGAGCCAACCATTCAATGACTTTCAAATCTGGATGAACAATGGCGACCGATCGACTGGGTGACATACGTTTGTTCGTCGAAGCCGCCACCTTGGGCGGCCTTTCCGCGGCCGGGCGCAAGCTGGGCTTCTCCGCGGCGGCGGCCAGCGCGCGCCTGGCCAAGCTGGAAGCGGCGCTGCAGGTGAAACTGTTCGACCGCACCACCCGCACCTTGCGCCTGACCGACGAAGGGCGGCTGTACCTGCAGCACTGCCGGATCGCCCTGGAATCCCTGGCCGATGCCGAGCAGGCCCTGCAGGCAGGCCAGGGCCGGGTCCAGGGCAAGGTACGCATTGGCGCCTCGGCCGACTTCGGACGCCACCAGCTCAACCACTGGCTGGAGGCCTTCAGCCAGGCCCATCCGCAGTTGCAGTTGGCACTGACCCTGACGGACTCGCTGTCCAGGCTGCTGGAGGACGACATGGACATCGCCATCCGCTTCGGCCAGCCCCAGGACAGTTCCCTGGTCGCCCGCTTGCTGGCGCCGAACTGGCGGGTGCTGTGCGCATCCCCGGCCTACCTGGAGCAATACGGCACGCCGCAGACGCCGGAGGATCTGGCGCAGCACCGGTTCATCATCCTGGTCACGGCCTCGGGCCCGCTCAACGACTACCATTTCAACGTCGCCGGCCAGCGCCAGACCCTGCGCATCGCACTGGATCAAGCCTGGGAGACCAACGACGGGGCCCTGGCCCGGCAGTGGGCGCTGTCTGGCCGCGGCATCACCCGCAAGACCATCTGGGATGCGGTAGAAGACTTGCGGGCAGGCCGGCTCAGAGTGGTGCTGCCCGACTATGCGGTGGCGGAACCTGGCATCTACGCCCTGCTCCATCGCAACCGCTACCAGGTGCCACGAGTGCGGGTATTGCTGGACTTCCTGCTGGAGCGCTTCCGGCAAGCCAGCCAGGAATTGCCGCCGGCTCCGGAGAACATCGTGCGCTTTCCATCCCTGGGGCTTTAATGCTATTGAAAACGCCGATCAGGCTGTTCGACAGTGACCCAGTCGAAGGCAGGTTGGAACTCCCGGTGCTGCCCATCCACTCACTTCGGTCGCCGCAACCCCAGTACCCCGTCATGGCCTAGTGCCGATAAGGACATCCAATGAAAACTCTAAAAAGCCTGCGTCCCTTGGCAATCCTGGCCCCCGCCAGCTTGTTGGCAGCCTGTGCCTCGATTGGCGGCCCCGCCAGCCCACCGCAACAGAACCCCACCAACCAGCTGCTGGACATGCTCGACCAGGCCACCCGCGAAGGCATGTCCGTGGTGCTGGTGCCGGCGCTGATGCCCAACAAGAGCGTGACCGATCTTTCCAGCTATTCGCACCGGGTCATTTTCAAGAACAAGGACATGCCCGGCATCGCCTACATGCAGGCCTTCGCCAACAACGACCTGGAGAAGATCAAGGAGGCGGTCTATCTGTGGGACTTCCTCGAGGTCAACATCATCCCGCCGGGGACCTACCTGTTGTCCGGCGGGATCGACTACAAGATCGACAGCACCCTGGCCGACATCAAGGCGCCCAAGGGCCAGCCGGGGGCCACCCCCTTGGGCGCGGTGAACCTGTCCGCCGTGCTGTATCGCCGGTTCGTCAAGGAAGACTATTGGCGTGATGCCTCCTATGCCGACAGGACCTACTCCCAGAACGTCTGCAGTGCCGTGCACATGGCGTCCGGCCAATGCGTGAGCTGGTCACAACAGAACTACACCCAGCGCGAGCAGGTCTCCCAGGGCGGCTGGACCGAAGGCACGAAGATCCAGGACGTCCAATCCATCAAGCTGCAAGCGCAGATACCCGACGCCTATGCCCCGCTGGCCTTCACCATCAAGCCGGGCCAGATCCTGCTCAGCGACCGCTTCCACCTGAAGACTCCGGGCGTGCACTACGACCCGAAAACCTGCAAGGCCGTGGACACGCAGAACATCAAGTGTGCCCTGCGGGACATCCAGGTCTACATGCGCCCCGCCCCCATGGAGTTGACGAAGAGGTTCATCGGCAAAGAGCAGCCGACCCTGGGCGAGGCGGCCCGCCAGGTGCTGGCGCGCATCGAGCCGATGAAGACCCAGGTACTGGGTGAGAAAGGCATGGAGGACCTGGTCTGGGGCCTGCCGGTCAGCCTGAAGAAACCGGGCAAGTAGAACCGTCGTCGCACCGCTCCTGCCCTACGAAGCCGGCTCGCCATCGGGCCGAGCTTCGCCCCTGATTCCCCCTAACGCCTCGGCACCTCCAGACTGCAAATAAAATTTTGCATCCCAATACGGCACTAGGATTACTAGCAAGCTCGAAATCAAGGAGCTTGACGAAGCTATTCATTAAAAAGAACCATTTGATTTGAGTTAATTAAAAATTCAATTGCCCTTAGTCTCCCCGTGCCAGAGCCAAACCGGGCAAATCTCACCATTGCCTTACAAGCTTACAACTTGTACTAGCAGCCTAACCTTCTCAGAAATCGGGGAGCTTCTTGTGGATTGATTTTATAATTGAAGTATTAGTTTCAGCCAGGGGTGTAATCTTTTGCAGCGTAATATCCAGATGGCTGACAGAATCAATATAAAGATGACAGACAAAGCTGTCCTCCCCGGTGATCTTATAGCAAACGACACACTCTGCCATTTCTGCTAGCAATTGTTCCACAGAGTGAAAGTTTCCGGTAAAGGGTTTTACCCTTACCAGGACCTGTAGCGTGTAGCCAAGAGCTTGGGCATTCAACTCTACGTTGAATCCACTAATAACACCTGTGGCCTCAAGACGTTTAAGACGCTCGCTACAACCGGGAGCCGACAACCCCACCTGTCGACTGAGCGAACGTATGGATGCCCGGGCGTTCTGGTGAATGGCAATAATCAATGCGCGATCTATGGGGTCTAGTCTCTGATCGATTTTTGTAAGCTTCTTCATTAATTTCACCTTACAAATATTGATGAAACGCCAGGAGAATCTTACATACCACAATTTTATAAAAAAATAATGGTTTTTTTGGAGTTCGCTGCCTATTGTTTTTCCTGCAGTCACAAGCAGTATTTAGCGGTACATTTTCCAAAGGGCGTTCCGCGATACCTCTATTTCAACTTGATGAATTTTATCTTTATCGAGGGTTTGAAATGAACTACTTGCCTGATGAGACTCGCCTACAACAACATCACTGCAAAATCTTCACAGAGGATAAAATCTTTTCATTACGCCATGAATTTTCTCGCAATGGATTTTTAAAGCTACGAGACATCGTTGACGATCAATTACGTGAAAAAATAACCATAGAAGTTAACAAACTTATAGACCGTCAACTCGAACGTCGAGACTTGCACCTTGCCACTACTGACAACACACCTCGTTATATGAGTGTAGTGCGCAGTGAGTTCATCGCAGAAAACAGCCCACTGATCAACGCACTATCGAAGTCCAAAGTACTGCTAGACACCCTCTCTCGGATTGCGGACACACAAATTATTGCCTCGGTCTCCAAGGACGAGGAATTCTTAATCACCAAGCAAGAACGTAAAGGAGACACCCATGGCTGGCATTGGGGCGATTATAGTTTCGCGTTGATCTGGATCATCGAAACACCGCCGATCGCCAAAGGAGGGATGCTGCAATGTGTGCCTCATACCTCATGGGATAAGACCAATCCAAGGATTCACGAGCTTCTGTGTAGCAATCCAATTGCGACTTACGGTTTCAAGACGGGGGATATTTATTTCCTGCGTACGGACACCACGCTGCACCGCACCATCCCGCTCAACGAAGACGCCATTCGAATAATCCTCAACATGACCTGGGCTGCCGAAAAAGACCTCGCCCGCAGCCTGCATGGCAATGATCGCTGGTGGGAAGATCAGAACGCGGAGGCAGCCAAAAGCCTGAGGTAAGGTGCGGTCAGCCAGTCGTTACGTGGTTCCAGGAGAGGATAATCATGCACGATACCCGATGCCTCCAGCAGGCCAGTGCCTTACTCAAACAGGCTCGATCTCACGCGGCGATGGCTGACCTGGTCAGAGCGGCAGTCGCTCGAAACGAACAGTGGCGCGCTCGGCAATGCATCAATCTCGTAGCCGCTGAGTCGCCTACCAGCCCATCCGTGCGCGCGTTGCTATCCAGTGAAGTTGGCACGCGCGCATCGGGCGGCCATATAGGACGCGACAATCGATTTTTTTCGGGCATGAAGAATATCGATGAATTGGAATCGCTCTGTGTAGAGCTGTTGAAAATTGTCTTTCGCACCCAGTATGCCGACCATCGACTGATGGGAGGAATGGTCGCGGTGCTCGCGGCTTACACGGCCCTGACCCACCCAGGTGATTGCATCATGAGCGTGCCTGTGCCCCAGGGTGGGGATACGAGCAATAGAAGCAAAGGCCCTCCCGGCGTGCGTGGACTCAAGGTAATGGACATTCCCTTTATGCACGACACCCTAGACATCGACCTTACGCGGCTCAGCGAAATAGCCCGAGTCGCTAAACCAGCAGTGATTGGCCTGGGGATGACGTTGACTCTGTTCCCCCTACCTGTTGCCGACATCAAGGGCATCGTCTCTTCATGGAATGGAAAAGTATATTTCGATGCCGCCCACCAGTTGGGTTTGATCAGCGCAGGCTTGTTCCAGAACCCGCTGACAGAGGGTGCAGACCTGATGACCGGTTCTACCGGGAAGACCTTCAGTGGCCCCCAAGGCGGCCTGATTGTCTGGAACGAAGCGTCATTGACTCCAGCAGTACATGAAACGATTTTCCCGACGTTGACAGGCAGTCACCAAATCAACCGGGTAGCGGCTCTCGCCGTGGCGGCCACCGAGATGCTGGAATATGGACAGACCTATATGAGACAGGTGGTAAAAAACGCACAAGCGTTGGCTGAAAGTCTAGAGAACCGGGGCGTGATGGTTTTCCATCGAGAGCGGGGTTACACCCGCACCCATCAGATTGTGATTGACTCAAAACCCTTTATCAGTGGCCGCGAGGCGGTACAGCGCCTGGAGGCCGCGAACATCATCGCCAATGAAATGCCACTGCCTTGGGATAACGGCCCGGAGACAGGAATTAGGCTAGGCACCGTCGAAGCAACTCGTCTGGGGATGAAAGAACGGGAAATGGCATGGATCGCCGAGCAGATTGCCAAGGTTCTACTGCATAACGAGGACCCAATGGCCGTCGCCAACGCCGTGATTGACTTCATGAAGAACCACAGAACTGTCTACTACTGCCACGAGAACGGACTCCCTCGATAAGCCACTACGCGTTTTTTCAGCGGGACATCCCCCTATGCCCAACACCGTACTGCCCATTTACCAGGCGACATTGACATTTACCATTGCCGCCGTTGCGTTACTGGCAAGCCCTGGCCCAGCGACACTGGCCCTGGCTGCGAGTGGGGCAACTTATGGCATAAGACGATCAACTCCATTCTTTGTCGGTATCACGCTGGGCCTGATGATTGCCATGGTATTGGTTGCTACGGGGCTGTACGTCATTCTCCAGGAGTTCCCCAAGTTAGCGACGGCACTGACGGCCGTCTCCGTTGTGTATATCTTGCTGCTTGCCTACAACATTGGTAGCGCGCCGCCCATCAAGGATGAACAGTCAGTGGTCGTACCCGGCTGGGGCGCCGGTTTTATCCTGGGCGTCGCGAATATCAAGGCATACGCTGCGTTTGCGGCGCTGCTGGGCGGCTTCACGCTAGGTATTGCGCCTGCTTGGGAACAAGGCGCAAAAGTACTGATCTGCCTGCTGGTTTGTGCGGGATTCGATTTCTTGTGGCTCTTTGCGGGCAGCAAGATGCGCCAGTTCTTCATCCACCCCACTTGGAATCGATTACTTAACATCAGCTTCGCGTTTTTGATGATAGCGACGACCGTCTGGTCATTTATGCTGAGCTAGCAGCGCAATCCATCGAAAGACAGGAAATCGCTTTCGAGTGAGGATCGACTGCATATGTTGGGCAAAAATCGGCACTTGTATTGCTACTGATCGTTCCTGGCCTAACAAATACGCTGTTAATGCGCTCCGGAGCACTGTTTGGGTTTGCCGTTCATGGCGCATGACATTTATCGAGAGTCTGGCGTATTTGCTTCAGGTTTCTGTCTGGGGGATTTTATTCCATATGCCCTGTTGGTCTCCCTGGGCCATGAGAGGCATGCAGCTAGCCACCGCCTGCTACTTGCTTCAACTTTCTTGTACTGTGTGGCGACGCAAAAACAGCACCCTCGATCCGGAACGGAATCGTTTATCCGGCCTGCACTTATTCTGATTGGCCGTGCCCCCAAAGGCCTGCTAATTGCTTCGCTCATCGCGCCGATAAGCGCCTTTGCCAGCCTGAAAGAATAGGCCGGGTTCATGGGCATGCACGCACTGCTGGTGATACCAGTAGATCTGCCTGGACCTTACTCGGCAGTCGAGTCCAAAAAACTTGGCTAACACCTCTAGAGATCAATCGAATCATCTCGGTGGTCACGGGTTCTTTTACTGCTTATTCGCCTGGCTGGCTCAGGTCACAGTTGACGTAGGCATCACTCCACTCCATACGAGAAAGAAAAGACTTATCAAGCGGTAAAAAATTTCGATCTGTCACTGTGACTATGATCCATGACCGGTTAAATACAATTATTTGCAAAAATAAAGCATTTTCAGATCAGCAATGGCACCAAGGCTGAGGACTCGGGCTATCTAGTGCACAGAGGCGGCCTGAGAATCCATAAAGATGGTGCGATTAGCCTAGTTGTTATCAACATGCCTTGTTTGGTTTCCCTGCAACTGTGCGATGACAACTGCCAGGAGCCTTTTCTGCTCAATCCGCTTTCAGCTGCACCCAGAGCTTGCCAAGAACCTTTTGCAGCAGCGCGCATTCATCCTCGTCCAGGCTGCTGGTCAGGGATTCACACATCCCCCAGAACACCGGCAAGGACCGCTCCAGCAACTCACGCCCCTGCTCGGTCAACTCCAGAGCGAAGCTGCGCCGGTCCTCGGTACTCAAGCGGCGCCTGAGCAGGTCGCGCTTCTCCAGCCAATCGAGCAGGCCAGTCACCGTCGAGCGGGTCACGCCAAAGTAATCCGCAATGTAGGACGGCGTGACCGCCTGGCTTTCTATCAGGCCCCGCTCAGCCAGGCCGAAGAACATCAGCAGGTCGAACTTGCTTTCCGATAGCCCGAACGGCGCCAGGCTGGCATTGGCGCGTTGCTCGATGTCATCGCACAGCCAGAGCATCAGCAGACCCAATCCGGCACGGGATCGATCGGTCGCGCCTTCGGCGGTATCGCGCATCAGGGCGAGGTGTGGACGGGTCGCGGCGGATGCGGCGAAAGATCTTCCGGAGCCTTGCTCGGGACTGGTGACAGGCTTGGATGCAGGTGGTTTTGAGCGGGACATGGGCGACATGGGTCAATGAGGAGGTTGCCAATCATACCAAGGGGAAATAGTATTTTATCCGTATAGTACGCCACTCGTACTATATTTCGATATTGCTATCACGCCCCTTCCCGGGGCCAGCGCGTGCAAACCAACAAGGAAAACGCAATGTCCGTGAAAGTTGTTGAGCTTCACCACGTAGGCTTCGGCGTGAACAACGCCCAGGCCGATGCCATGCTGGACTTCTATCGCAATGTCCTTTCACTGCCCCAGGACCCGGCCCGCTGGAAGATCCCGGGTATCTACGGCTCGTGGTTCAACCTGCCCAATGGCACCCAATTGCACATCCTGGGGTGCGATGGCGTTTCGCAATACGCCAAGCGCCCTGACCAGGACCCGGTCTCCAACCACTTCGCGCTTGCGGTGGAGGATGTGCAGGTAGCCGAGAAGGTGCTCGTGGAGCGGGGTATCGAGTACTTCACCCTCGACAATGTGGCCTCGCCATCCTTGAAACAGCTGTTCTTGCGCGATCCGGCCGGCAACCTGATCGAGTTGCACCAGGCCAGCGAGCGGCGCCCTGGCGTCGACTCGGCCAACCAGGACAAGACCCCCACCGCCAATCGTTGAAACCGTTCAGGACATAGCCATGTATTTTGATATGAAGGCGCTGAGCCCGGAGCAGCGCAGCAACCTGGTGCATTCCACCGTGATCCCTCGCCCCATCGCCTGGGTCAGTTCCCGCGATGGATCGGGGGCGGTCAATGTCGCGCCATTTTCCTTTTTCAACGTGATGTCGGGAGACCCACCGCTGCTGTGCCTGTGCATCGGCTCGCGCTCGGGAGAACCCAAGGACACCGCGCGCAATATCATCGAGCGTGGGGAGTTCGTGGTTAACCTGGTCTCGGCCCCGATGGCCGGGCGCATGACCGTCACCTCCATCGATTTCGATGCCCACGTCAACGAGGCCCTCGAGGCCGGCCTGCAGATGCTGCCCGGCCAGCAAGTGAGTGTTCCACGCATCGCCTCGAGCCCTTGCTCGATGGAGTGCCGGGTTCGCCAACTGATCGACATCGATGGCGTGCGTACCTTCATCCTCGCCGACATCGTCGGTACGCACCTGTGCGAGGAAGCGATCATCGACGTGACCCGCATGTTCATCGACCCGACCTCCATGGCCCTGATCGGCCGGCTGCACAGTCCCGGCTGGTACTGCGAAGTGTCTGCGGACTTCCAGATGCCGACACCGACGCCACAGGCCTGGCAGTCCTTGAAGGCCCAGGGCCGCGAACAGGAACTGCTGGCATGGCGGGAACCCTCCACCTCGCAAACAGGCGCAAAAGAACGATGCTGAATGCCCATGAAATACAGGAATGCGCCCATCGCCTGGATGCCGCCGAACGCTCGCGCGAACAGATTCGCCAGCTCTCACTCACCCATCCGGACATGACCATCGCCGATGCCTACGCCATCCAGCGTGCCTGGGTCGAGACGAAACTGGGTCGTGGCCGGAGGATCATCGGGCACAAGATCGGCCTGACCTCCAGGGCGATGCAGATGGCCTCGCAGATCGATGAGCCCGACTACGGCGTGCTGCTCGACGACATGCTCTGGCCCGATGGCGGCGAGATTGCCCGCGAGCGCCTGATATTGCCCCGGGTCGAGGTCGAACTGGCCTTCATCCTCGATCGTCGCCTGGCGGGCCCGGAGGTGACGATGCTGGATGTGCTGGATGCGACGCGCTATGTCGTGCCGGCACTGGAGATCATCGATGCCCGTTCGGAACAGCTCGACCCCGACACCCAGCGACCGCGCAAGGTGGTCGATACCATTTCCGACAACGCCGCCAATGCCGGGATCATCCTCGGCGGGCGCCCGGTGCGCGTCGACGACCTGGACCTGCGCTGGATCGGCGCCATGCTCCTGCGCAACGGCGTGATCGAGGAAACCGGCCTGGCGGCAGGCGTGCTGAACCATCCGGCCAACGGCGTTGCCTGGCTCTCCCGGCGCCTGGCGGTGTTCGACACCGCCCTGGAGAAAGGACACATCGTGCTGTCCGGCTCCTTCATTCGCCCGGTGCGGGCGGAGGCTGGCGATACATTCCACGCCGACTTCGGTGCATTGGGCAGCGTGGGTTGCCGTTTTATCTGAGCACTGCAGGTGCAAGAGGTAGTCATGCATAACGAATTCAAGCAGGCCCTGGTGACGGGGGCTCCCCTGATCGGCCTGTGGCTCGGCCTGGCCAACGGGTACACCGCGGAAATGCTTGGGGGCACCGGTTATGACTGGTTGGTGATCGACAACGAACATGCTCCCAATACGCTGCAATCGACCCTGGCCCAGTTGCAGTGCCTGGCGGCGTCCCCTACCCACGCGGTGGTGCGGGCGGCCAGCGACGATGCCGTGGAGATCAAGCACTTGCTCGACCTGGGGGCCCAGACGTTGCTGGTTCCCATGGTGGAAAGCGCCGAGCAGGCGGCCAGCATCGTTGCCGCCACCCGCTATCCTCCCCATGGCATCCGCGGCGTGGGAGCGGCATTGGCCCGCGCTTCGCGATGGCAGCAGATCCCCGGCTACCTGGCGACGGCCGATGAACAGATCTGCACCCTGGTGCAGGTGGAAAGCCGGGCTGGCATCCAGGCCTTGGCGGACATTGCCCGGGTCCCGGGGGTCGATGGCGTGTTCATCGGGCCTGCCGACCTGGCCGCCTCCCTCGGTCACCTGGGCAACCCGGCGCACCCCGAGGTGCAGGACGCCATCGCAGGGGCCATCCGGGACATCCGCGCGGCCGGCAAGGCGCCGGGCATCCTTACCAGCGACCCGGTGCTGGCTCGCCACTACTTGCAGCTGGGTGCCGTGTTTGTCGCGGTAGGCTCCGATGTGGGGCTGCTGGTAAGTGGTGCCAAGGCACTCAGGGAAACGTTTGGGCAGTTGTGTTGAGGCGGCTTTTGCACAGCGCTGGCAAGGCTCCCAAGGCCGTCTCGCGGCGACCTGGGAGTGGCTGGGCTCGACGCCGCTACTTGGACAACGACAATGGCACGCCCCAGATCGGGTCTTCCATGCCTTGCTTGCCCAGCGGCGTGATCTGCATGGGCTGGAGCCTGGACAGCAGTTGCCGGTGCTTGTCGCTCAGGACGCGTTGCTCGATGAGATTCTGCGTAAAGCTCATGGGCGCCGGCCAGGTGTAGACGGTCAGGTTGTCAAGCGGACACTCGATCTTCTTCGGATCGATCGCCCGGCACTTGGACTGCTGGTACTTGTAGCCAGGGGTCTTGAGGTGCATGCGCGGGGCCAGCAGCAATTGCCCGCCCTGGACGGTGAAGCTGGCCAGCGCCTTGTCCACCGGCAGGCGCGCCTGGACCTTGATCGACGGTACATCGCGGGAATCGGTCTGTTGGTAATACCCGGCCCCAGAACCCTGCGTGGTCTGGGTATATTGCTGCTCGCCCCAGGCCACGCAGGCGCCAGACGCCACGTGCACGGCGGTACAGACCTTCTCGGTCTTGATCTCGCTGCCATAGGTGGCGTCCTTCCAGACCTCTTCCCGGTAGTACTCGCGATACAGCTCGGGGGACAGGTAGGCGGTGCCATTGGCGCCACGCCCCGAACCGGGCGGGCCGCTACGGGCGCCGATCTGGTCGAGCAAGCCGTGGATCTGGTAGTCGTCGCCACCGGTCAGCAGGTATTTGCCGGGGGGCAGGATATGCACCTCGAAGGCCTTGAACAGGTAGGTCTCGCCAGGCTTTCTCTGCAACGCGTTGGTCTGGAACTTGCGACCGAAGGTTATCTTCGGGTCCTTCTCGTATTCCCAGATCGCTGTCGGCGTCCACTGGGTCATGGTCAGCGCATCGCTCAGCGACTTGTGCGGCATCACATCGGCCACCAATACCACCGCCATGTTCGCCTTCAGCGCCGCGTCCACCTGGTCCAGCAACTGCGCGTAACGCGGATCGTCCATGCTGCCGTAGGCGCCTGATTCAAGATCGGACACGCAGCCGGAAAGGGAAAGAGAAAGAAGCAATGCGGCGGGCAGGGTAAAACGCGGCCAGGACAGTTTCATGTATCGATCCTTGATAAGCGTTGGTACGGGACGTCGAGCGGCCATGATTACTGGCTTGGGGACGCAGCGCAATATTTGCCAGAGTGCGCCGAATGAAATGCAGATGCGAGCGCCTCACTTCGCTCCTCGTGCAAAGCTATCCCCTGCCCCTGGACGGCAACTCGAACCTGTTGCCCGGCGGGCATTCAGCGGAACGCTTCAAGTCCAGCGCAGCCCGCAGAGAATTCCGGCAGGTCTCATGGGATCGGGTTCGCATCCAGTTCGTTCTTGCGTGATGTTCAATCGCCCGCAACCTGGTCATCGACCAGTGGCGTCGCTAACGCATCAAACAGGCTTATCTGGAAGCCTGGCCGCCATGACCGAAGCGGAAAGCCCCTCGCTGGAAACCCGCGCAATCCTGATCGAAACCCTGATGCAGATCGACGCCATGCTCGACAGCATGCCGACCAAGGTGCGCAAGGCCTTCCTGCTGGCCGGAGGCAGTGGCTATCTCGTCCAGTCGCAACTCCCCTGCCACTCACCGGTGTCTTCCCCCCTGATAGACACCGACCGCGTGCTGGCCGCCTTGCAGCGGTTGTAGTGGTCAACTAATCCCGGACACGGCGTTAAGTTTTTCTCGGCCTGATCGGCGCCGGGCATCGTCAAGTCGATGTTTGCGCGAGGGTTCCAGATACGAGCGTCGAATTGGAGCAGTTCGTGCCAAGGCGAAACTGATTTCTAGACTGCTAAAACGAAAAAGCCCACTGACCGTCACCGGTAGTGGGCTTTTCATGTGTACATCATCCAGGAACGTGGCTTTGCTCGTTCCAGACGTCTGCGCTACTAGCGGAACGGCTTGTATCGCCTGGTTCCTGGTCTCGCATCCGACCTTGAATATGGTGGGTCGTGTAGGATTCGAACCTACGACCAATTGGTTAAAAGACAATTGGACTGAACTGCTCTAGGAAGGGGTTTTCACGGCACCCTAGGACTAGTTTGCGAGCCCAGCAGCCTCTAATGACATTCACATTAGAGGCATCACGATGAAAAAGAAGGCGAAAAAAGCAGGAAAAATCTCCACCAAAGGTGGAACTGGCAAAACAACCGGCTCGACCAACCTCGGTGCGTTCACTGCAGATGCAGGTTTGCGCACTCTGCTGATCGATCTGGATCCCGTCCAACCCTCAGCGTCATCCTATTTCCCCCTGATTCACGAAGCTCCGGGCGGAATTTATGAGCTCCTGGCCTTCAATGAAACCGATCCGGCCCGGGTTATTTCCCGTACCAACATCCCCAACCTCGATGTCATAGTCTCGAACGACGTCAACAATCAGCTCAACAACCTCCTGCTACAGGCACCTGATGGCCGGCTTCGCCTGGCTAATTTGATGCCGGAGTTCGAGTCCCAGTACGACCTGATTATCTTCGATACTCAGGGCGCCCGCTCGGCCATGCTTGAGATGGTCGTTCTGGCTTCTGACATAATTTTATCCCCCCTCCCTCCTAACATGCTGGCGGCACGCGAGTTCAACCGCGGCACCATCCACATGATGGAAGGCCTGCGCAGCTATGCGCGCCTCGGCCTGACCATTCCTCATATCAACATAATCATCAATGGGTTGGATCAAACCGTTGATGCCCGCCAAATACACGAAACAGTCAGGGAAGTGTTTGACGGCACCCCTGAAGTTTCCGTGCTCCACACCACCATACCCCACGCTGTTGTTTTCAAAACCGCCGCATCCAAAGGCATCCCGGCACACCGTTTGGAGTACCGGCAGCCATCGAATCGCCTTGCGCCCTCGGCGCTGAGCATCCTCCGACAATTGGCCACTGAGGCCTTTCCGGAATGGCATGAACGCTTCGCTGCAATGACTGAGGAGCGTGTAGCCCAGATCGTCAAAGGGGGGAACTGAAGTGACTAAATCCCCCATAACCCAGCCAACAGGGATCACATCTGAGTTCCTGCAGAACCTGAATAGCCGTTATGGCTCAACTGAGCTGCGCAGCGTCCAAACAAGACTCACCAGTACCGCACGCGAAGTACGCAAGCTCGGTTCCGGAGGCTCCATGGGTTCCGGCCTGTCGGGGCGGATTAGCGAGCAGCTCAGCTATGAGCAACGCCAACTACTACTTGATGCCGCCACGCTCATCGAGTCAGTGAACAACCACATTGAGCACGCCAAGGAGAAGCGAGTTCGAGACGAAAAAGCCACAAAACGCCGCCAAGATGCGCGTAATGCACAGGCGAAACAGTTGATCGCTGCTGAGTTCCCACTGCTTCATGAAACAGTTGAGCAGCAATTAGAAGTGCTGAAAGACGCGCTGGTATTCAACCGGGCAGGGGTCCATATCGGCTTCTACGATCCGATTAAGTACAACCAGGAATGGATGAAGTGCCTGGATGACGCCCATAAAGCAGGAAGTTGGACAACTCCCCTGGGATACCTGAAAAGCCGCATCGTCTCAGCACGCTCCGAGCTCATTCAAGCCCTAGCCAGTGATATTGCCTATGACGATGGCTCAGACGTTGAAGAGCGTCTGAACGCACTGAAACAGAAGGTAGCTGACTGCCTGGCCCGGGCTCCCCTCACCGCTGCGGAAGAAACAACGCTTCTGCATTGGAAGAGCGCTTTGACCCTGAATGCATGGGGTGAAGTATGAGCCGCTCCTATGCAAGTAAAAGCATCCGGCCTGTCACCCTCCAGATGCTACGTGCCCGGCTGGGCACCATCATTCGCCGAAATGAAGCCCTCACGAACCAGCAACTCATGCTGAGCCTGGATGGACAGAAGTATCCGGTAGACAGCGACAACCTGAAGATCAGCGACGACGGAGTGATCGAGCTGGAGCTTTACCAGCCCAATGCTGCTGTAGCTGCCATAGCCTACGCCCTGGCCAATCCATGTGAATCCCCTCTGGATTTTCTTCGCTGCTGGAACTCCGGCGACTTCGAGGCAATACGCCAAGAATGGGACGACGTGCCAGAAGAGGTATTCCTCGGCGCCGACCCTCTCCACAAGGTTATGGAGGATCGCTCATGAGCCCAAGACGCCTGTTTCACTGTGCGGGCTTTCTGTGCCTGTACGCCATGAACTGTTCAGCAGCGTTTGCGTTGGCCTATTGCCTCGCTGCGATCTACAAGGAGCCTTACGCAGGCTTAGCGCTGCAGGGCGCCATCTTCTGCGCATACCTTCTTGCTGCGCTGAGCGTCCTTACCCTGGTGTGCGTGACTGTCTTGGCTGCGGCCCGTTGGTATGCAAAAGCAGCCGCATTGTCAGCTAGAACTGGCCAAGCTCCATTGCCCCAGGAGCTGAAGCCATGACGCACGTTACCGATGCCCAGCTCAAGCTCTTGTGGCACACGCTCGGTTTGTCTCCGAACGACTGTGACAAACGATCGGTATGCCGCAACCACTTCCTTACCGGCCCAGATGGCGACGACGCCCGGCAGCTCGATGAGCTTGTCAGTGTGGGGCTCATGATCGTTGGTAAACCTCCCGCCTTCTGCCCTCAGGATGAAGTCGTTTATCGCGCAACGCGAGAAGGCGAAAGGTTCGCTATCGACAGCTTACCTCCCCTGTCATCAACGGAGGTCGCGTGATGGATAAGCAGAAAGTCCTCGACAAGGTCAGCAAGCTACTCGCGCTGGCAAACGACTGTGGCGCCAGTCCGAACGAAGCAGAAACAGCACTTCGGCAGGCCCGCCACCTCATGAAACAGTACAACCTCGAGTCCCTTGAGGTGGCTGCACATGCAGTTGAGGAGGTTTGTGTCCCCACTCGCACCGCTCTCCCACCTAAAGACTGGCTGCACCGTCTTGCGGCGACCTGTGCCCGTGCCTTCGATTGTGAGCACTTAGCGTTCCATTCTGGCCTGGAGAGCTGGTCGATCAAGTTCATGGGCATCGGCATCGGCCCTGAGTTAGCGGCCTATGCGTACTCTGCCTTGCACCACCAACTGGTGATGCAACGCAAGGCACATGTCGCTCTGCAGAAGCGCTGCCAGCTCAAAACCAAACGCCGCCGAGGGGAGCTCTTCGTCGATGGTTGGTTGAGCGCTATCAGCTACAAAGTCGCCCAGTTCGCAGGGGCTGACGCGGAACCCCGCGATGAAATCAAGGCTTACATCAGCCTCCATCACCCAACTCTTGAATACATGGACCTGGACCGGCCAGAGGCCAAGGGACATGACATTCGGTCCCGGCAGGCAGGTTGGCAACAGGGCAAGCAAGCAAATTTGGGCCGAGGCCTCAGCCACAAAGAACGGATGTCGATTGGGGGTGGACGATGACTCACACCACAACAGCCCATCCAGCTCTGCTCCCAACCTCCCATGCACTGAGGGGACGCACCATGCCCGAAGGTCTTCGTATGAACAAGGCAGCACACAGCGTGATCACAGAGCGTCACCGCCAGGTGACAGAGGAAGGCTACTCCATCCATCGTGATGACGTGTACGTGCGAAACGAGCTGGCAGAAGCCGCTGCGGTGTACGCAGTCTTGGCAGGAAAGCCTGGATGCAGCAGCAGTGCCTGGCCATGGGACAAAAAGACATTCAAACCCAGCGATGACCGTCGCCGCGATCTGGTGAAAGCGGGGGCTCTAATCCTTGCGGAGATCGAGCGACTCGATCGGATGCAGTTGATCCAGCCCTACCCTGTTCAGCGGGATGACGAGGGGATGTTCGCCCATCCCGACCTTCCAAACTTTGACGAAGATCCTGACAAATCCAAACTCTGGCTGCAGGAGCAAGGCCTAGAAATCTGTTCAGTCAGTCTTGAAACAGACGCGCCTGAAGAAATTGCCGATCGCTATTTCAGTTCTGATAGTCCCGACTGCAGTTACTGGGAGCCCTCTATGCCTGCCGGCGAGGGCTGGTTCTGCCTGGCTATTCATGACACTGAAGAAGGCGGACCCTACTGCTTCTGGGCACGCCGGGAGGTCACTCCGTGAACCCTCTCGACTTTACGCCGCCTCATTCGACAGAAGCCGAACAGGGTGTCCTGGGCGGTCTGATGCTCGACAACAATACTTGGGATCTCATTGCCGACCTGCTTGTGCCTGAAGACTTCTTCAAACGTGAGCATCGGTTGATTTTCCAGGCCATAGCCTCCCTAGCCGATAAGGATCATCCATTCGATATCGTGACGGTATCCGAGTCGATGTCTCAACCAGAGGAAGTTGGTGGCCTGGCCTACCTTGGAGATCTCGCAAGAAATACTCCATCAGTGGCCAACATCGAGCGCTACGCAGAAATCGTTCGGAACAGATCTCACCTGCGCAGTCTCATGTCCCTCGGCTACCAATGCTCTCGCGACGCTGCTGAAAGCACAGCAGTAGCTACTGACGTCCAGGAATCGATCGAGCAGCAACTCTTTGCACTCGCTCAGAACAGAACACGCTCCGACTTCGTCGACGTCAACCAAGCCCTCGGAGAGGTGGTCAACAAGATTGACGAGCATTTCAACGGGAATGTGACTGTGACCGGAGTGTCGTCCGGAATCGACGATCTAGACGAGATGACCTCAGGTTTTCAACCGACCGACCTCATCATTCTTGCCGGCAGGCCGTCGATGGGAAAAACGGCTCTAGCCTTAAAGTTCGTCCACGCGGCTTTACGTCAATGCTCAGACAATGAATCGGTCCAGGTCTACAGCATCGAAATGCCGGCCCAGGCCCTGCTATTTCGTTTGATCTCCAGCATCGGCCACGTAGATCTGACCAAGCTCTTAAAGGGGAAGCTTGAGGATGAGGATTGGCCGAAGCTAACAAATGCAGTCCATCAGCTTAATGGCTTCGGGGATAGGCTTGTAATTGATGACGGCAGCTCACTGACCCCACCTGCGCTACGGGCAAAGGCCAGGAGGGCAAGCCGGCGCTTCGGCAAGCCAAAGCTGATCCTCATCGACTACCTGCAGCTAATGAGCGCGGTAGGTGAGGAAAACAGGAACAACGAAATCAGTGTGATTTCTCGTTCACTGAAAGCGCTTGGCAAAGAAATGGACTGCCCAGTTATTGCCCTCTCTCAACTCAACCGGAGCGTTGAGGGACGTCCAAATAAACGCCCGGTCAACGCTGATTTGCGCGAAAGCGGTGCTATTGAACAAGACGCTGACGTGATCATGTTCGTTTACCGAGATGAGTATTACCACCCGGAGTCCGAGCATAAAGGCATCGCCGAAATCATCATCGGCAAACAACGCCAGGGACCGGTCGGTTTTGCACGGGCAGCTTTCATCCCACAGCAGACTCGCTTCGAAAATCTGGCCCCTGCCAGTTGGCAAGGAGGCTGCGCATGACCTCGCAAAGCATAAGCGCACTCACTCACTGGTGCCGATCATGCAACACCCATCACTCCCTCAAGCAAGTTCAGCACTGGCTTCCAGAGCCACACAAGTTTTGTGATGAGACCGAGGTGTGGATCTGCCCACTGTGCAATAGCTACGACGTCGAGCCACTGCAGGAGGTGCTAGATGAGAAGTAGCACCACCTATTTTCCTAAGATCCATGCCGACGCTGAGTTCAATCAGTCGGCACTAGTACACGCTCATAGAGCAGGCGTGAATGCAGTGGAGCTGGATCTGCTTTCACAAGCGATAACCAGGCTGGTACGTGACCATAGCACGATCGTTCCTGGAGCCATGTGCGACAACTTCGCAGAGATGGAGAACCTTGGCTATGTGCGTCTGACCCCAACTTCATCCGGAACACTGGAGGTTGCCCTTCTGTGCCCAGGCCCGCTTCTGTCGAATTACTTCTGGTCGGTGTGGGTACCGCGGCACCTGTTCGAGTGCTCGATGAAGGTCACGGTTCTTCCGCGACTGGATGATGACGCCATCACTCAATACTGCACAGTTGCGTTTCGCATACCTGGCGATAGAGAGGCCGCGAGGTTCTTCCTCATGGATCTCGGTTCGAAGTACCCAGGCCACGATCCAGAAATTATTGCCATACAAGCAGGGAACCAACTCAGGACAGAACTTAATGAGTAGGCCCCCGAAGGTACACGAACGCTTACGCCATCTCGTCGAGTTTGCGATCAGCAATGGCTGGGACGTCTCCCGCTCGGCAGGGGGGCACCTCAGATTCAAAAAGACAGGTTGCTCTGACATCTACACGTCCGCGACACCGGGCGATCACAGATCAGAGCGAAATGCTCGAGCACACCTGCGCCGTGCGGACCGCACCACTCTACTTTCGAAGGAAATCAGCTGATGCCAATTCGTCACCTCATTATCCATCACATCGACAAGCAGCCTGACGGCACCCCAGCGGTTCTGCACGCCCGCGACTCGGAGCTGGCAGAGTCCGCGGCCATCGAGAACATGCTCGCCGACCTCAACGAAAGCTATAACGCCAAGCAGGGCAAGGCCTGGGGCCTTTTCCATCCAGAGTCCGGTGCCTTTCCCCTCAGCGGCTGGCTGAAGGAGTTCTTCAACGGAGAGTTGGACTTCACAGCTTTCAGTCACAAGGCTGTGGACCACCTGCAGAAACTGATGGAGGAGTCCAACCTGTCGGTGGGCGGTCACGTGCTGTTCGCTCACTACCAACAGGGCATGACCGACTACCTGGCCATCGCCCTGCTGCACCACAGCGAAGGCGTGGCGGTGACCGACCAGCTGGACGTGACGCCCTCCCGTTACCTGGATCTGGGCCAACTGCACCTGGCGGCGCGGATCAACGTCTCCGAGTGGCAGAACAACAAGCAGTCCAAGCAGTACATTTCATTCATCAAGGGCAAGAACGGCAAGAAGGTCTCGGAATACTTCCGCGACTTCATCGGTTGCCAGGAAGGCGTCGACGGCCCGGGCGAGACCCGCACCCTGCTCAAGGCCTTCAGCGACTTCGTCGAAAGCGAAGACCTGCCCGAGGACTCGGCGCGGGAGAAGACCAAGGCCCTGGTGGACTACGCCAGCAGCCAGGCCAAGCTCGGCGAACCGGTAGGCCTGGAAGAACTGTCGGAGTTGATCGACGAAGACCGGCCGAAGGCGTTCTACGACCATATCCGCAACAAGGACTACGGCCTGTCGACGGAATTCCCGGCAGACAAGCGCACCCTCAACGAGTTCCGCCGCTTCACCGGCCGCGCCGAGGGCCTGTCCATCACTTTCGAAGCTCACCTTCTAGACACGAATGTGATCTACGACGCCGATAGCGGCGCATTGACTATCAAAAATCTTCCTACCCAGCTCGTCGATCAGCTCAAGCGCCGTTGATCATCAGGAGACATTGTATGGACCAGACTACTTCCCGCACTGCAGACAAATTCGTCGTCCGACTTCCTGATGGTATGCGTGATCGTATTGCCCAGGTCGCACGGGAAAACACCCGCTCCATGAACAGCGAGATTATTAACCGGTTGGAACAATCACTCCTGGTTGGCCAGGTTTATGCAGCCAACCCGCTCCAGGCAGATCTTGAGCGCGCATACAGGATCATTGATCGGCTGCTTCAAGCCAACTCCCCTACCACTGAAGACGTCCAGGAGATTCTGGAGCTGTTCAAGTGCGGTACTCCGGGTGCGTCATTCCCTGCTATGAACTCCAGCGCGGGGGTGTAACGTGACAGATCTTAAAGCACGACTATTAGCCCCGGGCTTCTCCCCTTCTGCTGCTACAACGGTCCTCAGCGATCCCTTAGCCGATACTCCAATCGTGGCTACCATCGATGAGGTACTGCCTTGGGAGGACAACCCAAGGACGACCCGTAACCCAAAGTATGACGAGATCAAGGAGTCGATCCGTAATCGGGGGCTGGACACACCTCCACCCGTAACTCGTCGACCAGGTGAGGAGAAGTATCGGATCCGCAACGGCGGTAATACGCGCATCTCAATTCTGAAAGAGCTCTACCAGGAAACCGGTGATGAGCAGTATTACAGGATCAATTTGCTATTCAGGCCTTGGGACCAGGCTCGAGGTGAGATCGTCATGCTCACGGGGCATCTGGCCGAGGACCTGAAAGGCGAGCTCAAATTCATCGAACGTGCAGTCGGGGTCGGCCGGGCTAAAGCTCTGTACGAGTCAGAAACAGGGGGGTCTATTGGGATCCGGGAGTTGGCTCGTCAGTTGACGAAGGATGGCTACCCGATTTCCCCATCACATATCAGTCGGATGCTCGACACTTTGCAGCATCTGCTGCCTAGCGCTCCTAACCTACTGTACTCAGGTCTTGGTTATGATCGTATTACCAAGATTCTTGCCTTGAGAAAGACCTCCTCCCTCTGCTGGAACAAGCACTACGCAGGTACTGGCGTTGACTTTGAAATGCTGTTCCAAGATGTTTTGGCTCAATTCGACGGGGAGGCAGAAGAGTTTCTGTATCAGCGCTTCCAGGATGAACTCATTGGAACAATGAAAAAGTCCCTCCCACTGGGCTATGAGGACATCCTGCTAGAAATCACTCAAGAACAAGATCACCTAAGACGCTCTACCCCAGTTGTTCAACTGCCAACCAATGACCCCGTGCCAGCCGCTGCCCCTCTGCCGTCGGCGCCGAGCGAGAAACCAGCACCCTCCCCTCAAGGATCCACTGCCCCAGGAAACAATCAACCCTCTCGCCCGAATACCAGCCAGTTGAGTTCTAGTCCAAACGAACTACCTCTTTCACCCGAGGAGATGCAGGCTCGTATAGATGGGCATATCGCCTCGCCCGTTACCCAGACGGCTCGAGTTATCGAGATGAAAAGGAAGCTGGCCGCAATCGAAGGTGAGCAGTTGCCCGACTTCAACTCTAACTGCCTTCAATCGATTCCAGTGCAAGCAGGCGGGCTCAACCCGATCAGTGACCTCTGGTACATCGAACGCGAGATTGATTCGTCGGAACAGCTCAGAAAACACATCGCACAGCTCGCGTTGGAGATTCAAGAGTCGGTGAATGCCCCAGGGCAAATTACCGAAATTCCAGCCGGCATTGGATATTCCTATAGACAGCCAACTGAGGAGTCTGAAGTCACTGCCACGGCTGTGCACACCATGACCCTCCTCCAGTCGTTAAGCGGGGCAGTTTCAATCGCATTACAAATGATCAGGGAGAATCCTGATGCGGACTTGAGCTCGTTGGAAGACTTTGAATTTGCAGCTGGCCTGGGCCAATTGCTCATCGGTCAGCCATCAACAAAAGATCTTGAGCCTCACGATCAAGGTCGCATTAACGACGGCGCTCTAGTGAAGCTTTTCAGAATCATCCGACTTGCACGCCGATTGATCGACATCGAGATCAAGCAGTCCGCGTAGGCCAGGGCCGGACAATCCGGATGGGATGAATAGGAGGGGGTCCATGACCAAGTCAACGATCAATGAGGCTGTTCTGTCTCAGCTTCTCGACCTGGTGCGCAACGGCCAGTTGCAACGTTGTAGGGAAATGGGGTTAGAACCTGAGGTGCTGGGCCAGATCCAGCACCCGACAGTGCTGAGCCTACTTCGCAATACGCCGGTCACCTGGGTAAACGTCAGCATCAACAGTTCAATGATTCAGAAGCTGCTGTCGAATGCAGCTCGGACTGAAGAAGAAGCGCGCGTTATTGAACGTGCAATTCGTTTGGGTGCGACCACCAAGTTACTCAAAAACTTCTTTGGGCTCTCGCCGCAGGAAATTGCGTTGCAGAGGGCAGTGATCGGCGTCAAAGCCCCACATGGCCGATGGCCGGCAGTATCCGAGGATCAGGAACATCAGATCTGGTATCGCTGGACTAACTTGATGAAGCAAAACCAGGTTTCGCTAGAGGACAGCCTGGCCATGCTCGATATTGCAATGCTGGTAGCGGAAGAGTTGATCGCTGACGGGTTAACACTGGCCCAGATCTGGTCCTTCATTACCCACTGGATTGAAAACCGCATCTACCCCGAGAACAACAATCGAGATCGGCAAGCGAGGCGACTTGAGCAAGGCGAACATACGCAATGAAGCTTGCTCGGTTCCCCATTTCTACGCTACTCGATTCTGCCTCGGGTCACCTCGAGGCACACCTGCTGAAAAAGAAAGCTGAAGATGTCGCTCTCAACACCGCATCACCGACTACCTACGCGGGCATTATTTTTAGTGGTAACCCGCACGAAACCGTACCGCGCAAACTCCTCCTCGATGACCGTTTAACCCCGTTGGAGCGGAATTGCTGGCAAGTGTTTCGCTTGCTCATCAATGAAGACGGCATAACCGCCTTTCCAACATATGACCAGCTTCGTCCATATCTTGGAATGACACCTAGTAAACATGCCTCACGTGAAACCGTTGCGAAGGCACTCACTGTTCTTCGGCTTACTAGGTGGTTGAGCCTTGGCCGAAAGGTACGCAACGAGATCAGCGGTCAGGTGCAGGGTAACGTTTATCTACTGCATGACGAACCAGTCACACCAGCCGAAGCCTTGGAGTTCGATAAGGACTACATGACATTGCTCATGCAGTCTAAAGAACACCAGAACAGAGCGATCCAAGAAGTCGCAGCAATGGCCTGGCGAGAGTTCACCGATGATGCTGATGTCGGCCGCCGCCTTCCCTCTCGCATCGAGACCATAAGCGATCGGCTAAACGCACAACCTTGGGCAGTAAAAAGTCAACTTGAAGCGATTCCTGCACCTGAGTTCGGAATCCGAACTCAGTCAGATATTGCCGCGTCTGGTCTGAGTTCGGATTCCGAACTCAGTGAAAACTCAGGGAAACAGACCGCTCTCCCGCTCAGTTCGGATTCCGAACTCAGTGGAAAACAGCCGAGTTCGGACTCAGTTCGGAATCCGAACTCATATAGTACGTATACAAATACAAACAAGTCTGTATCTAAAAGCTTTGTACAAGACAACGACTCCATCGGCGCGAATTGGCTCATCGCTCTCGAATCGCTGCCACCTGACACTCGAGGGAAAGTTCGAGTGATCATGCAGTCAGTACCTGAGGCATTACGCGATGCAGTGATCAACCAGTGGTCCCACAGATGCCAAGTGGGCGGACTGAGCAAGCCCTTGGCCTACCTCAAGACCCTTGCCGACAAAGCAAAACGTGGGGACTTCAACTCTGACTGGCAACCAATCGTAGCTCCAGCAGCCCCTCCCACCACTGCCCTGCCGACGGAAGTTACACCGAGCGTTCCTCCAACCCCTGAGGCGACTCAAGCTGCCCAACTGGCGCTAAGTGGCTTACAGAAACTGCTGAACATCCGCGGTAGTAGACGTCGTGGGTGAGGGCATAGCTTCGATAAGCGATTCACTACTGTCAGTGATATCACTGATCAGGTCGCTCATCGGAGCCGAGAGCAAGTGTTGTGAGCCCCAACACTTCACCAGGACCAGAATCTGCCGAGCGCTCCAGCAATGCAGTGGTGTGGGCCACACCACTCCACCAAGACCGGAATCTGCTGAACGCTCCGGTGGTGCCACTGACACCAATCCAGGCCAGCCAACGGTGCCGATCAAGTGTTGTGGGCCACAACACTCCACCAGGACCGGATTCTGCTGAGCGCTTCGGTGTTGCCAGTGACAACACTGCCAAGGATAGCCACCGGGGGCCGCCCAAGTGTTGTGGGCCACAACACTCCACCAGGACCGGATTCTGCTGAGCGCTTCGGTGTTGCCAGTGACAACACTGCCAAGGATAGCCACCGGGGGCCGCCCAAGTGTTGTGGGCCACAACACTCCACCAGGACCGGATTCTGCTGAGCGCTTCGGTGTTGCCACTGGCAACACTGCCAAGGACAGCCACTGGGGTCATCCAGATGTTGTGGGCCCCAACACCTCACCAAGACCGGAATCTGCTGAGCGCTCCGGTGTTGCCACTGGCAACACTGGTCGGGGCAACCATCGGGGGCCGCCCAAGTGTTGTGGGCCACAACACTTCGCCAGGACCGGAATCTGCCGAGCGCTCCAGTGGTGCCACTGGCACCAGTCCCCCAGTTCATCCATTGGCATCGACCAAGTGTTGTGGGCCCCAACACTTCATCAGGACCGGAATCTGCCGAGCGCTCCGGTGGTGCCACTGGCAACACTGCCAAGGACAGCCACTGGGGTCATCCAGATGTTGTGGGCCCCAACACCTCACCAAGACCGGAATCTGCTGAGCGCTCCGGTGTTGCCACTGGCAACACTGGCCGGGGCAACCATCGGCGCCTACCAGGTGTTGCGGTCCGCAACACCTCACCAGGACCGGAGTCTGCTGAGCGCTCCGGTGGTAAGGGGCGCGACACACTCACACGCTTATCCCCAAAACCAAAACACCTCGGCTATTCATTTACTACTGCACGCGCATCCTTACAAAAGCAGCATGGGCTGGCATCCCCACCTTATTCAAGGAATCCATGCCCATGGCTGACAACTTTCAGCTCAACATCGGCTCACTTCGGAGCCAGGTTCAACTGACCCTTCACACGCATCACGCTGCAAGGATCTGGCTGGGACGCCAGCAAAGCGAATCCAAGAACAGCATCCTTGGGCTCGCCGGCTTCTGCTCCAGAGTCAATCAGATGGACCGTGGTGCCAGTCAGGACGACCCATTTTCGGACTGGTGGATCATCCGGATTGAAGACAAGATCGCCGAGTCTGATGCAGCCCTGACAGAGATCGATAAGCGCCTCGATGATGTCATGGCCCAGCTACCGGCCATGATCGACATCGGCACCAACCTGTCGACTCATCCCATGAAACTGCCCCTCTTCATCTCCAACCCCCTGGGCTTCAAGTCGGTCTACCTGCTGACCAAATACGACGAGATCGTGCGCCGCATTCTGCTGGCCAAGCATGTCGGCCTTATTGGTAGACGGGATGGGGAAGTCTGGATCGATGACGGGGCTCATATCCTGCGCAGCCTGTTTGGACTGGCCCAGCAATATCGTTTCTCAGGTGCAAGCCGCGATGACTTCGCAGCCAATAACGCCCGGGCAGAGCAGGCCCGGCAGATGTACCAACGGGCCGGCGAGATCCCTCAAGACATCCTTGAAGGGACTCGCCGCTCGTCCTTCGCGCCCGAGATCCGACGTGGCCAACCGACCTTGTCCGAACGACTCGAAGCTGAGCCTTTTGATGAAGGTGAGGAATGACCCAAAGCATCGGTGGCCGCGCCTTGGGAAACCTGCAACAGGGTGCCTTCAAACCTCTGCAACAGGGTGCCTATCAGGGGCTGCAACAAGGTGCCTCACTAAAAGGCCTTTTAAAGCCCTTTAAAGGTAAGGGGGAGCTGGACCAGTTAGACGAGCAATGCACAGCACTGGAGGCAGGTTTGCGCGCTCTAGTTCATGAGGTGCTGGCCCAGGTCCGCGAACATCCATTCGCCCTTCTACCCGTTCGACTCATCGAGCAGAACACATCGGCTGGCACAACTTTCCTGCGCTGGCAAAGCGTTCAAGACCGGCGCATGGGGTTCGGTGTATGGGCGGCAATGGTTCAACACCCCAAGACACCAGCCAACTTGCTGCAGGATCTGCTTGCCCTGGAGCAACACCGAATCACATTGAATATGCAAATCAGCCTTGTCCACTTCATCGGCAAGCAGGCCGCCGAGTGCGCCGAAAAAATGGGCCAGGCCGAGGCCGTGTATACCGCTCGCCTGCAGCAGCTCACACACCACCAGAAACCATCGCAATCGGAGAGACCAGCATGACCACCCCCCATAAAGCCCCAAAAACCGTCAGTACCAATGCCAACGCAAACCCCCAAGAGGTCGCGGTGGAGTTCGTTGACGGCAAAGCCACCACCACCAGCCTGGATGTGGCCAAGCATTTTCGTAAGCGGCACGACAATGTGATGCGCGATATCAAAAACCTTGAATGCCCTGATGACTTTACACTCCTCAATTTTGAGGAGTGTTCACGACCAGGCTCTAATAACAAACCCGAGCCGTACTACCGGATGACTCGCGATGGTTTCACCCTTCTCTGCATGGGTTTTACCGGCACAGAAGCCATGCGCTGGAAGATCGCTTACCTCAACGCCTTCAACAAGATGGAGCAGGTGCTCATCGAGCAACCCGAGATCCTCAGCCATAAACATCTGCTCAACTTCGCCCTGAAAACTCTCGAGCTCATGCGACATCGTGAACTCAACCAACCACCCAGCCCCGACACCGAACAGGTGGTCATCAACTATCTGAACCTCGAGTCTCTTGACCAGGCCACGCCTGAACAGACGGAAAAAGCGATCAGTTTTTTGCAGGGGCAAATGATCGGTGAAGGTACTGCAGCCAAATCTCTTCCTGGGGTTGCAGGCACCTCAGTAGCGAAAGATCTTCTTTACGGTCTCCTTCGCTCCTCACACGACGCCGAGCTGCTCTTCAACTCGCTGTATGACAAAGGCATCGAGAAGCTCACCAGCGAGGTTTTCAAGAGTCACATGTCCGACAAGCTGGCCGAAACTTCGCGCCATGCCCGGGACCTTCTTGGTTACCTCACTCGCAACGCCCTCCGTACACCTTACTCCCCCAAATCAACACACTGAGGAAGACACCATGGGTACTCCCGTAGTCTGGGAAGGCAACATCGGCAATCCGCCGGAACACAAATCCTTCTCCAACGGCAACAACGAGCCGCGGCAACTGCTGCGGTTGAATGTGATGTTCGACAACTCGATTCCCGACGGATCCGGTGGCTTCAAGGACCGTGGTGGCTTTTGGGCGAACGTTGAATGGTGGCATCCCGATGCTGAGCGGTTTGCTCAATTGTTCAGCAAAGGCATGCGAGTCGTCGTCACTGGCCGAGCCATCATGGATACCTGGAAGGACAAAGAAACTGGGGACGATGTTTGGGCGCTTAAGGTCGAAGCGAACCGTGTGGCCATCCTGCCTCACCGGGTTAACCAGGTGACCATGACGCAATCGAACAATACCGGCCAACGGCAAAACGCCCAGCAAAACAGCAGGCCGGAACGCCAGCAGAACCCAGCCCAACAACAAGTACAACACACTGACGACCTGAGCCAATACGGCAATGGGTTTGATGACGATATTCCTGTGTGACCCCCTCGTTAATTTTGGCGCGCCATTCGTGCAGCCTCTGGTGACAAGGACGTCAATCCGTGATTATCCTTCACCGATAAACCCGCCTGTTTCACACTTGCGCCTCCAATAGGGACATTGGAGGCGTTCTTCGTGCAGCCGATGAGGCGGGAGCTTTTCACCGTTATCTCTCGACAGAACATTGGTCCCATGTCTCATAAACGAAACCCCAGCGAACCAGACCTACTGGAGCTCTATCGCAAGCTGTCAAAGGACCAGCAGGCCTTGTTGACGGACATCCTTGAGGATCGTATTGACGGGAAACTCACAGCCCTAGAGTTCGTAGACAAGCTGCGTCAGATCCCTGTGCAGGACAGCTCGGATTGAGTGTTGCGGGCCGCAACACTCCACCAAGACAGGAACTCCTGAGCGCTCCGGTGCTGGCACTGCCCCCTTGGAAAAATCCGCCGCGCACTTCGTGAAGCCACTTCGACAAGAACGGATGAGGCGTAATCAAATGCTTAACTGCATAGACTTGCCCCCCCAATGTGCATTCGGCTTCAGCAGTCGTTCGTGTGCATCGAATTTGACCTACACAATGGGTGTGCACTGACTAACAGAAATCGGCCACTAACAGCCGTTCATGACAGGCCGGTTTCGCCCAGTAGCAGCCTGTGACCGGAGGTCTCTATCGGCCGAAAGTAGCGGGCACTGTACGCTGACAAACTAAACTTATGGGCCTAGCAGGCACGGTCAGGTAGGGTTCAGGTTGATGTTGCGCTGAGCGAACCCTGAGCCTTTATGAACAGCGCGAACAGTTCAGGCTGCGACTTGATGTTGAGTTTGGCGTAGAGATGCCGTCGGTGAACCTTCACCGTCTCGGTAGAGATATCCAGCTTGCGCGCGACTTCCTTGTTTGAGCAGCCGGCCAGCATCAAGCGAACCACATCCACTTCGCGCAACGTCAGCGCTGCACCTAAGCGCTGCATGAACATCTCCATTCCAGCCTCCTGCGCCATCTGCTCGGCCACGGGCTCGGCAGGCTCTGGTTCGAAGGCCATGCGCTGGCGCATCAAGGCGATTAGCCAAGGGCGGATCAATTCCAACAGGGCGATCTGCTCGGGGGTGAAGCGGAGCTTGCTGCCCAGAGACAGGCACAGGGTGCTGTCCGCATTCAACTGAACATTGAATTGCACCTCGTCGGCGACCACGTTGTGGGTGAAGTACAGACGGTAGTAGTCGGTTTGCTCGAAACACTCGGGAGCTACTTCGGCCAGACGTACCAGGCCGCTGCCGGGGTGCTCGCGACAGGCGATGTAGAATGGGTCGAGCAGATACAGGCCCTTGAGGTAGTCGCAGTACAGCGGATCGCTGCTCTCCCCCTTATATGGGCTCTCGGCAAATACCCGGGGGCGACCCTGGCTGAACAGCAGGACGACCCAGCTGTCGGCGGGTACGTAGTCCTGCAGCAGGCGACTCAATGCCAGCCAGAAGCCTGGGTGATCAAGGCGCTCGATCAGCTGACCGACAGCGCGGTGCCACGCCAGATCCTGCAGGGTCAGCCCCATGTCTAATACTCCCTGGGTTAGCTAATCCGGGTTATATGAAATTCAAAATGAAAACACATACTTACATCTCCCCTCCGGAAAGTCTTGGTGTTTCCGGAGCCCACGCCTAATCGCATAACAACAAGGTTTGCTCATGAAACTCGAGCTCGTACAAATGGCCGGCCGCGATGGTGATACTGCCTACAACCTGCAGCGTACGCTGGAAGCCATTGCCTCCTGCCAGGACGACACCGACATTCTGATTTTTCCTGAGTCGCTGATCACCGGTTTCCCCAGTCCGCACAACATCGCCAGCCTGGCCGAGCCACTGCATGGTCCGAGCCTGAGCACGCTTCAGCAGATGGTACGCGAGCGCGATATCGCCGTGGTGGTCGGCTTGACCGAGAACGACCAAGGCCATTACTACAACACTAGCGTACTCATCACCCCGGACGGCATCGCCCTGAGCTACCGCAAGACCCACCTGTGGGTCGGTGAAGGCGAACTGGTGAAGGCCGGCGATCGCTACACCACGGTGGAGTGGCGCGGCGTGCGTATCGGCCTACTGATCTGCTACGACTGCGAGTTCCCAGAGAGCGCTCGCGCCCTCGCCGAACTGGGCGCCGAGCTACTTCTGATCACGGACGGCAACATGCAGCCCTATGGCTACATACACCGCACTGCGGTGGCCGCGCGCGCACAGGAAAACCAGGTATTCGCCGCCATGGTGAACCGGGTAGGCCCAGGTATCGACGAGCTGACCTTTGCTGGCGGTAGCACCGTGGTAGATCCCTTTGGCCACCTGCTGTTCGAGGCGGGCCAGGAAGAGTGTAGGCATAGCCTGCGTCTGGACATGACGCGCATCGCCAGCGCTCGCCAGCTTTACGACTACCAGGTCGACCGACGCTTCACCCTACCCGGCGAACACTGTCGCCATGCCGACGGCCGTCGCGAGCTGCTGATTCCCTCACGCGCCTGATCCTCAGGTCCTCGAATAAGAACACGTCAAGGAATCACCATGCATTGCAAACCTTTGCTCACCCTCAGCCTGGTCGGTTTGCTCTCCGGCCTGGGTCACGCGCAAGCAGATACGCCCAGCGTGCATCTGTATAACTGGTCCGACTTCATTGCCCCGGAAACGACTAGAGAGTTCAAGCAGGAAACCGGCATCGCCCCCATCCTCGATGTGTTCGATGACGCCGAAGTGATGGAAAGCAAGCTCATGGCCGGGCGCAGCGGCTATGACGTGGTGGTGGTGTCGGACGATCTGCTGCCCAACTTTGCTAAAGCCGGGCTGCTGCAGGAGCTGGATCGCTCGCAGCTCGCCAACTGGTCCCACCTGGCCCCGAACATGATGCGCAAACTAGAGGTCAACGATCCCGGTAACCGCTACGCGATTCCCTACATGTGGGGCACCACAGGCATCGGCTACAACATCGACAAGGTCCGCGAACTGCTCGGCAACAACGCGCCGGTCGACTCCTGGGATCTGATCTTTAAGAAGGACAACATCGCCAAGCTCAGCCAGTGCGGCGTTGCCATGCTCGATGCGCCGGTCGAGATCATCCCCATCGCCCTGCATTACCTGGGGCTGCCCAGCAACAGCAAGAACCCAGACGACTACCAGCGGGCTGAGGCGCTGCTGCACGAGATCCGTCCCTACATTCGCTATTTCAACTCTGCGAAGTTCGGCACCGACCTTGCCAATGGTGATATCTGCGTCGTGGTGGGCTGGGGTGGATCGGTCTACAGCGCCAAGCTCAACGCCGAGAACGCCCACAACGGCGTCAACCTGGCCTACAGCATCCCGCGCGAGGGCGCGCCCCTGTGGATCAACACCCTGGTGGTCCTCAAGGACAGCCCCAATCCGCAGCCTGCCTACAAATTTCTCGACTACATGCTGCGCCCTGAGATCATCGCCAAGAACTCCAACTACGTCGGCTACCCAAACGGAAATCAGGCTGCCACTGCGCTAGTTGATGAGCATTTGCGCAACGACCCAATGTTGTATCCACCGCAGTCAGTCATGGACAACCTGTTTCCCCTGGAAACTCTGCCATTGAAGCTGGAGCGTGTACGAACCCGCACTTGGAGCAGGATCAAGAACGACACTTGATGGGACAAAACAACATCTTGAGGTCTGAGTGAGCTTGCTCATCTGCTCGGTAGGTCTGATGAAAGCCTCGGCAATGCTGAGGCTTTTGTACTAGCCTTCGTAGTTCACCATCTGCGCCTGAATCTATTAGAAGCAAGCAGCAGGTGGTCGATAACCCTCGCCTTCGTTTGTCTGCTTGTGGCCGATAACTGTCCTTCGTGAAGGGCAACTATGGGGCGCCTACTGCCCTTCGCGAAGGGCAGCTATGTGTCGAGTACGGCAACACCCGACTCAATGCGGACCGTCAGCGGTCACAGGAACAGCCGCACCTACCCGTATTAACGGTGCCGTTGCGCTCGACTTCTGCTAGGGGACACTCAGTGGGCTGAATAAATTAGATGCAAACGGATGGTCAGGTGGAATGCAATTACCCAACCCAAAGGGACGCTGCGAGCAGCGCTGCCCAAGAGCGCGGTTAAATCCCTTCCTATTCAAGGACTCTTTCTCGCTAGCAACTTCGGCCTTCTACGTCTAGCTTGTGTGCATGTGGAGCGCTTGAATCAAAAAATCGCGCCACATCGCGAACCTACTGCTGGCAAGATCATTCTATTCGTAGATCGCCAGTCACGACCGTGAGGAAGCTGTGATGACTGACCAGCCTGCCCGAGTCAAAATTGACAGGCGTAAGTTCAACAATCCCCACCCCACTGTCGAAGCCGCTGGAGCAGCAGCCGCGCAGAAAGGGTTCCCTGTACATGCCTGCCCCTACAAGCACCCCGCCATGCTCAGCTCCTGGTTGAAAGGGTATAAGCGCGCCCAGCAGCTGACATTTGCGTTTAGCTGATCCACAAATTAAGCCCTCCTCAAGAACCCTTTTCACGTTGTGGGCCGTTTACCCGCAGGCAACAGTGCGTCCTGAATACGACTACGGGGACGTACATGAAGCTCATGATCATCGAAGCGCCGGGCAAGCTGAAAAAGCTGGCCCCGATGCTCAAGAAACTACGGCCGGGCGAGCATTGGGAGGTGGTCGCCAGTGGCGGCCACATACGGGATCTTCCCGAGAAGGGACACGACGACACGATGATTACTGCCGGGGTGCTCAGGGACCTGCGCCCCGTGTACACGATCAGGGACAAGAGTTCCGGCAGGATCAAGACGATGCGCGCAGCTCTTGCCCGGGCAACAGAAATCTACATCGCAACTGACCCCGATCGGGAAGGTGAAAGTATCGCTTGGCACATCCAGCAGACACTGCGGATCCGCGACTACAAGCGCATTGCCTTCAACGAGGTCACCCAATCGCGGGTGAAGGAGGCGCTGGCCAATCCGCGCAAGATTGACGCCCAGCTGGTGGCTTCCCAGGAGTGCCGGCGAGTCCTCGATAGGCTCGTTGGCTATCTGGTGACTGGTGAGCTACGGAGGGTGCTTGGACTGCCCACAACAGCAGGCAGGGTGCAGTCGGTTGCCGTTTACCTAGTGGTGTTGAGAGAGCGCGAGATCCGCAACTTCAAGGTCGTTCATCACTTTGGCGTTCGCCTGCAGTTCCAGAACCAAATGACTAGTAGCTCCTGGATGGCTGACTGGGTGACCGTTCCAGACTTCGCCTCCAAGGAACACCCGTATGTGCAGGATGGCACCCTGGCTGCACAGGTCGCCGGGGTCAGGAACGTCATTGTGGAGTCCTGCGAAGATTCCAAGGAACGCCGAGCCCCCTACCCTCCCTACATATCCTCAACCCTTCAACAAGCGGCGAGCGTTGCGTTGAAGTGGGACCCTGACAAGACCATGCAGATCGCTCAGAGGCTGTATGAACAGGGCGTGATCACCTACCACAGAACAGACAACCCGAATGTCGGTGATGATGTCATGGGTGACATCCGCGCTGTTGCACAAGCTCTTGGTATACCAGCGGTTGAGAAGCGAAGGGAGTTCAGGGCAGCGGAGGGAGCCCAACTGGGTCACCCCGCGATCGCCCCAACGATCTGGGCGGACGAGGTTGCAGGGGAAGATGATGAGCAGCGTCAGCTGTACAAGCTCATCCGGATCCGGGCTCTGGCAAGTCAGCTCGCTGATGCCATCTATGACGCCAGGATTGTGAAGCTCTTGGCGAAAGGCCCAGGTCAACGCCCTCTGCGTTTCAGTGGATCTTGTAGGACTGTTGCTTACCGCGGATGGATGCAGCTTCTGGCGGGAGACGACACGGATGAAGAAGGCGCTGAAGCAGCCAATAACGAGATCCCAAAGCTGGAGCCAAAGCAGATCTTGCCTGTGCTGAATGGCGAAGTGCTGAACCTGAAAACCAAGGCACCGCCGCGCTACACGAAAGCCAGCCTGGTCAAGGAGCTTGAGCGTCAGGGCATTGGGCGGCCGGGAACTTTCGCCTCGATCATCAAGAACATCACCAGCAGATCCCAAGTGATTGAGGAGAAGCGAAAGCTTGTACCAGGTCCGCTCGGCGAGCAGACCATTGCCCAACTCGAAGGCCGGTTTAGCTTCGTGCAGACCCAGTTCACCAGCAGCATGGAACGGGCTTTGGACAAGATTGCTGACGGCCAGAGTACCTACAACGCGGTGGTTTCCAAGTTTTACGAACACCTGCAGAGGGAACTGTCATCGCTCAAAGACGCTCCTTCACTCCGTATGCAATCAGCACGCTCGAGCGCCTCAACAACGACAGAGCCGGAACATCAGTACCTGTGCGGCAAATGCGGCAAGCACCTGGTCAGGCGACAGAAACGAGGTGAAGGCGGGTATGACTTCTGGGCGTGTTCCGGGTACCGGGATACGGGATGCAAGGTCAGCTACCCATCGATCAAAGGAAAGCCCGACCTGACTAAGGCCAGAGGGCTCTAGCCAGGAATGCCCAGGCCTTCCGTTATCCATTTCCGCTGTTTGGGTCCAATACGGACTGCGAACCTGCTCGCTCCTCGAGGAGCGAGCCCATGGAAGCACCGCAAGACACCACCCACCCTTTCGAAGCCGACCCAACCTTAAAGTGCTACTCGGCCAAGCAGGTCGCGGTAGCCAGTACCTGGGCCGAGCACTTTTGCATCCCGGCAGCACGACGCCGCCAGTTTTTGCGCGACTACCTGCGCTCTACAAGTTCAACTCGCTGCTGGACGACATCGGTTGTGCACCAGGGGCAAACGCTGGTGATCTGTCGACTCGGTAGCATGCTGCAATGGTTCGACGGTAGGTCCATAAAGGCAGCAATCATTACCAAGCAGAGTCGGATCCCGCTGAGTACGCCCTCGAGCCGAGCAGCCCTGGGCTTGGCAGGGCGGCTTGAAAATTTGAGGAGGATAAGCGCCGATGCTGTTTTGACCTCGTTCTGCAGGAGCGCTCGACATTTGGGGCAGCAGCTTGTCCAGGAGGACCTTGGTGAAACTTTTGCAGGCGTTACGCTGCAGAGCGATGAAGTGAGGGGGCCGCACAGACGTTACACCCGGCCGCGCACGAACTTCTATATGAAGCAGATTGGAAGCTCTATCAAAGCCTTCTGCTCACATCTTGACCCTGCGATTTTGTTTGCGCTTCGATCTGCTCGATGCCCTGATCCCAGGGTCTATAACTGGCTGGCCGCTGGCGATCAGACCAGACGTCTCCAAGCGCTCAAAGCTCAACCAGTCTTGATTCCACTGATAGTCATCCTGAGCTACTCCAGCGACGATTTACCCCTGTGGCCAACTCAAGTAGAACTCAAGTACGAAGCCCCACCTTGGCCCACAGTACAAGAGTTGACCCCTGCTCACGGCACAATCACTCCAGGTGCAGAAGCCAACCTCATCGGCGCAGCCGCAGACCAGGGGATCTCAATTTCTGATGTTCTGTCCTGGCTATTCAAGGCCCCCAAATCATCAATCCGCTTTCTCGGCACCTGTCGCCCTGGACACATAGGCGGTGCTCTTTCGCAGTTGCAGCGTGAGGGCCGCAATGCTGGATGGCATCACCTATTACTCGGCGCGACTGCCGGTAATAGACGGCCCCGGAACCGTTCAGACTGGAAAGTGTTCCTGGATCTTATCCAACAACTGCCTTATGAAATCCTCTTTCATGTAAGTCAGCAGAAGTTAAATCTGAATCTACTGTTCAAAGGATGCCCGACTTCCTGGAATGACTCCACTTGGCCCTATGTAATTGCAGGTATCAAGGACTACACCGAGATTTATAGAAATCTCGAACACAAGAAACTGGATGCGAGAAAAAAAGTCAGTGACTTCTTCCTTAGAAGCAATTATGCAGAGATTGCAAATAAGGTTGAATTGTTTCACCAAGACTTACCCAGAATCCGCGCCCAGATTGATAACGCACTGGGAGCCCTGGAAGAAGCCGATGAACTTTTTGAATGGCCACCATTATTGTTGAGCGGTCCTATCACCTGCCCCAACGGAATTGAAATCGTTGAACTTCTCTGTCCAAATGATTTATTTGAAGAAGAACTCAGGATGCGTCATTGCGTGGGAAGTTACGACTACTCCACATACAGGGGAGACTGCCGAATAATTTCTCTACGCCACAACAGCAACTCCCTTGCTACAGCAGAACTACGCATTGATAAAAAGACTACATCCTCATCGAAAAACCCCAGGGTTCTCTGCGCACAATTACGAGCCCACCGTAATGCACCAGTCTCAACTGGTACTCCCGCGAAAACAGCTTTTGACTGGTTTCTCACTCAACTGAACTCAGGAGCAATCACTTCCAATCTGAGCTGGCCGAACCTGACCCGAGGAATGGCTCGATATACACGCTCATCGAGACAAGAGTTGCTGGAGGAAGAGGTCGCAAATTGGGTTGACCGTCACTTGGTGGGCCGCGCATGAGCCGCCCTCGCATGATGAACAGACAGCCCGTACTCATTGAGAAAGCCGTGTTTGACGGCTATGACTTCGGGATCCAGATGCCTTTCATCGAAGGGGCAAACAAGGTGCTACTCCGTCGTGGTGGATTCTTCATCCGCCGTGGCGAACATCCGCTCAACCGACATTGGAGGATCCCCAAGAACAAACTCAACAGCGAGCTCGACCTGGTGTTCCACGAACTCATCGAGCTGGGCCAAGACCGGTTCACAGAGTCCTGGCAGAGCTTTCAAGAGAAACTGGAACAGGCTCAAGCATCTCCTCAGCGCGATGCGTTCATCTGGGGCATGCAACTGCGAATTGCGCCGCTGGCTGGAAGGGGAGTCCTGCTGTCAGGTGACTACCATCCCGGCGTCGTGGCCGTGGCCAGGCGAATGCGCGGGGTGTTTCTCGGAAAATCCACGTCCTGGCGCATCGATGCTTCCGCTGAGCTGGTTCGAAGCAACCTCATCTTGGAGCTAGGGCTCGCGGAAGAACAAATCGAGCTCCTGGATATTGTTCAGGAGCTTCTGGACGATGGTTCCGTAGCACCGGCAGAGGGTATGCCTAGGATCAGCCTAGGAGGCCCTCCACAAGAGGCTACGGAGGCTACCACCACCGAAGAGGTCTCAAATGAGATCTACCTGGCAGCCGTGTCGCCTATCGAGCGCACCGAATACTCTGCGCAGGCGATTTCCAAGGCCCTGGAGGGGTATTCCTTACTCGACCATCAACCTGCCGGCATTGCTCATCTGCTACAGCGCACAAGCGCGCTCCTGGCGGACGACATGGGATTGGGTAAAACGCGCCAAGCGGTGATTGCTGCCCACATCAGGGCCGAAGGCCTACCCATCTT
The DNA here is from genome assembly GCF_014230245.1 of Pseudomonas sp. MSSRFD41. NCBI lineage: Bacteria > Pseudomonadati > Pseudomonadota > Gammaproteobacteria > Pseudomonadales > Pseudomonadaceae > Pseudomonas > Pseudomonas sp. MSSRFD41. The sequence continues at coordinate 28,410 of NZ_JACKZK010000016.1, read as the reverse complement.
AGTCGTCACCCTTTCGTCATTGCTCATCAACTGGGAGCGCGAAATCCACGCCGTATACCCCGCTGCTACGGTCGCGCAGCAGAAGTTCGCCCCTGAGGCGCAGTGGATGATCATCAACTACGAGCGCCTGGGAGACTACGTGACCGTCGCTGAGCGCTATGCCGTGATGGTGATCGATGAGGCCCACCGCCTGAAAGAACCGAGCGCGTTATGGACACGTCACGGTTTCGACATTGCAGCAAAGATCCCCAACCGCTACTTGTTGACCGGCACTCCTATCCTTAACAGAGAAACCGAACTGCACACCTTGTTGCGGCTTTCTGGGCACCCGATCGGCCAGTTACCACTCAAGGATTTCTGTGAGCAATTCTCCGGCAGCCCAGAATTTCGCCAGAATTTGCGAGCCCAACTCGGGGACTGGATGCTTCGCCGGCGCAAGGATGTTTTACCTGGTCTGAAAGGTAAGCAACGACAACTCCTGCCGGTTGCGATGAGCGATGAGGAGCGGCGCCAGTATGATGTCATCCGCCTCGAGGACAAGCCGATTTTCGCCCGGCTTGGAGCGCTGCGCTTCTATCTCGAACAGCTGAAGATCCGCATCGCGATGGATCTGCTCAGCGAGCTGGACCCAGACGACAAGGTCATCCTGTTCTGCGAATTCAAGCCAACCGTAGCCGCGTTGAAAGCACTCTGCGAAGAAGCAGGGATCGGCCACATCACTCTGGTGGGTAGCGACTCACCCGCGAAACGTCAGAAGGCAATCGACCGGTTCCAACAGGATCCAGAGTGCCGTGTGTTCATCTGCACCACATCGGCCGCCGGCACTGGAAACAACCTCACCGCAGCAAACTATGTGTTCTTCCTGGGACTACCATGGACTCCTGGTCAACAAGATCAGGCCGAAGACCGGGCCTATCGCAATGGTCAGCTGCGCATGGTCATTGTCAAAATACCGCTGATAGAGGCCAGCATTGACCAACAGTTGTGGGAACTGCTGTTAGCCAAACGCCAGGTCAGCCTTGAGCTGATCGAGCCCGAGGGCCAGCAGGAGGCAATGGCTAAAACAGTGCTCGCGGCGACTATTACAGCGTAGAGCTCCTGCTGGTACAGCTGCGTGAGGATCCAATAGATATTTTCTTTGGGCCATTATTACGTTAAGAGAGCGCTAAATTGTCAGCGATCATCAGATCAAAATAAGCGTCTTGCAAACTATGGCCATGAACTTTACTAAGGCACTCTCATCCTTTGGTAACGCATTGCGACTAATATTTATTCTTCACTAGCGTTGTATTTAGAGAGGCAACGTCGTTGTCCCCCACCGCTTAATGATTATTTGCTTAAGATGGCCATGAGCCATCTTTGCCTGGCGGGTATTTTCACCTGGGCCTAAATAGATATCCGATTTGATTTAACCACTAAATTTCGGGAGCTTGCGACCAGTGATTTAGGTGATATGCGAGCAAGCGGAAATTGTAGCAAGCGATGTAACGCCATGATTTCTCTCGATTTCCAGATGGGCAAAGTGTGGATAGTGAAACACTTTCATAAGGCTCGTAGAGGCTTAACGATATCATTACGCTACCACTATCACGCTTCAGCAGATATAACAAATGAGTATAGCGAAAAAATTTAATTCTCTTGCCCTGCTGAAATCATGGTCTACCCTCGTTAGCGTCGTTTGGAAGCGACAATTGTTAAATTCAACTGAGGAAAAGAAAATGAAAGAAGTGAAGATTGAGCCAACTTTGTTGAACCAATCCAACAGCGCATATACCAACCCATCGTTCTCCGTAGTAAAAGTTAGGGTTCCGCAGTTTCAGTTCTCCCCTCCCTCTGAAATCAACTCGAAGCTCATTAGCCGGCAGGCTGTGAAATCCCATTGACAAACCTTGAGCAGGCGCTTAGCAGAAATTGCTAGGCGCCTCTATATTACTTTACTGGTAAGTCTTTATTATGGAAACCAATGAAATAAAAAAATGGCTTTCGAGCGATATATTTATATTCTTCAAACAAGGCAAACCATATCTTTGGGATTTTAGAAACCATCGTCAATTTGAAATATCTGCAGAAGAATTTGCGAGACTGTCTGAATTTGCTGAAGGCTCGGAGATCAAACAAGATAACGTAGATCAAGCGATAACTGAGGCAGGAATATTAACCAATAGCCCGTCTAATGAGGAGGAGTGGGGTTGGGATTTTCTGGCAAGGATCTATCACATTGGTACATCACACCCGAACGCACCATCTCCCTATGAACCTTCTCAACATATAGAATACGCTAAAAGCTATTTAGATTTTTGCCAATCAATCCATGCCTCTTCTCCGGAAGTGCTAATAAAAAAAGGAGGAACAAAAAGTTTATTACCAACTCCAAATTATCAAGAGCTAATCAATGCGAGCCTATGGCACACACTAGTTAAAAGGCAAACCTGTAGAGATTTTTATGATGAAAACATTTCCCTTGAATCACTTTCAACCATCCTTGGAGGCACCCTCGGAGCAGTGGATCGAGGCGAATACGATTCACCTGTAGGAGTGCAACGTTTTGGTTATAGACGTACGTCACCTTCTGCTGGGGGACTCCAAGCTACTGAAGGTTATGTATGGGTAAGAAAAGTTAAAGATATCACTCCAGGCATTTACCACTATGTAAATGACGAACACTATTTAGAAGAGATATCCCCTCTACCTAAAGATCCGTTATCCACGCTTTTATGCAACCAGCACTGGTGCGATGATTTAGCCTTCGCCATATTTTTCGTTGCAAAATTCGATGTAATGTGGTGGAAGTACCCTCACTCTAGGGCTTATCGTCCTATGCTCATGGACATAGGACATCTATCTCAAACTTTTCAGCTACTCGCAACAGCCTTAGGTCTGCAAACATGGTTGACCGGTTATTTCCATGATAAAGAAATCAACAGTCTACTTAAATTAACAGAACCGAAGGAACAAGCAATATTTGTTGTGGGTGCTGGGCACGGTAGTGGCAGTGGTTATGATCGAACTGTTAAAAGGTTACTCGATGAAAACAGCTGAGCTAACTCCAAAAGAAACTGACAACAATTCTGGATTGAAAATCCTTAGCATGAAGGAAGGGCATGATGGGAGCATAGCTTTAATTAACAATGGAAAATTGGAGTTTGCTTTAGAGGCTGAAAAAGATAATGGATACCGATATGGCTGGGCCTCCCCTAGTACTTTTATTAAAGCATTAGAACTTTGCAATGAAACTCCAGACGTGATCGCCATGAGTGGCTGGAGTAAAGGAGCTAGCCCTGATGGGAGCCCAATCGGAGCAGGATACTCTGGTCTTGATAATCAACAAATAACAACCCAAAAATCGCTGGGTAAAGAAATCAACTTTTTCTCATCTTCCCATGAACGCTCGCACCTTTTATGCGCATATGGCATGTCCCCATTTCCCCAGGGGCAACCGTGTTACGCTCTACTTTGGGAGGGTCATTTTGGCTCATTTTATTATATCGACGAAAATATCAAAATCACCAAGCTTGGCAATATCTTAGACCACCCAGGAAATAGATTTGCATTTCTTTATGCGATTGCCGATCCACTGTTTAACCTTGGAGCGGGCCAAATACGCTTGAGCGACGCTGGGAAACTTATGGCTTTAACTGCATACAGTTCCAAGGGGCCTATCGACCCTGAAGGCCAACACATAATAAATACGCTTCTGGATGGTTCACTAGATTTTTCTTGCATTAAAAAAGATATATTCAAAGATAGCCCATACTATAACCTCGGAGTCAATAATGAACGCTTTGCAACTCTCGTCGCACACTTTTCAAATGCACTTTATGAGGTATTCTTTTCCTTCGTAAGAGGAAAAGTAAGGAGCAGCGCTCCTCTGCTTATCTCTGGCGGGTGCGGTCTTAATTGTGACTGGAACACAAAATGGATAGAGAGTAAATTATTTTCAGACGTTTTTATTCCCCCCTGCACTAATGACAGCGGTTCGGCGATAGGTACTGCCATCGACGCCCAATTCTTCTTTAGTGGAAATGCAAAAATACATTGGTCTCCCTATTCAGGAGAAGAGCCTTTACGGGACACTATAAAAGTTGAAGGGTTCACTCGGGAGACTTATAACGCTTCGCGCTTAGCCTCTTTACTCAGCAAGGGGTCAATATTTGGTTGGATTCAAGGACGCTACGAATTAGGCCCTCGAGCTCTTGGCAACCGATCACTTATTGCAGCTCCATACCCTAGGGATAACTTGGATAGACTTAATGCAATAAAGCTGAGAGAGAAATTCAGACCCATTGCCCCTGTCTGCTGTGAAGATGACATGGAAGAATATTTCAGCCCAGCATTCCCTTCTCCTTACATGCTTGAATTTAGGAAAGTAATCTCCCCTGCAATTCCAGCTGTTACTCATGCAGACAGCTCAGCCAGACCTCAATCTGTATCACATCATCAAAACCCAATGATGTATGAGCTATTAAAATCCTTTAAAGAACAGACAGGCATAGCCGTACTGTGTAACACCTCACTTAATTTCAACGGCTATGGATTTATAAATAGCCTTTCAGATCTGAGAGCCTTTGCAGTACAAAACAATCTAGATGGATTTGTTTTCGAGAACGATATTTATCTGAAGATAGAAGCATAAACATGAACAATATGAGAGCACTCCTAACCATAAATGCCCTGTCATCTCTTTCTCTCTGGATTGATTTCTTTCTTATTTTCTTGGTCCCAATTTATTTATGGAATTCTCAACCATATGAAATAGCAACTCTCGCTTTTTCATTAGGCTCAGCCTCACTATTTTTAGGACCTATAGCCGGCGTCATGCTTGATAGAATACATATTAAAACTAGTTTACTTACAGGAATTTCGTTACGCTTCGCCACTACATTAGGCTTTTTTCTGGCACCTAGCTTCGAATGGTTTTTAATAATAGCCATACTTAAAGGCCTTTCTAATATGCTATATTTCCCAACAATTTCAATATCAATAAAGCAATTGATCCCAGCAGATTCTAGAACGGATTTTTTTAGTTACTCAAGTCTACTAGACCAGATCACTAAAATTGCCACCCCACTTTTAGCTGGAATCCTCACTCTTTGGCTTCCCACGCAATCCATTTTTTTGATTTCAGCCGCACTGCTGCTCACGACCATATCTTTTCTAAAATGCATCTGGTCCAGATTAGAGCCTGCCCCATCAAATAACAAACTCACTATTAAAGGTGTTCTTATTGACCTTTCAGATGGAGCTAAAATATTTCGATCTTTAGATTTTCAGTTAAAAATAGGTTTTTTCTACTCGTTATTAACATCACTTGCTCTAGCTTGCTATGACCCTCACCTTGCATCACTCCTAACATCTCTTCAGTTCCCAGCTGTAGTGTTTTCCTTGGTAGTATCTTCGACAGCAGCTGGAGCTGTATTCGCGGCCATCGGGGTTAAGACAAAATTTATAAAACTTAATGAGATTAAGCTTCGAACTCTAGGCTTAGCCCTTTTTAGCGTAGCTATTTTAGCGGCGTGTATCACCTTATATTTCGCCCCTATTATTCATCCTGCTTATCTAATGTTTTTTTGGTTTGTAAATGGATTCGGTTACGAATTATTGATGATATCGTCCAATGTAATACTCCAAAATCTTTGCCCCGCTGCTAAACTAGGAAGAGTATCAGCATCATTCAGAAGCCTTCAGATGCTCTGCATTGTATTAGGGCCAACTCTAGGCAGCCTACTTATTTCAGCATTCAGCCGAGCCTCTCCTTTTATCTTAGCATCCGCATTAATGCTATTTGCGACAACAATAGCAATCTACTTTCAATACTTCGCAAAGCGCCTTGACAACACAGAGTCTCAAACAACTTAATTAAACATTGGGCTTTTTATCTCGGACATACTGGATGCAGCCCTGGACATCCGCGGGCGCATTTGCTTGACTCAGGAGTTGATATCCCTGAGTCACCAAATATCCTTTGACGACGGTTTTCCGAAGCCAATCGACCTGGCTCCAAAAAACACAGCCCTCTCCACAAATCATTTTCTACTGCGCCATAGTTTTTCGACTGTCATCGTGGCCCCCATCATTAAAGGGGGCCTAAATGATCAGGCAGTTGACCACTCTCTCGCTTGTCGCACTCATCGCAGGCTGTGCGAGCCAAAAGGCTGAATCACCCAAGCCGACATCCGCGTTCGATAGAAGTCGCAATCCTGAGTGGCTGTCTCCGGACCTGTATCCCAACGGTGCAGTTCCAGCGAAAGAACCCGTTGTTCGGTACGGCCGCTACACCCTGGTCAGCACCGAACCTGGTTCCAGCCAACGGGACCTCATGGCCCAGATCATCGACGTGACTATCCCCTCAGGGATGAGCCCAAGCATTCGAGATGCCATGCTCTACGTCGTGGACCGGTCGGGTTACACGCTCTGCTCACCGAGCACGCCTCACGTCAACATCCTGTACACCCGCCCTCTTCCAGCGGCCCAGTACAAGCTTGGGCCTATGACCTTGCGCAATACGCTGCAGGTTCTGGCCGGCCCTGCCTGGCAGGTTAAAGTCGATGAGGTGAATCGGCAGGTCTGCTTTGTACTGCGCCCGGGATACCAGCTACCAGATCCTGTCGCCTCATCTGCGCAGCTCTATGCCGCTAAGTCGTCGACCACACTGCCCCCGGCGCCTCCATCTGCTGACAAGGCAAGTGCCGTTGTTGTAACCGCCGTGCCTTCCGCCTCGGCAATCACAGCTGTAACGCCAACGGGTGTGCTGGGATCATCCGCCGCCACCCAAACGCTTTCCCCAGTGGTACCCGCCAAGGACGGCCCTACTATCCCTAAAGCGGTGCCCAGCGAGGCTCCGAGCTCCAGTGCTGCACCAGTTACGTCACTCGCCAGTTCCTCTGCAGAGGCTTCGAAGAAGGCCGCCCCTGCAGTTACCACTGCGCCTCAACAGTCCCCCATCCCAAAGCCGGCGCCCGTGCCAGCGAAGCCTCTGCCGGAGATCTGGACGGCCAGTACCGGATCAACTCTTCGCCAGAGCGTTGAGGCCTGGGCACAGAAGGCCAACTGGACGTTGCTGTGGGAGCCGGAGGACCTGGACTACCCCATTGCTGCTCCATTGCGCTTTGAAGGCTCGTTCGAAGAAGCAATCAAGCAGGTGTTCCCCCTCTACGACAAAGCGCCGCGCTCATTCGTAGTCGATGGCAGCGCTGCACAGCGGCTCATACATATCGCTGAGAGAAAGAAAAAATGACTCCATTGTTCCGGTTTCGCTGGGCCGCGGTCCTTGTGACCTTACCCCTGATCAGCAGCTGCGCCGTGCAGCGCGTGAACGACTCCGCGAGTCGCGCAGAGAACGAGGCGTCAACCGCTCGCCAGTACAACGGCTACCTCCAAAACCAGCAGCCCGAGCCCGCTCGAGATACCGTCATTTTCAGTGAAAAACCCTGGGTGTCGACCCAACCACTGGTGACCAAGCGTGGTCTCCCTCTGAATCTCGACAGGGACATTGCCTATCGACCGGCATCGGCGGTTTCTCTCTCTGAAGTCGCTCAGTTCATCACGCGAGAAACCGGCCTGCCGGTGGTTGTCGCACCCGATGCACTAACCCCATCCATCTTGTCCTCCCGCCCCGGCAACAGCGGCGCCGCTGCGGCTCCTCCTGCCGTCAACATGAGCAATCCGGATAACTTGGCTGCGCTGATGCCAACTGGGCTGGCAGGCAGCCTTCCTAGCGGCGCAAGAAGCTTGGAGAGTGAGTTGCTATCGGGTACACCTGGCCTGATCAGTGGAATCAAGTTCTCCGGCCCAGTCTCAGCACTGTTGAACCAGGTCACGTCTCGCTTGGGCCTTTCCTGGCACTACGACCCCCAGCTGCAGGGTGCTCGAATCACCTACTTCGACACCAGGACCTTCGACGTCTGGGCCTTTGGTGACGACCAGGTCATCGAAAGTGTCGTCAAGTCCGGGTTGATCACCTCGACAGGGAGTGGGTCTAACGGATCCAGTGGCACTTCGTCTGGCACTGGAGCATCGGGGGACTCCGGCAGTAACCAAAGCACAACGGTTCAGATCAAGACATCGCTGCTCAGCGACATCGAGAACAACATCAAAGCCATGCTCAGCACCCAGCCTGCTGGGCGGATTTTCCTCTCGCGCTCGACTGGTACGCTGACCGTAAGTGACCGTCCTGAGGTCCTCAACCGCATCGCAAGCTACCTGCAGAGTACAAACCGAAACATCACCAGGCAGGTGCTGTTCAACGTCAAGATCTTCGAAGTCAACTTCACCGATCGCGACCAGACCGCTGTCAACTGGAAAGCCGTCTACAAGTCGGTCTCAGGAAAGTGGGGGCTCTCTCTCGCCAATAAGGTCGCCGGTATCAGTACCGATGCCATCTCCGGCTCTGTCAGTATCCTCGACACGTCCAGTTCGCCTTGGGCCGGCTCCAGCGCCGTAATCCAGGCCCTTTCAGAACAGGGTCGGATCTCGGACGTTCGCTCGCCTTCCATCACCACCCTGAATTTACAGCCGGCGCCTATCCAAATTGGCAACGTAAAAAGTTACGTGGCCTCCAGCTCTACCACCACCACGGCATCGGTCGGATCCAGCACCTCTCTCACGCCTGCAACAATCACCAGTGGCTTCAACATGATGCTGCTGCCGAAGATCATCGACCGAGACAACATGTTGCTGATGATCAGCATCAGTATGAGCAGCAAGCCAACGTTCACGACGTTCACCAGCAATGGTTCCAGTGTCCAAACTGCTGACTTCGACACCAAGAACGCAGCGCCCAAGGTCCTACTGCGCTCAGGTCAGACGCTGGTTCTCACAGGCTTCGAAGAGAACACCGAGAACGCCAACAAAACAGGGGTTGGTGATGCAAGTTTCTTCGGCCTGGGTGGCAGCCGCACACGCAGTAGCGATCATTCGGCTCTCGTTGTCCTGGTGACACCTGTGGTGCTGCCTGACGACTTAGGCGCCAGTACCCAAAGCCAGCCTTCACCGGTTCCCGTCACAGCTCAGGCTATCAATACCGTCCCCTCAACCTTCTGCAGGCCTCCTATGCGTGCCTGCCATACGTTGTAAGGGCCTGATCATGAGCTCAGAAGCCCCTGCGCCGAAGACAACCCGATCCCGAGTACAGCTGCTGTCACACGGCGGCTACACATTCGTGACCGGACTCCGCTGGCAGCCGCTAGATAGTGTCACCGGCTACATGAAAGAAGCCCGGCAATTCGGCAAGGAAAACCAGCTCGACATCGTCACCATTAGACGATCTACGCGGACTATCCAAGCGGGTTTCGTCTCCCGAAACGATGGTGTGACGAAAGGAATGTACTCACTGGCCTCCACCTTGGCAGGCCAGCTGGGCGAGTCATGGGTAGCAGCCTGGCGTGTGTCAGATGAGGATGATCGCTTCGCTGTCGTCGCGGTGCATGACGGAGGCGTCATCCCGGGTTGCGACGTCATGGGTACTGAAGCGGAAGTTCGCAAGCGGGTCTCTCAGCAACGCAGTCGTGGCATTGAGTTCGAAGCCTGGTATCTGCCAACAGAGTTCGGCATGGGTGGTACTCCTCTAGACGTCGAGGAGTTACTACACCCCTCAAAGCTCAAGCGCGAGTATCGCCTCAGGCCACTGGTGTTCGGCCTCTCCAAAGCAGAGATATTGCAACTGAGCATTATCGGCCTACTGATCGGCGGGGCCTTTATCGGCTGGTTGCAGTGGAATGCTCACAAGCAAAGGATCGCTCAAGAAGCACTGATCGAAGCAGAGAAGCGTCGTCTGGCAGATCTGGAGAAACTCCAAGCCGAGACTGGGACGCAACAGCCAGCTCAGGCCCTCGATCACCCTTGGGCAACACTGCCGTCCGTCACAACGTTCATCCAGGGTTGCAGCGAAGTGCTGTACCAACTGCCGCTGAACATCTCCGGCTGGTCCTTCGCTGATGCCCAGTGCGATGGGAATCAAGTCCTAGCATCTTACAAACGGACGGGTAACAGCACCGCTGCAGAACTCATCAATGCGAGCAAAGGATATTTCTCTGATCACCCCGCGTTCTTTGATGAAGGTAGCTCAGCCACCCTTCAGTTCAGCCTTTCACTGCCGGCTGCAGGCGATGAGCCTCTGATCGACGCCATAGACGCGCTTGCAGACCTCTCAACCTGGCTGCATCGCTTCTCACAAGAACCCAAGCTGAAAGAAGTGCCTGTCGTTGTGCCTCAACAACCGGCGCTTCCAGGGCAGCCTGCTCCCCCTCCTCCACCACCTCCGCAGTGGAAGCAATTTCAGCTTGATGTTGTGAGCGGCGTTCTTCCATACGACGCACTCGGAGATGCGCCCAGCCAGGGGCTACGGCTGCGCGAAATCAAGACCGAATACAAAGCTGGCCACCTCATGTGGTCTGTCAAAGGAGATCTCTATGCGAAATGACTCATGGCTACTTGGCTTGCTTGCCCTGGCCAGCTCTTACGCGACCGCATCTCCACCCGATCTCTCTGGGATCAACGTGGGTGAACTCGGCAAGGTACAAAGCGAAACGATTCTGTACAGAGCCCAGGCCGAGCGTGCCAAAGCTGAAAGAGATATCGGCGCAGCTGTGACCCCCTCGTCTACTGCAGTAGGTGGACTTGAAGGGCGGACATCGCAGCCAACGCCAATACTTCGCGAGCCCGGCGAGCCAGCTCTACCAGTCGTTCGGACCATTTCCGGATCGTCCAAGAAGCTGCAGGCAACGTTGCTATTTGCTGGGGGGATTGAGCTCGATACCACGGCCGGCAGGGAGATTCCTGGTGGGTACCGGGTGGTCCAAGTCTCCCTGGATGGAGTAACCGTAGAGCGCAAAGGAAAGCGCTACCAGTTGGGCTTCTCCAACCAAGCTCCAACAGGTGTGTCCGCGGTCCCGACAGCACTACCTGGCCAGGCCATACCTCAGTGGGAGCAGCGTCCATGACGATCTTAGAAAGCCCACCACTGACGAGTTCGATATCGGCCTCCTCCGAGTTCTCTGGTCTTGTGCTAACCGCGCAGGGAGAACGCTTCGAGCTCAAACCCGACCAGCGACAGATCTGCGCCCTGACCGAAGACGGCACACTGCATATTTCAGCGCAGCACCAGGCCGACCCGCATGTCATGGCCTTCATGGATAAGCTCGAGCATGAGCAGTTCGAGTACGTGATCAAGCCTTGCTCGATGACCGATATCAAGTCGATCTATCAAGCATCAAGCCAGACCATCGGTTCAGATCAAGTCGATACTGTCCGCCAAGCGCATGCACTAAGGATCTTGGCGGACGCACACAAGCGAGGAGCAAGCGACATCCACATCGTGGTCGGATATGAGATCACCAAGATCTTTTATCGTATCCACGGCTTGCTGTGGGAGGCAGCCCAGGAAAAAAGCGGCGTGGGACTGGAGCTGTGTTCTGCGCTGTACAACAGCATGTGCGACGTCACCAAAGATCACTTTCAGCCGACCATCCCACAAGATGCCCGTGTTGCCCGCAGCTTTGTAGAAACCCTCGGTTTATTTGGTGCTCGCCTTTCGACCCGGCCGTTAGTCGATGGACCGCTGATGGTGATGCGTCTGCTCTACGACGATGAGTCGAAGGCATCGCTTGAGGATCTCGGTTTTCTACCTGAACAGATTGCTCAGTATGCACGCCTGCGCAGCCTCCCCTACGGCGTCAATCTGATCACCGGCCCTACCGGATCCGGTAAATCGAAGTCGCTGCAGATCAACCTGAATCTCCTCTTCGAAGAAACCGAGGGCACGCGCCACATCCTCACGATCGAGGACCCTCCCGAATACCCACTCAAAGCCAACCAGTCCCCGCTGGGACCTAGTGAAAGCTGGCAAGCAGGGATCAAAAACTCGGTACGGCTTGATCCAGACGTGCTCATGTACGGTGAGATTCGTGATCTCGAGTCCGCACAAGCCGCTTACAGTGGCGGAATGACCGGCCACTTGGTCTGGAGCACACTGCATACCAACAACGCAGTTGCGTCACTCCAGCGCCTTATCGACATGGGTGTACCAGATTACCTGGTGACCGATCCAGCGCTGACAACGGGGCTCATCAATCAGTCGCTTCTCCCTTTGCTGTGTCAGTCCTGCTGCGTGCCCCTGCGAGATCATCTCGATAGCGTAAGCCAAGGCCTACTTGAACGACTGGAGCAACTCCAGATCATCGACCAGGTGAACCTGGTCGGCCCAGGGTGCCCTGATTGCAAAAATCTAGGGGTGGCAGGCCGCACCGTAGTGGCCGAGATCCTTATGACAGACCTGCTTTTCATGAAGATCTTCTCCGAGAAGGGAGCGAGTGCTGCTCGCCGGCACTGGGTCAAGGAGATGGGCGGCATCACCAAGATCGATCACGCCATTAGAAAGATCAAAGCCGGCACAGTGGATCCGCGACATGCTGAAACACTGATTGGCCCTCTGGACTTTGACCGCCAGTTGGTGGAGCTCAGCCATGCTTGATCACCTTCAGGATCTAATCACTGGTCTCAAAGAGGCCACACGCGACTGGGTGGCCAGGTTCTACGCTGCCCAGTTTGGAAAAAAGGAGCGCATTCAGTTCTACGAGAGCCTGATGGGCGTGCTCGAGGACGGTATTTCGATCGAGGTAGCACTTGAAACAGTTCAAAAAGCCTTCAGCAATGACGGTAAAGAACTGCATCCAGTTTCAATCGTTTGCTCCGAGATCGCGATGTCCGTTCGTGGAGGGAAGTCCCTGGCCCAATCCTGCCGGCGCCGGCTGCCTTACGAGGAAGTCTCGCTCATTGAGACCGGTGAGGAGACCGGCAAGCTGGTTCAGGCATTCCGGGACTGTGTGCGGATCATCGAGATACGTCAACGAATTGCCCGACTCATACAGTCGGTGATTGCTATGCCTTCTCTTACCTGGAGTCTGATGTGGGCATTGCTTTACGTGATTGCACTATGGATGGTGCCGTCGATGACCAAACGCTCAGATCCAGATGCCTGGACCGGAGTACCAGCGCTTCTCTACCACCTTTCAAATCTGGTGAGCCATTACGGGTTCTTCATTCTGGGTGCGGTGGTGATCGTCATTCTCACATCAACTCTAACCTTGCCTGTCTTTTGCGGCCTTGCGCTCGAGCCAACCAGTCCTAGTTGGAAGATTCAGTTGAGCAGGATCTTACAGAGAGCGCGGCTGAAGCTTGAGTCCGCGCCGCCCTGGAGCATCTACAAGGTCCTTCATGGGTCGATCTTTCTGATGAACATGTCAGTAATGCTGCGCAGCGGCATCAACCAGCTCGACGCGCTGACCATCCTCAAGCGGGGGGCACCCCCATGGCTACGAGAGCGCTTAGACGCCATTCACTACGGCGTTCGCTCCGGCAAGAACTTCGGCCAAGCGCTGAAACTTGCTGGCCATAAGTTTCCTGACGCCATGGCCATTCATTACCTGGAAGTGCTGGCCGTGCGCAAAGGTTTTGCCGAATCCATGGAGCGTTTCGCATCTCGCTGGCTTGAGCAGACCCTCCGAAAGGTCGAGGCAACCTCCAAATTTCTTATCGCTTTTTCATCGGTATGCATGGGCGTTTTGATGATCCTGGTCGTAGTGGGGATCTTCGAAATGGCCCGTGGCGTGATGGACTCGGCAAGTTTCTAAGCAGTCAAAAAGGTAAATGACATGGCTATTCGTTCCCCCAAAAAACAAGGCGGTTTTCTTTCGATTGACGGCGTGTTTTGGCTGATGCTGATCGCCGTCGCACTGGGCTTCATTCTGGTAATCGCTTGGTCAATGCTAGGCAACTCCGACACAGCGATTGAGCAGAGCAACATCAGCACCATGGTTGCAAGCACCAAAAAACTCAAAGGCTCAGGCGGTTACGGGACGTCCGGCGCGAACATGGTTCCATCCCTCATCAAACTCGAGGGCATTGGCACCATGGGCAAGAATGGCAACACCCTGGTCAACCAGTGGAACGGAGCTGTGACCGTTGTGAGTAATGGCATGACCTTCACCATCACCGAGACCAACCTGCCGGCGAACGCTTGCATTGTGCTTGCCACAAAGGTCGCAAAAGACCAAAAGACTACGACCTCGATCAATGGCGGCTCCGCTACCGCTGGCGAGATTCTCGGCACGACCGCTTCAACCAGTTGCTCTGGAGACACCAATACCATTGCCTGGACCTTCTTCTAGTCAGGACGAAGGATCACCGGATGAGCACTATCTCTGAAGCCACCTTCGTCGACCTCTATCTCGGAGACGGCTTCGCTGACGTGAAGGGACTTCCTGACCACCCTCCTCGGGCACCCGCTCCAGGAGAGTGGTTAGAGGAGATCCAGGTGCTACGTGAACGCTGCCATGAACACTTCACCGCAACCCAGGAACCTGAATTTTCGCTGATTCATGAGGGTGTTGCTTTCCGCGTTACCCAGCTATCGGACCTCAACAACAAGTCCCTCTTTGTGTTGAGTAAATCAGCCGTAAAAATTCTTCCATTGGATGATCTGGGGCTGTCCGATGAGCTCCACGACACGCTCCTAAGCCAAGCGCTTAGGGGGCTCATTTTCATCTGCGGAGAGATGGGATCGGGCAAGACATCAAGTGCCGCTTCGCTGGTCAAGGCACGTCTCGAAAAATGGGGTGGTATGGCTCTCACGATCGAGGATCCTCCAGAGCCTCTGTTGCACGGCGTGCATGGAGAAGGCAGGTGTGTGCAGGTTCCGGTTTCGCGCCGCCAGGGTGGTTATGAGGAGGCACTCATCCGGGCACTTCGCACCAGGGCCGAGATGATCCTTGTCGGTGAGGTTCGAGACACCCCTCCAGCTGCACAGGTTGTGCAGGCATCGATCAACGGGCACTTCATCATCTGTACAGGGCATTCAGGCTCTGTGATTCAGGGGATAGAGCGTCTCGCCGTGCTGGCCCAACCAGTGCTGCCGAACGCGCTCCAGATACTTGCTCAAGGGCTCATCGCCGTCATTCATCAAACGCTGCTGAAAGACGGCAGTGGATTCAAACGTCTCAAGCTGCAGTGTCTCTCCTTGGCCTCCAGCGAAAGTAACGGGATTAGAGAAAAGATCCGATCAGACAAGATGCAGATGCTCGAGCAAGACATAGCGAGCCAGGCTGCGAGGAGCCTCTGGAATGACCAGTAGTAAACGCAAGCAAGCAGGGATGCTGACCATTGATGCAGTGATGGCGCTGGTGGTGCTAGCGCTGATGACGACACTTGCGACAGGTCTGATCATCAGGCAACAGGATTCGCAAGATTATGAAATAGCCGCAAATAAGCAAAAGACCATCGCCCAAGCCCTCAGCAAATACGTCAAAGACAATTACAGCACCGTCCTGGCCAACGCGACGGCGACAGCCCCGGTGCAAATCACCGTCCCGATGCTCATCAATACAAAATACTTGCCAGCGGGGTTCACTGATTCGAATAGCTTCGGCCAGACCATTGTCGGGCTGGCCCGCAAGCCAAATCCCAATCAGCTAGAAGTCATCGCACTATCAATCGGTGGCCAGGTAATTCCAGAGCTCGGGATCCGGAGCATGGCTGAGCATCTGGGCGGCCCTGGCGGTTTTATCTCCTCGACCTCGCCGAATGTCATCCAAGGGGTTAGGGGTGGATGGCAGCTCGCACTGAGCAACTACGCCATCAATCCTGGTCCAGGCCATACAGCCAGCGCGCTATTTTTAATGGACGGTGATCTGGCCAACGACTACTTGTACCGAAACGCAGTACCTAATCGGCCTGAACTCAACAGGATGAATACCCACATCGACATGGGCGGCAACGACATCAACAACACGGGCACTCTCAATGCAACAACGGCGAACGTGTCTGGAGAAACCTACACGGGAGGCTGGTTCAGGACCCGCGGGGATACCGGCTGGTACAGCGAAAAATGGGGAGGCGGCATCTACCAGTCTGACGCTGACTACGTGCGCATTTTCAACAACAAGGGACTCGCCACAGGAGGTGAAGTAGCCGCTGGCAAGGTCACCTCCTCGAGCACGATCACAGCAAGCGGCCGGCTCGCAACGAACGAATACCTGTCGATCGGGGGGCTTGCTAAAGAGGGTGATGCCTGCAGCGACAACAAGCTCATAGCTAAGAACTCAGCCGGCCTCACACTATCTTGCCAATCCGGGGTGTGGAAGAAACAGAACGGATGGGAGCCTGTACCCTTGTCAGATGCTTCTCCATTCAATCCTCTTTGTGAGTACCGATTCTCATATGGATCGACTTTTACTGCTGTGGCCGGCTGGGTATCGGCTGCCCTCATACAGATCTCCGATACGAATGCTTACTACCAGGTTTTCTCCTCCAACAAGCGAGTCCTGCTGGGCTACATGATAGGTAATAACTATCCAATCAACTGGCTACAGTCTCGCTGTCCATAAACTAACTCGCCCGGGCACGTGTGCCTCTACCTATAAGTGTCTAAAGGACGATCAGGCCTAGGTCGAACACACTCTTGGGATTGCTAACTGAGGATCAAATCATGTGGTTCTATTGGGCGGTTTTCACAGTGCTTCTGCTGGTCACCAGTCTGTCTGTACGGTACCAAAATAACTCAACAATGCTTTCAGATCAGGCGGATTTGGACTCTTTGAGCCGGAACATGCTCGTATATCGGTCCGCTGTAGCCGAGTATGCCCAAAAAAATCCCGGGTACTCCGGTATCCCCCAAGATGGGCTACTGAATCTACCATCGTGGTTTGTGAAGCCCTCAGGTGTCAGTGCCTATCTGGCCATGGGCCAGAGTTACACGTTCATCGCAGATTCTGCACCAGTTGGGCTTTCTGCAACGCTTTTTGAACGAACTCAGTCGACAACCGTAGGAGTGAACCGTGCCGGCCTCCTGATTTCACCATCGTCCGGACAAACCTCAATCACCATTCCCTTAGCAGTTCCCGAGGGAGCAGTAGTGGCGGTCAATTGACTACAATCATGTGAAACAGGTGGCCCCTCGCTTGCATATGCGTAAGTCCGACAACATAATGACATCAATATTGGTTCAACCCCGCTGGCTACTGACGGTCATCAGTAGCGCCCAGGTGTTGCGGTTCGCTTCAACACCAAACCTAAGCACGTTTAGCTCCGGGAAGGACGTGTGGATCCTGTAACTCTCCCTGTGTCTCCCTGCTCTCCTAGTCGCGCAGCCGTCTAACTCGTGATCGAGTTCACAGGCACATAGAGTTTGAAAGGGTTCGGTGCATATCTAATCGAAGGGCCACTTTGGTAAGGTGGCCCATCCTTTTTTCCCCTATTTGGGTGTAGTTCTTCACTGCCGGTGGCCCGCCGGCGAAAAGCTGGGCTCCTTTTGTGCGCGGATGCGTGCCCCACGTTTGCTGGCCAAAGCCACGAAAATGGTCAGGTGGAGAGAATCGAGGCGATCAAAGCCCAGGGATCGACGATTCCAACACAGGTGGCTCCTTCAACCTTTTTTCTAGACACGGCTGGACCTGCCTCGAACGGCGGCTCCAGCCGGCCTTCCCCTTTTCCCCATCAGCCCTCCATATCTCCCCCCGCTTGACACAACCCGCTCCCACTCTGATTATTAGGATGTGATCTGCTGACGTCGTCAGCAACATGCCCAAAGGTCGTTCAGCTTCTGGTAGTACGATCAATCGACTGCAGTCGATAGAAGCCCCTTCCGCAAATCCCGCAGGGAACCACGTCCCTGTAGGGCGTAGTGCTTCTCTGCCTTTTCTTACAGCTCATTCAAAACACACCCAGCGGGGAATTCACTCCCCAGTAGGGTCAGTGTTTCTCCGCATTTCAACCGCAGGAGAAGCACTATGAATGATATGCCTTCACCGTCGTCTTACTTCCGTATTGGCTATGCGCTCGGCACTCTCACCAGAGTGTTCCTGCGTGCGCTAAAAGGTCCCTCACAAGCTGAATTTGTTCACTCCATACCCACAGCTACCGTCGTGGCAGCTGCATTTGATACTCGCAATGACTGGGAGGAGCTCAGTCGTGTGCCTACGCTCGCTCGCCGCGGCGTAGACCTGAATCAGTGGTTTGATAGCAATACCAAGCCTGCTGCCCCGGCGAAACGTCGTACACGTAAACCGGCGAAACCTAAAAAGCCGCTCCTTGGCTCCCTGGATGAACTCATAGCCCCAGTAGCACCGCTGTAAATCCACTCCCTCTCATGCCAGGCACCTCACCTGGCAGGGTGAAGGCCTGGCGATCTAAGGAAAGCTATGGTCAACAAAAAAAGAGCTGTGATTGCAGATGACCTTCGCAAGATCGGCACCACCTCCGTCGCCGCTGGCATCGTAGGTATCTTCCTCAGTGATCATCGCCTGCTAACGGCTTTCGCGCTTGTTGTAGGTGTTGTAATCTGGATCACAGGCATTTGCCTCACTCCGGAGGACTGACATGAGCCAGACAACCTTTGGCCTCATCATGCTGACTGGCCTGCTGCTTGTTTGCGTAAGCATGGCTGTGTGGGCCGACTGGCCGAACGTAAAACGTAAGTGCCAAAAATTGCTTCGTGCCCATTAATTCTCAGACCAAGCCCTCCACCCGGAGGGCTTTTTCTTTCTGGGGGCTTGACAAGCGAATATTCCGTTTCCATTCTTGTAGGCGTGTGCTGCTGACGTCGTCAGTAACTCAAGCCCGAGCAGTCATGATCTGAAAGACTGCCCACCTTCACAGGTGTTGATTAACCCAAGATCGCCAAGCTTCCGGAAGCGCGATCAATCAGTCAGCAATGATTGATGGAAGCAGCCAAACTAAGCTACATCAGCATACCCACCATCCCGAGCTCTAACCCTCGCGGGGAATACTTTCCCCCATGGGCGAAGTGTTTCTCCGCTTTCAACCGAAATAGGAGATTCACCATGAGCAATGACACTAAATACTTTGACCTGCACACCACTGGCATCGGCTACCTGAACCGTATCCGCGAAGTAACGCCACGTAAAGGCAACCCCTTCATCGCTACAACCATCGCCGCTCTTCATGGAGCCAGCGATGCTGTCGAGTATTCTTACATCGACTGCAATGTCGTCGGTACCGAAGCGACCAAACTCGTCAGCCGCTGCAAAGAAGCGGTCGAAGCTGGTAAGAAAGTCCTTGTCTCTTTCCGCATCGGTGATATCTGGGCAGACTCGTTCACTTACGATAAAGGTGAAAAAAAGGGTCAGTCTGGTGCAAGCCTCAAAGGCCGGCTGCTATTTTTGGGATGGATCAAAGTTGATGGTGAAACCGTCTACGAAGCCAAACCCAAAGACAATAGTGAAAACGTCCGCGAAGCCGAACCCAAAGACGCTGCTGATTCCGATGCCTCTGGAAATGCTCAACAAAACGCCGCATAACTTTCGGCAACTTCAAATCAAGGCGCCGCCTCAGGCGCCTTTGTTCTTACAAAAGGAATTGTCTATGAACACAATGTTCAAGTTAAACCTCATCGCATTCGCCGCCAGCGTAGTTCTCGGAGACCTGGTGCTGATGAGCTTCTCCCTGATTGGCCTTGTAGGTCATTACTTTCACAATAAAAACGAGACACAAGAGCATTCGTTTATCGCTTAATTCTTAGCTCCTACTTCCCCTAATCGAAGCACCGCTATTTAACCAAGGAAAAGCCCATGTGTATCGACGAGAACGAGTTAGATGGCTTTGAGCTGTCTTACAGCGTGCAAGTTGGCACTCAACAACTTGAGCTTTTGGTGGTTGGCCCCCAACTGCTTGCAATATTGGTAGACGAACTAGAATCGGGCGAATGCTATTGGCAGCTCACCGACGCTTGCGGACAAGTTCTGCAACGCTCCAACCGTTACGAGGACCAGGCACTCTGCTTGCGCGATGGCCTGAACTATGTGCTTCCAACGCGGTAGGAAAATCCCGGTACCGCCCAAGGTCGGTTATACGCTGGCCGGTTAACTTATCAATACCCTCTACGGGCTCATCGCCCGTTGGGCTGGTGACCCTCTTTCTCAGGAGAATCACCATGTCTCAAGCCACTCAGATCTTCGCTGGTCAAGTTTTCGTCACTAACCCCTTTGTCTCGAATTCCTTTCTGCGTCTCGACATCCTCGAGCAGCGATTTGCCGAACAGATTGAGGAATTCCAAGAAGAGGCAATGCATGCTTGTGGCCTGTACTTCGAAATATACGAGGCTCACCTGCTCAACTCATTGCATAAGCAAGCGGCTTCCTATCAGTTCCCTCATGACGAGTTGTTCAAGCGAGTAGCTGCACAGCAAGGCATCAAGCTGGACAGCCAGCACCACCTCCTTGCAAAAAAGGCCGCTCTTACCTTGATGGACGATATTTACTAAGACATGCCGTTCTAGCGCTAACTCTCCCTATTCCAACATTAGCTCTTGGGGGTAATTCTCAAGAGCTAGCTCACATTCACTGCATCACCCGACGGGATCATCAACCTTCGGGCTGGTGACCTTCTTTCTCAGGAGAATCACCATGCATCAAAACACTCAGGCTTTTACTCTTGCGCTGAATGCCCGTACCGATTACGAAAAAGCTGTCATTGTCGGATCCGAAGAGGATCTCCTACAAGGGCTGATTGACGCGGAAGCCCTAGGCCATAGTTCCTACCGGATCGGCAGTCACCTGCCCCCCGTTTTACTAACGTCGGTGCCTGACCTCAAGAACGCTTGGGTACTAGGCTGGGAATCTGCCGCTTATGGCGCAAAAATAGCTCGCTGCTCTCTTTGTGCAAATTCCCTTGGCCATCCTTGCCCCATCCATGACTGATCCTCTGCATCACCGCGTCACCTGGCACGACGATCTCGTCGCGCCACCCATTCCGGATTGGTTCGCTGTCGTCGACAGCGCCTCCAAAGGAGCCAGGGTTTAAGGCTCCGGCGCACTGCGTTAACCCAAACCAAAGATCGCATAGCACTCGGAAGCGCGATCGCATCGGCCAGTTGGTCGGTGGAGTGTTTCAACTTTACCTACCTGCGAGGATCTCATCCTCGCGGACGAGGCCTCGCTCCATGGAGACCTCGCATGTCACCTTCCACTGCATCACCAGTCGCCTATCACACCTACCCTGTAATACTGGACAACGCCGCTTGGATGCGTGCGGTTTACCTAAAAAACCCATTACGGGTTGCTGAAATGAGCCAGCGCCTAGCAAGCGTTGTTCAAGCTGCGTGGCAAGAGCTAAAGCTGCACCAGCACGCCTCTCCGATCTCATTCGGGGTTTATGCAAAACGGAGTTCTGGACGCACACGCGACTGGATCCCGCTTTCGCTGCAAGTCAACTTCCCAGCTGGGGAGTCGCCATACATCTCAATCGAGCTCCAGCAAGTCTGAACCAACAGCTTGCCTTTCACTTCACACCACCCAGAGGGGCCGCCCTCTGGGCGACTCCTCCCTTAGAGGACGTCTCATGACCCACTCCCGATCAAACCCCTTCTTCCGTGGTTACCAAAATTTCCTCCTTACCCGTGAACTGATGATCACCCCTGACATATCTGGCGAGGTCTATGAGCCTTGTTATCGATCACTCATCAGCCATCAGGAATCGCTCCAAGACTGGCAGATTATCGGTAAAGAGTGCGTGTACAACGATACTCATGCTGCTGCCATTAACGGTCCGTCCTCAGCCGAAACCGAGGCCCTGACGAACCAGGGCTTTATCCATACCGTGGTTTACTCATTGCACGGAGAAAACAATGGCACCTCACAGCAGATCTGTGATTTTGGTTCCGCTGAAATTGCACAGGTACTGATCAACCAGTTGTCCTTCGAAACCGGCTTTTACAGCCGCGTTTTCGAGGTTACATCTGCCCATTTGCCTGATGAGGAATGGGACGAACTTCGGCACCTCGTAGAACACGCAGATACGACTCAACTCATGTTCGAGTGCTTTGCCCTTCCAGATAGCGATGCTGTTGGCTTCAAACTAATCGGCACTCCCTGGACGGACAAACACCTGAATGCAATTGAGGGTTTCGGTCTTTCAACACTGCAGGCCCAACAGGCAGAAGAAGGTTTTCCCGAGGAGTTCATTCGTGTACTCACTTTGGCAGGGCAAGCTGATGTTCGAGTCCTGATCATCGACCCCAACGGCTGCCGATTAGAAGGATTGCCGGTCTTCTAGGTTCTTTTCTTTAACCACCCTCGCGGGAGCACCCGCAGGTGCTCCTCTGGCATTTCGGGGAGTCCCTATGATCACTATCAAAGGCCAACTGGCCATTCGTACTGTCTCCGGCCGGCTTGGCCTCTTCAACGTTGGACGTCTTGCTACGTCAATCGGTGAGTTCACCATCAAGGATGCCCTGCTTGATCAATACCAGGAGGGTAAGTACCAGGGCGACTTTGCTATCAAGCAGATCCGCCCTTCGTACTACTCACATGGTGGGCGGCTGGTCGTGGAGATCAGGGCCGAACTCGAAGGAATGACCCTCGATGAAGTAACGACACTCAGCGAAGAAGATGAGGAGCAACTGTCGACGAACGTTCCCGATCCGTTGGAGGAGGAAACGGCGACACCCCTTGCGTCCCCACCGGTTTCTGAACCCGCGACTCAAAAAACATCTAACGGCGCTCTCGCGTCGGATGAACCATTCGGAATGGTGCCCAAAACTCCTGCGGCAACAATCGACACAGCAACCGATGCGGATTTGTTCGGCACTGTTTGGCCACTGACAGGAACAGTGAAGCTCGACACCACCGTCGACCGAAAGCGCCTACGAGCTCAATGCGCCCGTATGGAGCAACTCGGTTACATCATGGATTTCAAAACCCAAACCTGGACCCGGAAAGCGGCTTGAGCCTCTAGGTCTATCACTTCTTTTTTCATCGCTGTTCAACCACACCCTGAAGGGCCTCCTCAGGGGGCTCCTCATTTCAATCAGGAGCAACCCAATGAACCCACTGTTCAGCAATCTGAGCGAACAAACCCTTTCAAATATTGAAGAAGAGTTGTCCAACAACGACTCGGCAACAAACGAGGAATTGGTCGACTTTTTTATCGAAGAACTCGGCTTGTCCTTAGAACAGGCCGAAGCTGCTGTAGAGCTGCGTAGCCAATACCTGATTCAGATTTTTCATCAGGGTCAAGGACCGCTTCGACAGACAACTGCAACCGCGTTCGACCCAAGCACCGGAACATTCCAGTAAACCTCTACCACCACTCACCCCAGGGGGCGTTCACGCCCCTTGGGAGTGCGCCTCCTCTCTGGAGGCAAACATGCGTTCCACTTCGCTGTATCAAATTGAGGAATGCCCTGACCTGTATGTCGATGCTTGCGTCTGCGATGAGCAACGCAATCTAGTCTTCATGTCGGCCTGGGGCCGCGACACCGCATTGCAGGAGTTCCTGGCCAGGCTCACGCTCGGACGGGATGAGAATGGTCTCGACCAGTTTCACATCCTCATGGACGGTCGAAGCATTCCCGTATTTCCCAACCATGACATGCTTGAAAAGCGCACAACGCGGCAGTTCCGCGGGACCTTATTCGGCAGCATGTTGCACCTCTGGCTTTTCGATCGACGAGCCTCGGCGCCCGACCAGGCCAATCACTTTGCCTTTGCGCTCCTGGAGCGCGACCAGGATCCCCAGCTTCGGCTGTGGCCGCTGGTCATGGAGACATGCCCGCTTCCCCTACTCCCACACTGGCGTGAGCCGGTGATGGACGTCCTCACCCAGCAGCAGATGCTGACGGCTCTACCTGGCGCGATCGGCAACGTCAGCGCCTGGCGGCTTGCTCTCCAGCTCGACGTCCTCGAGCCGCAACTTGGCGACCTCATTCGCCAAGGTCACCTAACAACCGAAGCTCAGGCGCAGGCCTGAGCTCTCTCACTCAAGGAACCATCATGGCCCTAATGTTTCCCCGCCTTGCACGAAACTTTGCTCGCAATGGCTACTATCCAACCGACGAAGTCACCCTCGAGCGCGCTCTGCAGGCGCTCGTTCAAGCTCAATCCGGAAAAATGAGAATCTTCGACCCCTGTGGCGGTGAAGGTGTAGCGCTGGCTGAAGCAGCTCATCTGCTCGGTCGCGACCAGGTCCAAGCATTCGCCGTCGAATACGATGCCGAGCGCGCAGACCATGCTCGAGGCCTACTCGATCGAGTGCTGCACAGCGATCTCTTCGACACCCTGATCAGCCGACAGTCGTTCGGCTTGCTCTGGCTCAACCCACCCTACGGCGATCTGGTCGCGGATCACTCCGGTGCCTCGCAGTACCAGGGCACCGGCCGGCGGCGTCTGGAAAAAGCGTTCTACCAGCGCAGCCTTCCCCTCCTGCAGTACGGTGGGGTGATGGTGTTGATCGTTCCGCACTATGTGCTTGACGACGAACTATCAGGATGGCTCAGCAACCACTTTGCCAGCCTGCGCATTTACAACGCTGCGGACCCCACATTCAAGCAGGTAGTGATCTTCGGCATCCGAGTGCGCCGGCAGGATCTGGCCAGGACTCACGTTAACCAGGTGAAGTCTCAACTGCAGGCAATCGGCGCAGGTCAGGAACAGGCGGAACTAATACCGGCCTCATGGCCATGGGAATCGTACCTGATCCCATCATCTGCAAACGAGCTGGAACACTTCTACCGTGTCACGTTGGAGCCTACGCAGTTCGCATCCGAGATACAGCGACTGCGAGGCCTTTGGCCTGATTTCAACCTGCACTTCGGGCAAATCGGCCTACAACTCAGGCCGCCAGTCCGTGAACTCTCGCGCTGGCACCTGGCACTAGCCCTAGCGGCCGGCGCAATCTCAGGCGTTGTACGCTCGAAGTCTGGGCGTACCTTGGTCGTGAAGGGTGACACCTACAAGGACAAGGTGCGCAAGACCGAATTCACCGAGGATGAGAAAGGCAACGTCACAGAGGTCAGGATCCTCACCGATCGATTTATCCCAATCATCCGAGCGTGGGACATGACGCCTTCGTCAGTGAATCTTGGCCGAGTGCTGACCATCAGCTCTTCGGCAGGGACCAATGACGAAGCATCTGTGCCTGAAGAACGAGCAGCAGGACCGCTTTTCAATCCGGGCCGGATCGTAATGACCTCCACTCTCAGCCACCTGGTGGAAACTGAATACCTCGATCCTACCCAATTCCTCAGACGTCATCTGTCCGGCGACTGGGGGGAACTATGCGATGACGACCGGACTTCGAATCAGAACGCGCTGGTACACGGTGACAGGCTGTTCTCCAGCTACGACATCGATGCCGGCGGTGAAACCAAGCTCTGGATCATCACCGAAGCGGATCGCAGTTACACAACTTTGCTGCTCCCCAGCGATTACTAAACCCCGTCCATAACTCCCAAACCAACCCGCAGGGTATGCCGCTACCCGTAGGGGTCGTGCATGCCCTGCTTTTCACCTGCAGGAGATGCACATGAACGCTTTAACTCAGCCACTGGCTACTTCCCCCCTGAACATCAACCTCACCGATTTCATCGATGAATTTGGTGATGAACTCCTTGAGTCGTTGAACCGCTCCAACCCTCCTGTTTACACCGGGATTGCTCACGAACAGCGCCAGGCAGTAATGGACAACCTCAAGCGCAAGCCATTTGCGGCCCAGGCTGATGTCGTCCAAGCCATTGCAGCACTGCTACTCGATCGCAATGAGCAGGCCGCGATCATCAACGCCGAGATGGGTACCGGGAAAACGATGATGGCCATCGCTGTTGCTGCCGTTATGCACTCAGCAGGCTATCGTCGAACTCTCGTCATTTCCCCACCTCACCTGGTCTACAAATGGCGCCGTGAGATCCTAGAGACCATCCCTGATGCCCGTGTGTGGGTATTGAATGGCCCCGATACGCTGATCAAACTGCTCAAGCTGCGTGAGCAGTTGGGGCAAACCTATGACGGTCGCCAGGAGTTCTTCATCCTCGGTCGCGTGCGGATGCGCATGGGGTTTCACTGGCGGCTCGCCTGCTCTAAAAGGCGCGCTGCCGGCGGACAGCGACTCGCTGCTTGCCCAGATTGCGGCCATGTCCTCGAGGACCTGGAGGGCAACCTGGTTACCGTGGACGAGTTCGAACGTGGTGATCGCCGCCGCAACTGCAACGCCTGCAATGCGGCTCTCTGGACACTCATGCGCCCGGGTAAAGCAGATGGCGGCGACCGGCGCTCAACGATTCTGAAATCGATGTGCCGTATACCCACGATCGGCCCAGTCCGGGCAGAGCGGCTACTCAATGACTTTGGCGAAGACTTTCTGGCCTCGATGTTGGTTGACAACGTTTCCGAGTTCATCAACCTAATGGACACCAAGGGCAACTTCATCTTCAGCGATCGCCAGGCCAAGCGCATGGAGCGAGCGATGGCCAACATCGAATTCGGGTTCGGCGAAGGCGGCTATCAACCAACAGAGTTCATCAAGCGCTACCTACCGGATGGGTTCTTCGACCTACTGGTTGTCGATGAGGGGCATGAGTACAAGAACAGCGGATCGGCCCAGGGCCAAGCTATGGGTGTTCTCGCGGCAAAGGCACGCAAAACCGTGCTGTTGACCGGGACGCTCATGGGCGGCTACGCCGACGACCTGTTCTACCTTCTGTTCCGTATTCTGACCCGCCGAATGATCGAGGACGGCTATCGGCCTAACGCCCGTGGCAGCACGGCGCCCGCGGCTATGGCGTTCATGCGCGATCACGGGGTCCTGAAAGACATCTATACCGAGCACGATGGAGATTCGCACAAGACAGCCAAAGGCAAGAAGCTCTCAGTTCGAACAGTGAAAGCCCCGGGCTTCGGCCCGAAAGGCATCCACCGCTTCGTACTGCCCTTCACCGTGTTCCTCAAGCTGAAAGACATCGGCGGGAACATCCTACCCACCTACAACGAGGAGTTTATCGATGTACTAATGGCGCCTGGTCAGGCATCCGCCTACCAGAGCCTGGCCTCCAAGCTGACAGCGGAGCTTAGACAAGCCCTTGCACGACGAGACACTACCCTTCTGGGCGTAGTCCTCAATGTGCTGCTGGCCTGGCCAGACTGCTGCTTCCGATCGGAGATGGTCAAGCACCCACGCACTCGCGATAGCCTGGCCTTCGTGCCGGCGATTTTCAACGACGAGCAGATGATGCCTAAGGAGCAGGCTTTGTTAAGCCTTTGCATCGAGGAGAAAGCGAAAGGCCGCAAGGTCCTCGCCTACACCGTCTACAGCGGAACACGCGACACAACGTCCAGGCTGAAGAGGGTCCTCGAGCAGGCCGGTCTCAAGGTGGCGGTACTACGAGCCAGCGTTGACACCTGGCGCCGTGAAGACTGGATCCTCGATCAGGTCGACCGTGGCATTGATGTGCTGATCACCAACCCGGAGCTGGTCAAGACCGGGCTGGACTTGCTTGATTTTCCAACCATCGTGTTTCTGCAGACGGGATACAACGTTTACACCCTACAGCAAGCAGCACGACGGTCTTGGCGTATCGGGCAGAAACACCCAGTGCGCGTGATTTTTTTGGGCTATACCGGCAGCTCGCAGATTACCTGCCTGCAGCTTATGGCCAAGAAGATCGCAGTAGCACAAAGCACGTCAGGGGATGTGCCGGAATCAGGATTGGACTCTTTGAACCAAGATGGAGACTCGGTTGAAATGGCCCTGGCCAGACATTTAGTGGCGGCATAGTCTACGGTCGCCTTCGGGCGACCTGCTACTCTCACTTACCGAAGCCCCGGAAGAGTTGTGGTATCTAAACGAGATGCCTTATTCACGCTCACCCCAAATATTTTCCAAAGCTTGTTATCACAGCGATATACAAACACTCGTATAAAGGAGTAATAACCAAATTCTAAAGGTAGTCAGGTGCTCGTGAAATAGGTCGGCTGGATCGCTTCAGCCGACCTATAGCGCGCTTCCTACTTGATCAACGGTATGCGGTTCCCGGTGTGTAACACTTCCATCGCATCCAGCTGGGCCTCGATTTGCAGGAAGCGCATGGCGATCACCGGCGACATTCGTACCGATATCTGATCAATGTAGCGAAATAGCACCTTGTGCTGTTTACCCTGTAAGGCCTTATAGGTCTTGATCATTCCCGCCGCGTCATCGTTGGTGACCGCACCGGAGCCATATGCCCGTGCGTACTCCACCAGCAATTGGAACGACTCCTTGCTCAAGCCATCCATCTCGCTGCGATAGCGGCCGTAGATTGGCCAGAACGTCTCGGCCTGCTCGCTATCGAGCCCCATGT
Source organism: Pseudomonas sp. MSSRFD41 (assembly GCF_014230245.1). Taxonomy (NCBI): domain Bacteria; kingdom Pseudomonadati; phylum Pseudomonadota; class Gammaproteobacteria; order Pseudomonadales; family Pseudomonadaceae; genus Pseudomonas; species Pseudomonas sp. MSSRFD41. The sequence continues at coordinate 293 of NZ_JACKZK010000016.1, read as the reverse complement.
TGGCTTCCACCATGCGCTTACGCTTGTAATTGAGGGACTCGATCTGGTTCTTGATCTTCTCCTTGTTTTCGCTCATCACCTCCTGGACCGAAGGCAAAGGCTCCTGTGCTTGCACGGTAAAGCACATGCTGGCGGTGAATAGTGCGGCACAGAACAGTCGCCTGGACATCAGCTGTCTCCTTTTGGATTGATATTGCATATACAGGTGCGCTCACTGCGCGGCTTCCTTGAGGGAAATCTTCGGCGCCCACTGCAGCCACTGTTCGTCGACGGCATCGAACAGGGCGAAGGTC